>CAZXLI010000514.1:0-2809 GCA_964641795.1 uncultured Bordetella sp. | reverse complement strand
TAGAAGGGCCTCCCGCAAAGTCAAGACAATGGTCTTCTTAAGGACGCGGCCGCGAATGGCGCCCTAAAGAGGAACTGCTTGACCACGGCGATCAGCGCCGGTGCGCGATTGGCAAAGATGTGCGAACCGCCAAACTGCATCCGGTCATGTTGCAGCGAACGTTGGATGCTGCATACCTGAATACCCGCTCACCGAGGCTCCCTTCGTGGGCGCGCTCAACGCCGACCCCGCTCATCCCTTCAGCGCGCGCCACCCGCGGCACGTCGCCGCGCCTCGCTCGGCGTCAGTCCATGCTGGCGCCGGAACGCGCGCGTGAACACCGCCGGCTCGGCGTAGCCCAGGATTTCGGCAATCTGTGCCGCCTGCAGGCTGGACTGGCGCAGGTACTTCAGCGCGATGTCTGCCCGCACCCTGTCGCGCAAATCCTGGAAGCTCGTGCCGGCCTCGGCCAGGCGGCGCTGCAGCGTGCGTTCGGACAGGCTGGCGATGCGCGCCACCTGCTCGCGGCTGCAATCGGCAAAGGGCATCAGTGCGCGGATGGCGCCCTCGACTTTGGCTGCTATGGCCTGCGCGTTGTCGACCCGGGTGACGAGCACGCGCTTGAGCATGGCGTGGGTCGGCAGTGAACGGCCGGACAGCGGGGTCGACAGGCAGGCGCGGTCCAGCCAGACGGCGTTGCGCTCCTGGTCGAAGCGCAGGTCGCGTCCGAAGCAGCGCTCCTGGCTGCGCAGGCTCTTCGGCCGGGCGTGGGTGAACAGGGCCGCCCGGGGCCGCCAATCGGCGCCGCAGTGCATGCGCAGTTCGTGGCACAGCAGTGCCAGGCCGAGTTCGATGGTTTGCCGATCGTCGACACCGACGCTCGTCGCGTAGCTGACGAGGGCGCTGCCGTCGTCCTGCACCTGCAGGCCGACGATCGCGCCGGTGGTGTGCACGACGAAGAACTGCACCAGCACCTGCAGCGCGTCGCGCACGGTCTGGGCACTGCGCATCGTCATCCACAAAGGCCCGAGCACCGACAGGTCCTGGCGCTGCGCGAGGCGGATGCCGAAGTCTTGCCAGCCGGTCGCGGCAGCGGCCGCTTCGAAGAACCGGACCACCGCCGCGCCGGGCACCGGCAGGTCGGGCAGGTCGAGCGCCGCGGGGTCCAGGCCGCAGGCTTCGGCCAGGGCCAGCGGGTCGGCGCCCGATTCGCGCATGAGCTCGGCTGCGCCGGCGAGCACGCCGCTGCGCACCCAGTTCGGTCGTGTCGCGACGGTCGGGGCCATGGCGCGGAATGTCAAGCGATTGGCACGCAAAGTCAATCGGTGTTGGGTCCCGCTGCCTACGATGCCGCCGTGTCGTTCACAACGGAGACAAGGCATGCAGACCATCGGGTTCCAGGTTCAAGACCTGCAGCGCTTCAGTTCGGTTCAGAAGCTCGCCTACGAGGTGGTCGAGGCCGTGCAGGCGCGGCTGCAGACCGGCATGACCGAGCAGGACGCGGTGCGCCTGTTGCGCGCCGAGCTTCAGGCGCGTGGCGTGACGCAGATGTTCCACGACCCCTTCGCCTGGTTCGGCGAGCGCGCGGCGTTCAAGAACTTCTGGATCAACCTGAAGTTCCTGCCGTCGAAGACGCGGCTGCAACAGGGCATGCCGGTGATCCTGGACATCGCGCCGATCGTCGACGGCTACTCGGCCGACATCGGCTACTGCTTCGTGCATGGCGGCGACGAAGAGGTCGATCGCATGGACCGCGCGCTGCTGCAGGTGCGCGACCATGTGGTGCGCGCGGTGCGTGCAGGCAAGACGATGCGCGCGATCTACCAGGAGGTGGACGCGATCATCGCCAGGTCCGGCTACATCAACGTGCATCGCTACTACCCGCACCGCGTGCTCGGGCATCGCCTCGGGCGCATCCAGACCAACGCGTTGCACAAGGTGCGCTGGCTCGGTTTCGGGTTGCCGACCTACGTCAAGTTGACCAGCCGCACCTGGCTGGCGAAGGTGTTCCCGAAGCTCGTCGAGACACCGCTGTGGAACGACGGCCGCGAATGCGACCACCCGGTGCCCGAGGGTGTGTGGGCGGTGGAGCCGCACATCGCCACGCCCGACCAGCGCATCGGCTCGAAGTGGGAAGAGATCCTGGTCGTGACGAAGGACAACGCCTACTGGCTGAACGACGACGCGACGCATTGCCGCCGCGCCATCGCCAAGGGCTGGTGGCAAAGTGCCCAGCGGCCGGCGGTCGAGGCGCTGGCGTCGGCCTGAAGCGGTGCGCGCCCGCGCGGGGCGTTCTGCTGCGGCCGCAGCCGGTCAATCGCGCGGAACGCCCGGGCGGCCTACTCCGAACGGCCGCTGACGCTGAAGACCGAGACCGCCTGCGACAGCAGGAAGGTCTGGTGCTTGAGGCTTTCAGAAGCCGCGGCCGATTCCTCCACCAGCGCGGCGTTCTGCTGCGTCACCTGGTCCATCTGCGTGACGGCGTCGCCCACCTGCGCCACGCCGGTGCTCTGCTCGCTGCTGGCCGCGCTGATCTCGGCCAGGATGTCGGTCACGCGCTTGATCGATCCCACCACGTTGCCCATGGTGGTGCCGGCCCGATCGACGAGGACCGTGCCTTGCTCCACGCGTTCGACGTTGGCGCCGATCAGGCTCTTGATTTCCTTGGCGGCTTCGGCGGAGCGGCCCGCCAGGCTGCGCACTTCGCTGGCGACCACCGCGAAGCCGCGGCCCTGCTCGCCGGCACGCGCGGCTTCCACCGCCGCATTGAGCGCCAGGATGTTGGTCTGGAAGGCAATGCTGTCGATGACGCCGATGATGTCGGCAATGC
>CAZXLI010000513.1:0-2814 GCA_964641795.1 uncultured Bordetella sp. | reverse complement strand
CATTCGTCCTTGCCGAAGAAGTAGTACGGCGCCGTGTGCGCCACTTCGACGGTGGCGTTCTGCACGCCGTCCACCACGCCGAAGGCCGGCATCAGTTCGCCGGCCGCGTGAGTGGAGATCGTGAACTTGCCGCCGGAGAGTTCACCAACCTTCTTCGCAAACACATCGGCTGCACCGAAGATGGTATCGAGCGACTTCGGGAAGCTCGATGCCAGGCGCCAGCGCAGCGTGGCTTGCGCGTGGACCGCGGGGGCGACACCCGCCGCGAGCACGCCAGCCAGGCCGGCGCTACGAACAAAGGAACGACGTTCCATGCAAATCTCCTAGGCAAAAACGCAGTGAAGTGCGCGGCATTCTAGGAGTCACCTGCTGCGTGCACGGGCAGTGAAAGCCCGGTCATCGACAACCCTCCAACCCCGTCGAACGCCACGCGGCCGGACGCGAGGCTAGGCTTCGCAGCTTGAAACTTCCTGAACTTCGGGAAAGTCCGGGGTGGGTCTCAACGATCAGGAACCGGCCACCTTCATGCGTTCAATCAGCATCGAGCCGACGGTCTTGCCGCCCATCACGTAGGTGTCGGCGCCCAGTGCCACGATCTGCTTGAACATCTCGCGCAGGTTGCCGGCGATGGTGACCTCATGCACCGGGTGAACGATGCGCCCGCCCTCGACCCAGTAGCCGGCCGCACCGCGGGAGTAGTCGCCGGTGACGTAGTTGACGCCCTGCCCCATCAGCTCGGTGACGAAGAAGCCGCGGCCCATCTTGCGCAGCATCTGGTCCAGATGATCGCCCGGCTGGGTGAGGCGGCTGGTGAGCCTGAGGTTCTGCGAGCCGCCGGCGTGGCCGGTGGTCTTGAGCCCCAGCTTGCGGGCCGAGTAACTCGACAGGAAGTAGCCCTGCACCACGCCGGCATCGACCACCCGACGGCGGCGCGTGCGCACGCCTTCGTCATCGAATGGCGCGCTGGCCTTGCCCTTGAGCACATGCGGATCCTCGTCGATGTCGAGGTGCGCGGCCAGCGCCTGCTGGCCGACGCTGTCGAGCAGGAAGGTGGCGCGTCGGTACAGCGCGCCGCCGCTGGTGGCCTGCACATAGCTGCCCAGCATGCCGGCGGCCAGCGAGGACTCGAACAGCACCGGCACTTCGCAGGTGGCGATCTTGCGGCCGTGCAGCCGCGACAGCGCGCGCTCGGCCGCATAGCGGCCCACGGCTTCGGGCGAGGCCAGTTCCATCGCGTCGCGCATCGAGCTGTACCAGGCGTCGCGCTGCATGTCCGCGCCCTTGCCGGCGATCGGGGCGACCGAGATCGAATGCCGCGAGCTGGCATAGCCGCCGCGGAAGCCGCGCGAATTGCCGGCCCAGAAGTGCGACTGCTGTGCCGACGTGGCGCCGCCCTCGCTGTTGGTGATGCGGCGGTCGGTGGCAAAGGCCGCGTCTTCGCAGCGCCGGGCCAGCGCGGCGGCATGCTCCGCGTCGACCGCCCAGGGATGGAACAGGTCGAGGTCGACCGCAGCCTCCTCGTGCGTGGCCAGGTCCTCGGCATCGGGCAGGCCGGCGGCAGGATCCTCGGCCGTGAAGCGCGCGATGTCGTAGGCGGCGCGCACCGTCTGCCCGAGCGCGGCCTGGGAGAAATCGGACGTGCTCGCGTTGCCGCGCCGCTGGCCGAGGAACACGGTGACGCCCACCGACTTGTCGCGGTTGCGCTCGACGTTCTCGATCTCGCCCTTGCGCACCGACACCGACAGGCCCGCGCCCTCGGACACCTCGGCGGCCGCATCGCTGGCGCCGATGCTCTTGGCGATGGCCAGCGTGTCTTCGATGATCTGCTGGAACTGCTCGCGCGTGAACGCGAAGCCCTGGGACTTGGTGCTGCCGGACATGGGGCGCTGTCTCATTCGAGGTGGGCGACAATCATAGCCATGCGAGCCCGTGGCCCCGACCCGACTGATGACGACGAAGCGCTGGACGATCAGCGCCCGAGCAAGACCCAGCTGAAACAGCAGATGCATTCGCTGCAGCAGCTGGGCGAGGAACTGGCCGGCCTGCCCGAGTCCCGGCTGGCCGCGATCGAGATGCCCGATGCGCTGCGCCAGGCGATCATGGACTACCGCCGCACCAAGTCGCACGAAGGGCGGCGCCGCCAGTTGCAGTACGTCGGCAAGCAGATGCGTTTCGCGGACGAGCAGCCGCTGCGCGAAGCGGTGGCGGCCTTCAAGCTCGGCTCGGCCCAGGACACGCTGCAACTGCATGAAGCCGAGCGCTGGCGCGACGAGCTGATCGCCGGCGACGAGGCCCTCACGCGCTGGGCCGAGCGCTACCCGCGATCGGACCTGCAGCGCCTGCGCAGCCTGGTGCGCACCGCGCGCAAGGATGCCTCGGTGGCACCGGAGCAGCGCAGCGGTCGCGGCTACCGCGAGCTGTTCCAGTTCATCAAGCCGTGCCTGCAGGCCGAGCAGGCGGAAGCAGAAGGCGACCATGAGTGAGTTCGATCCGGTTCGGGTGGGCGTGGTGTCGATCAGCGACCGCGCCTCCAGCGGCATCTACGAAGACAAGGGCATCCCCGCGCTGCAGGACTGGCTGGGACGCGCGCTGCGCAACCCGATCGAATGGCAGCCGCGGCTGATCCCGGACGAACAAGCCGGCATCAGCGCCTGCCTGCGCGAGCTGGTGGACCAGGTGCAGTGCGACCTGGTGTTGACCACCGGCGGCACCGGCCCGGCGCCCCGCGACGTGACGCCCGAGTCCACGCTGGCCGTGGCCGACACGGAGATGCCGGGCTTCGGCGCGCAGATGCGGCAGATCAGCCTGCGCTTC
>CAZXLI010000512.1:0-2822 GCA_964641795.1 uncultured Bordetella sp. | reverse complement strand
AAGACCGGGAACCAGTCCTGCTCGTTGTAGTAGCCGGTGTGGTCGCCATAGGGGCCTTCGAGGGCGTGCAAGTAGCCCCCTCGTTCGCGCAGCGGCACGCCGCGCTCGCTGAGCCCCTCGAAGCCCACTGGGGCGGGAGGAATATGCCCCTCGAGCACCATCTCTGCAGTAGCGGGGACCTGCAACGGGCAATGCGGCTCGCCAACGACGCAATCGACCAGTTCGGTGGCGCTGCCACGCAGCAGCCCTGCAAACTGGTACTCCGACAGCGTGTCCGGCACCGGCGTCACCGCGCCCAGCGTGGTCGCGGGATCGGCACCCAGCGCCACCGCGATCGGGAAAGGCTCACCTGGCCGCGCCAGCGCGAATTCACGGAAATCCAGCGCCCCGCCGCGGTGGGCCAGCCAGCGCATGATCAATTCGCGTCGCCCGATCTGCTGCTGGCGATAGATGCCGATGTTCTGCCGCAGGCGCGGCCTGGCCACGCCGGTTTGCGGACCGCGGGTGACCACCAGCCCCCAGGTGATCAGCGGCGCGACATCACCGGGCCAGCAGGTCTGGATCGGCCAGGCTGACAAGTCGATCTCGTCGCCGCGCTGCTCGACCTCACGGCAAGGTCCGTCTCGCCGGCGCACCGGCTTCATGTCCCACACCGCCTTGGCCATCTGCCACAGCCGGCCGGCGTCCTTCAGGCCTTGAGGCGGGTCTGGCTCCTTCAGGCGCGCCAGCAGCGCACCGATATCACGCAACTCCCCCAGGTGATCGGCCCCCATCCCCAGCGCGACGCGACGCGGCGTGCCGAACAGGTTCGCCAGCACGGGCACCCGCCATGGCGCCGGCTGCTCAATCAAGAGTGCCGGCCCCCCCGCCCTGAGGACGCGGTCGGCCAGCGCCGTGATTTCCAGGACTGGCGAGACCGGCTCGGTCACCCGCCGAAGCTCACCCATCCCCTCCAATTGGGTGGCGAAGTCCCTCAGATCACGGTATTTCATGGCTTTCCGGATATTAGAGAGCGATCTTTTATGGTTGACCGGTTATTTCCAGCCTTCCTAGAATCCGCCCGAACCTGATTCTTCAGGGTTTTCCCGTGTCCCCTTCGTTGGGAAGGGGGCTCTCGCTGCCAGAGCCGTGCGGGCGCCGCGTACCAGCGGACTTTCCAGCTAACGGCCATTATCGTCGTCACCCGATCACACGGGACCGGTTGCTCCTACCGGCCGTGTCCGGTGATGTCGTGGAAAGGAAGAACGTGACAGCGATCAGCAAGCTACAGGCACTGACCGGCCTCGTGGCACGGTCCGCCGGTGTCTTTGTTCGTGATGTGGGCGCAGGATTGCTAGAGGTCGGCCACAACTCGCTGGCGTTGCTGGGCCTGTGCGTCGTGGCGGCCGCCGTCTTTGCGGGCGGCCGTGCCGACGTGCGCGACAGCATCGAGCAGCAGGCCCTGGGCTGGCTGCAGGCCCGCCAGGAAGCGCGCGAACCCGCGTCACCGGTCACGGAACTGGCGGAGCCGGACGCTGTCTCCCGTGCCACCGCCGTCGACCTCAACGCACTGCCGCGTCAGCAGAAGGCGGTCGTGCAGTGGCTCGCACGACGCTACCGTGTGGCGCCGGAGCCGGTGGGCGCTCTGGTCCAGGAAGCCTGGCAGGTCGGTCAGCGAACGGGCATCGAGCCCACGCTGATCCTGGCCGTGATGGCGATCGAATCCAGTTTCAACCCGTTCGCTCAGAGCCCGGTCGGTGCCCAGGGTCTGATGCAGGTCATGACCCGGGTGCATGACGACAAGTACGAGGCCTTTGGCGGCACGCGTGCGGCGTTCGATCCGGTCACCAATCTGCGGGTTGGCGCGCTGGTACTGAAGGAATGCATTGCCCGAGCGGGCAGCCTGGAAGCCGGCCTGCGCCACTACGTCGGCGCCGCCACGCTCGGCGAGGACGGTGGCTACGTTGGCAAGGTGCTCGCCGAGCAGCTCAACCTGCGCCGCGTGGCTGATGGCAAGCCGGTCGCGGTGAACGCGCCATTGCCCAGCGCGACGCTGTCCGCGCCGCCGGCTGCGACGGCACCGGCCGAAGCCAGCACGCCAAAGCCCGCGACCGAGCGGGTGGCTCTGCTGCGCTGACCAAGGCAGCTCCGCTACACTTCCCAACTCGCGCAACTGGCGATAGGGCCGCCCGGCCCGAGGTGGATTACCACCGTGGAGCGCGATCGGTGGCCCCTCGGCTGCCGAAATTGTCAGCCGTTCGCCTGGGCAATCTGCCGTCGAGCCAGCCACCGCACTTCGGTGGCACAGGCTCCAGGCAGGACAACATCTTCATTGAGGATTGCCCGCCATGTTCGACCGTTCCGCCTCCTCCGTCGCCAACGTTGACCCTGAGCTCTGGTCCACCATCCTGGCCGAGAACCGCCGCCAGGAAGACCACATCGAGCTGATTGCCTCCGAGAACTATGCGTCGCCCGCGGTGATGCAGGCCCAAGGCACCCAGCTGACCAACAAGTACGCCGAAGGCTATCCGGGCAAGCGCTACTACGGCGGCTGCGAGCACGTGGACGTGGTCGAGCAACTGGCGATCGACCGTGTCAAACAGCTCTTCGGCGCCGACCACGCCAACGTGCAGCCGAACTCCGGCTCGCAGGCCAACCAGGGCGTGTTCTTCGGTCTGCTGCAGCCCGGCGACAAGATCATGGGCATGAGCCTCGCCGAAGGCGGCCACCTGACCCACGGCATGCCGCTGAACATGAGCGGCAAATGGTTCAACGTCGTCTCCTACGGCCTGGACGCCAACGAAGCCCTGGATTACGACGCCATGGAGCGCAAAGCGCACGAG
>CAZXLI010000511.1:0-2834 GCA_964641795.1 uncultured Bordetella sp. | reverse complement strand
TGATCCTCACAGATCAGCGCGGCCTGTACTCGGCCGATCCGCGCAAGGATCCCTCCGCTCGCTTCATCGACGAGGCCACGGCGGGTGACCCGGCGCTCGAACAGATGGCCGGTGGTGCGGGTTCATCCATCGGCAAGGGCGGCATGATCACCAAGGTGCTGGCCGCCAAGCGCGCGGCGCGCAGCGGGGCGTCCACCGTGATCGCGTGGGGTCGCGAGCCCGATGTGCTGTTGCGGCTGGCGGCCGGTGAATCGATCGGGACTGCCCTGGTCGCCGGTACTGCGAAGGTGGCGGCGCGCAAGCAGTGGATGGCCGATCATCTGCAGCTGCGCGGTGCGGTCACCATCGACGATGGTGCCGTGATCAAGCTGCGTGATGAGGGCAAGAGCCTGCTGCCGATCGGCGTGACAGAAGTCGAGGGCGAGTTCCACCGCGGCGACGTGATCGCCGTACGGTCTCCGTCGGGCGTCGAGATCGCGCGCGGGTTGGCCAACTACTCGTCAACCGAGGCGCGCCTGATCGCGCGCAAACCCTCGTCCCAGATTTCGGGGCTGCTGGGCTTCGTCAACGAGAGCGAACTGATCCACCGCGACAACCTGGTGCTGTCGACGCTGGCCCAGGTGTCCTAGTCTTCCTCGAGCTCCGACTTCGCCATCTCGACGTCCAGGCGCTCCATCGCGTCGGCGGCCTCGCAAGCCGCGGCCTGCGCATAGAGTTTCTCGGCCTCTTTCATGCGCTTGTCGCCTTCGAGCATCACCAGGCCGTTGGCGTATTCGATCATCGCGATCGCGGAGCCGGGGTTCAGCTTCAACGCCTGCTGATACAGCTTCAAGCCGGTGGCGGCATCGGCCCCTTGCGTCTTGCCCAGCAGCTTGCCGACCTTGTCGATCACCTCGGCGTGGAAGGCGCCCAGGGCGATGTGTGCATCGGCATGCTTGGGGGCGAGCTTGATCGTGGTTTCGAGCGCGGCCTTGACCTTGCCGCCCAGTCCCTGCGCCAAGGCCTTGGCCACGCTGATGCCTTGGCTGTAGCGGCCCAGCGCGTAGGCCATCCAGTAGTGCGCGTTGGCGTTCTTCGGATCCTCGGCTGCCTGGGCCTCGGCACGCTCGGCCACCTCCTGGAACATCGCGAGCTTGGTCTTCTCGCTCTTCTCCAGGTAGTTCGCGTAGATGGCCTGCGCCTTGTTGGCCACCGTGATGCCGGCGCCGCCCGCCTTCAGGCCGGCCTCGCAAGCCTTCTGGAACTCACCGGCGTGGAAAAGGCTCCAGGCCGCCAGCACCTTGTCGTCCTTCGGCAGCGGTTCGGCATCCCCAGCGTGCAGCCGCGCCCACTGCTTCTTCAGCGCGGCGGCGTCGTACTGGTAGTCGCCGTTGTCGTAGGGAAAAGCAGTCCACTTGGCCATGACGGTGTCTCCTCGTCGGGTGGGAATCAGGCGCCGCCGTTGCGGTAGGCGCCGGCAATTTCGAACAGGTGCTCGCGAGCCTGCGGATCGAGGTACGGCATCAGCAGGCTCAGCACATGGAAGGCCCCGCGCGACAGCGCCGCCGAGGCGCTTTCCGGCTCCAGCGCCTTGCGGGGGTCACGAACGTACTCGTAGCTCAGCCAATAGGTCAGCACCACGACCATGGCATTGGCCGCGGCGTCCGACTCGCGCGGGTCGATCTTCAGCTTGCGTCCGCGGGTCAGGCCATCGAGCACCGTCTGGACCGCGCGCGACTTGTTCTTCAGCACGAACTGGAAGTGGGTCTCGAGCCGGCGGTTCTTGCTGAGCAGGTCGTTCAGGTCGCGATAGAGGAATCGGTACTGCCACACCAGCTCGAACATCATGTGGAAGAACAGCCACGCATCCTCCACGTTGCCGACGTTGTCGGCCGCATGCAGCAGTTCGGACAGCGAGCGCTCGTAGCGGTCGAACAGCGCGTTGATCAGCTCGTCCTTGGCTGGGTAGTGGTAGTACAGGTTGCCGGGGCTGATGCCCAGCTCGGCCGAGATCAGCGTGGTGCTGACATTCGGTTCGCCGAAACGGTTGAACAGGTCGAGCGTGACCTCGAGGATGCGTTCAGCCGTGCGTCTGGGCTTCTTGGGCGGGGCTTGCATGGGGTGGGAATGGCTCGCGGGAATCTAGCATCAAGCCCGCCTGCAGGAACCGAGCGCTCTCCCTACAATGTCGCTCGATGGTGCCGCCAAGCTCACTGCGTTCGCTGCCCCCCGAGGGGGCGTTCAATGCCTTCGGAACGGCCGGGCGTCATTGATGCCCGCGGTCAGCTTCCAGGAGGTCGCGAAGACCTATGTCGGGCCGCGCGGCCGCTTCCAGGCACTGGCCGGTGTGAGTTTCGAGATCCAGCGAGGCGAGTTCTTCGGCCTGCTCGGACCCAACGGCGCCGGCAAGACCACCTTGATCAGCATCCTTGCCGGGCTCAACCGTGCCAGCCAAGGCCGTGTCACCGTGATGGGCCACGATGTGGTCGAGGACTACGCGCAAGCGCGCAAGTCGCTCGGCATCGTGCCGCAGGAGCTGGTGTTCGACCCATTCTTCAGCGTGCGCGAGACGCTGCGCATCCAGAGCGGCTACTTCGGCGTCCGCGACAACGATGCCTGGATCGACGAGCTGCTCGAGAACCTGGGACTGGCCGACAAGGCCGGCGCGAACATGCGCCAGCTCTCCGGCGGCATGAAGCGCCGCGTGCTGGTGGCGCAGGCGCTGGTGCATCGACCGCCGGTGATCGTGCTCGATGAACCCACCGCCGGTGTCGATGTGGAACTGCGCCAGACGTTGTGGGCCTTCATTGCCCGGCTGAACCGCGAAGGCCACACGGTGCTGCTGACCACGCACT
>CAZXLI010000510.1:0-2846 GCA_964641795.1 uncultured Bordetella sp. | reverse complement strand
CCCCTTGCGGGGATGCGAGCACGTTGTCCATGAACTGGTCCTGGTTTTTCGTACTTTGCACCAGCACGCTCGTGACCAGCACGAAACGGGTGCCGTGCTCGCCGGCTGCGACTGCGAGCTCGCGCGGCGAGGCCGGGCGCTCGCTGTCCCAGTCGGGCAGCAGGAAGTCGGTCAGCGTCTTGTGGTTGCCCACCAGCACCTCGGTGGCCGGCAGGATCAGTTCGCGGAAGGCCTCGAGGTAGGGCTGGGAGACATCGTCTTCCAGCCAGCCCAGGTTGGGCAGGTAGGACACCAGCGGCACGTCCGGGTAGTCGGACAGGATCTCGGCCACCGCGCTGATGGCCTCGGCACTGCCGAGGAAGCCGACCTTCCAGCCTGTGACGCTGATGTCTTCCAGCACGGTGCGGGCCTGCTCGGCCACCACGTCGGGGTCGATCGCATGCTGGTCGAAGATCTCGGCGGAATCGCGCAGCAGCACGCTGGTGGTGATGGGCAGGGCGTGCGCGCCCATCGCCGCCAGGGTGGCCACGTCGCCGGCCAGGCCGCCGGCGCCAGAGGCATCGGCGGCATTGAAGCTCATCACGCAGGCCGGCGCGGGCAGGTCCTGGGCTTCGGCTTGGGGGTCGCCGGCGGGAGCGTCTGGGTTCATGGAACGGGTGTCGGTGTATCCCCGGATTTCAGCGTGCAGGCTTCACGCCGACCTCGAGAATGAATTGAAGAATGTTGCGCATGTGCCTACGGGCCCTTGTCTTTTGGCGAACACGCGTGACTACAATGGCCGCTTCATTGTAGTGAACCGACCTCGCATCGTGACCGAATCGCGCACCTGGATGTGCCTTATCTGCGGCTGGATATACGACGAAGCAGCCGGCGACCCCGATCACGGTATTCCTCCCGGCACTGCCTGGGCCAATGTTCCGATGAACTGGACCTGTCCTGAATGTGGTGCCCGCAAGGAAGATTTCGAGATGGTGCAGATCTGAGCCGCGTCGCTTGACGCTACATCACCAGGAGCTGCCGAGGTGGAAATCCCAGTGCCGGAAATCGCACCCGCGGGCACCCGGGTGCTCGTGATCGACGACAGCAACACGATTCGCCGTAGCGCGGAGATTTTCCTGCGCCAGGGCGGCCATGAGGTGGTGCTGGCCGAGGACGGCTTCGATGCGCTGGCCAAGGTCAACGACCACGATCCGCAGCTGATCTTCTGCGACATCCTGATGCCGCGGCTCGACGGCTACCAGACCTGCGCCATCATCAAGCGCAATCCGCGGTTTGCCCATGTGCCGGTGATCATGCTGTCGTCCAAGGACGGCCTGTTCGACAAAGCGCGCGGCCGCATGGTGGGCTCGGAGGAGTACCTCACCAAGCCGTTCACGAAGGAGCAATTGCTGCGCGCCGTGCAGCAGTTCGGCCGCGCCGCTGCGGCGCCGACGCTTCATCCACAATCATGATGGCCCGCGCTGCGGTGCTGACGCGGGGGGAGTGACACGATGCCCGTCCACAAGATCCTGCTGGTCGACGATTCGAAGACCGAGCTTCATTTCCTGAGCGAACTGCTCACCAAGCGCGGCTACAGCGTGCGCACCGCCGAAAGCGGCGAGGAAGCCATGCGCCGTCTGGCCGAGGACAAGCCCGACCTGATCCTGATGGATGTGGTGATGCCGGGCCAGAACGGCTTCCAGCTCACCCGCACGATCACGCGCGATCCGCGTTTCGCCGGTGTGCCGGTGATCATGTGCACCAGCAAGAACCAGGAAACCGACCGGGTCTGGGGCATGCGGCAGGGTGCCAAGGATTACGTCGTCAAGCCGGTGGTGCCTGACGAGCTGATCGCGAAGATCAAGCAGTTCGACTGAGCTTCCCGACCAGCCCGCCGCACCCCGCCATGGCAAAAAAGGAAGCACTGCGAGAACTCCAAAGCCGGTTGGCCGAGCGCATGCAGGCCGTGCGCACCGAGCAACCCGGCGTTTCCTGGCTGGCCGTGGATTGCGCCGGCCAGGGCGTGCTGTTTCCGCTGAAGCAGGCGGGCGAAATCTTCGAGACCGGCAACGTGATGCCGGTGCCGCACACCCAGCCCTGGATGGTGGGCGTGGCCAACCTGCGCGGCGGCCTGTATGCAGTGGTCGACCTGGCCGCCTTCCTCGGCCTGCGTGCGCGGCCACCCGAAGGTCAGGCGCGCGAGCAGTCGCGGCTGGTGGCCTTGAATGCCTCGCTGGGCATGAACTGCGCGGTGCTGGTCGACAGGCTCGAAGGGCTGCGACATGCCGCCGACATGCGGCGCGAAGAGGGTGATGCCGGCGATCGGCCGGCTTTTGCCGCAGCGCGCTGGGCCGATGCTGCCGGCCGGGTGTGGCAAGAGATCGGGCTCGCCGAACTGGCCGGGCAACAGCAGTTTCTGGGCATCGCTGGCTGACCGCAGCCTGCACCTGAGCGCCGAACGTATTTCGGCGAGTCGCTAGAACGAAGAGGAAACGTCATGGGCTTGCTGGACAAACTCAAGGGCAAGGGATGGAGCAAGGGCGAGCAGCCCGAGGCCATGGGTGGCTTCGATGAGTTGCAGGCCAATGCCGAAGGCGAAGAGGCGCAGCCGGACACGCATGCTCCGCAAGGCCATGTGACGCTGGACATGAATGCGTTGCCGACGGTCGGCGGCGACTCCTCGATCATTTCCGAGGCGGCGCCCTCCGAGCTGGCGCCCGACTTCGTCGAGTCGCGTCTGCAGCCCGGCGGTCTGGCAGCGATGACCGGAGGCGCTGCGGCTGCAGCGGCCCTCCCGTTCATCGGCCAGCGCGCGCTGCCCGAGCAGCAGCGCATCCTGTTCGGCCTGATCGTCGGTGGCGCCGTGA
>CAZXLI010000509.1:0-2864 GCA_964641795.1 uncultured Bordetella sp. | reverse complement strand
CCGACATCATCGGCGTGATCGACGGCATCGCCTTCCAGACCAACATCCTGGCGCTGAACGCCGCGGTGGAAGCCGCCCGCGCCGGCGAGCAGGGCCGCGGCTTCGCGGTCGTCGCCGGCGAGGTGCGCAGCCTGGCCCAGCGCTCGGCCGACGCAGCCAAGGAGATCAAGAGCCTGATCGGCAACTCGGTCGACAAGGTCGAGGCCGGCGCCCGCCTGGTGCAGGACGCGGGATCGACGATGGGCGAGATCGTGGCCAGCGTGCAGCGGGTGTCGGACATCATCGGCGAGATCTCGTCCTCGTCGACCGAGCAGAGCCAGGGCATCGCGCAGGTCAGCGGCGCGGTGTCGCAGCTCGACCAGATGACGCAGCAGAACGCCGCGTTGGTGGAAGAAAGCGCGGCCGCCGCGGAGAGCCTGCGCGACCAGGCCTCGCGCCTGGCCGGCGTGGTGTCGACCTTCCGCATCGGCGGCGACAGCGCCGGTTCACGGCCCGTCGCCGCGGTGGTCTCGGCGCCTGCGATGGCGGTGGCCGCCGCACCGGCAGCGCCGCAGCGCAAGCCGGTCGAAGCCCCCGCGCGCCTGCCGGCCCTCGCGGCGGCGGTGGCCGCCAGCGTGAAGCCCGCGCCGGCAGTCGAGCCCAAGCGCCCGGCCGAGCTGGCGCAAGCCGCCATCAGCCAGGCCAAGGCCAGCGCCAAGCCCGGCGGCGACGACGACTGGGAATCGTTCTAGCGTCTTTCTGACGCGGCCAGGGCCTCGCGGACGAAGTCCAGCCGGTCCTGGCCGAAGAACATCTGGCCGCCGACGAACATCGTCGGCGCGCCGAACACGCCGCGCTGCACCGCTTCGTCGGTGCTCGCCTTCAGCGCGGCCTTGACCTCCGCATCGGCCACCAGCGCCATCATCGCCTGCGGCGCGAAGCCCGCCTCGGCCAGCACGCGGCCGAGCTCGGCGATGTCGTTGAGGTTGCGGCCGTCCACCCACATCGCCTTGAACAGCGCCGCCAGCAGCGGCTGGAAGCGCGCCGGCTCGCGCAGCTGCGTGCCGATCAGCCCGCGCATCAGCTGCAGCGTGTTGATCGGGAAATGCGGGTTATGCGCGAAGGGCACGCCGTAGCGGCGCGCGAACCGCGCCAGGTCCTCGTTCATGTAGCGGCCCTTGGCCGGCACCGCCGCAGGCGAGGCATTGCCGGTGGCCTGGAACACGCCGCCCAGCAGCATCGGCCGCCAGACCAGCTGGGCGCCCGCCGCTTCGCACAGCGCAGGCAGCTGGGTGTAGGCCAGGTAGGACGCCGGGCTGCCGACGTCGAAGAAGAATTCCACCGCGGGCATCAAGGTCTCCTCTTTGCAGAACGATCGTTTCTTGAACGGACGTTATGTTTTAAGCTGGAGACTGTCAATCACAGGAGACTTGAGCGAGCGCCCGATGGGGGTCCGGGCATCGCCCGGACCCGGGGCCGACGTCACTCCGCGGCGCGGCGCAAGGTCTCCATCACCGGCTTGCGCAGCACCTCGCGCAGCCCGAGCCAGCCGGCCGACAGCGCCAGCAGCGCGCCCGCCGCAGTGCCGGCCAGCGGCACCCAGGGCGCCGGCGCCCAGGTGAACTCGAACACCTGCCGCGCCAGCACGCCGCCCACCGCCACCGCGGCCACCGACGCCAGCAGTCCGGCCAGCGCACCGACGCCCAGCAGTTCGGCGCGCTGCATCTGCCGCAGCAGCGCGCTGCCGGCGCCCACCGCGCGCATCACCGCGTACTCGCGCGAACGGCTCTCGCGCGTGGCCGCCACCGCGGCGAACAGCACCACCAGGCCGGCGGCGAGCGTGAAG
The DNA here is from genome assembly GCA_964641795.1 of uncultured Bordetella sp. GTDB lineage: Bacteria > Pseudomonadota > Gammaproteobacteria > Burkholderiales > Burkholderiaceae_C > Pseudaquabacterium. The sequence goes on along the minus strand of CAZXLI010000509.1, from coordinate 1,039 downwards.
CCGAACAGGAACTCGACCGCGCGGATCACCTGGTCCAGCACCCGCTGCACCTGCGCCAGCGAGGCCGAGACATCGACATTGGTGATGTTCGGAAACTGCTTCGCCAGGCCGCGGTCGAAACCGGGCGTGTCGGGCGCGCGGAACGCGCTGATGTAGCTGATCGGCACGTCGTCCATCCGGGCCAGCGGGAACATCACGAAGAAGTTGACCCGCATCGAGCCCCAGTCCACCTTGCGCAGGCTGGTGATGCGGCCTTCCTTCTGCAGCCCGCCGATGTCGAAGCGCAAGCGGTCGCCCAGCTTCAGTCCCAGCGTCTCCGCCAGGCCTGCCTCGACGCTCATCGCATCGGGCTCGTCGGCCACCCAGGCACCCTTGGCCACGCTGTTGTGGCCCGGCATCTGCGCGGCATGGCTCAGGTTGAACTCGCGGTCGACCAGGCGCTGTGCACGCTCGTCGGTCCAGCGCGTGGGCACCACCGCCTGGCCGTTGATCGCCACCAGCCGGCCGCGGATCATCGGGTACCAGTCATAGCGCGCAATGCCCGCGTCCTTCAGCGCCGCCTGGAAGGCATCGGCCTGTTCAGGCTGCAGGTTGATGACGAAGCGGTTCGGCGCATCCTTCGGCGTGGCCTGGCGCCAGGCCGAGATCAGGTCGGTGCGCAGCAGCACCAGCAGCACCAGCGCCAGCAGGCCCACGGCCAGCGCCGACACCTGCAGCACCGCGAAGGCCGGCCGTGCCGCGAGCTGGCGCGTGGCCAGCACCAGCCAGCGCGGCGCGCGCGTCTCGGGCACCGCGCGCCGCAGCACCCACACCGCCACCCAGGCCAGCAGCGCGAACAGCACGATGGCTGCGGCAAAGCCGCCGACCGCGATCAGCCCCATGCGCAGGTCGGACGAGGCCGCCACCAGCAGCGCGGCAAACCCCAGCGTGCCCGCGGCCAGCACCCCCAGGGAGGCCGGCTTGATACCGCCGACATCGCGCCGGATCACCCGCAGCGGCGGCACGCGCGCCAGCTGCAGCACCGGCGGCAGGCCGAAGG
>CAZXLI010000508.1:0-2867 GCA_964641795.1 uncultured Bordetella sp. | reverse complement strand
CGACAAGGCGGCGCTGCTTCTCAATCCGGAGGATCCGGCTGGCCTCGCCGGTCACATTGAAGGCATTGACCACCTCCGGCGTCTGCTGGATCAGCTTGACGACGCGGGCGTACTCGGCCCGCGCCACCCGCACGATCGCACGGATGCCGTAGCCCAGCGCCGCCAGGTTGACGGTGGCGCGGTAGCCCGAGATGACGCCGGCGGTCTCGAGCTTGCGGACCCGTTCGGTGACGGCCGGCTGCGACAGGTGCACCCGCCGGCCCAGCTCGGCCATCGAGACGCGGGCATCGGCCTGCAACTCGGCCAGGATGCGGGTGTCGTAGGCATCGAGCGCAAGGGTGTCTGGCATTTTCAAAGTCCTGAGCCGGTCAAATCATGATTTCGAAGGCGGCAGCGCCATCGAAACCCAGATTCTGCATGGTCTTGCGCGCCCCGGCTTTCTAGGATGACGGCCATGAATTCCACCGTGCTCGCCTCCCCGCGCAGCGGCTTGCCGCCGCTGATCCTGGCCTGCCTGGCCGCCACCTGGCTGATCTGGGGCTCGACCTACCTGGCGATCAAGATCGCGCTGGTCAGCCTGCCGCCCTTCCTGATGATGGGCACGCGCTTCCTGGCCGCCGGCGCCCTGCTGCTGGCCTGGACGCGCTGGCGCGGCGCGGCGCTGCCGACCTGGCGCGAATGGCGCCATGCAGTCGTCGTCGGCGGGCTGATGCTCGGCGGCGGCATGGGCGGCACGGCCGTGGCCGAAATGAGCGTGGGTTCCGGCCTGGTGGTGGCGTTCATCGCCGTGCTGCCGCTGATGATCGCGATGTTCAACCGCGTCTACGGCGTGAAGACCCGCCGCGGCGAACTGCTCGGCATCGTCGTCGGCCTGGCCGGCGTGCTGCTGCTGACGCGCGGCGCGGGCTTCAGCGCCTCGCCGGCCGGGTTGATCGCCATCACCATCGCCTGCCTCTGCTGGGCCGCGGGCAGCGTGCTCAGCCAGCAGAGCCTGCCGCTGGCGCCTGGGGCCACCGGCTTCGCCAGCGAAATGATCTGCGGCGGCGGCGTGCTGCTGGCGATCGCCGCGTTCCAGGGCGAAGCCTGGCCGGCCCAGGTGTCGGCCGCGGCGGCCGGCGCGTGGCTGTACCTGGTGGTGTTCGGCTCGCTGATCGCGTTCAACGCCTACATGGTGCTGCTGGCGCAGGCCTCGCCGGCGCTGGCCTCGAGCTATTCGTTCGTCAACCCGGTGATCGCACTGCTGCTGGGCATCGGCCTGGCGGGCGAACGGGTGAGCGCTGCCGAGTGGCTGGCCGCCGCCATCATTCTGCTCGGCGTGGTGCTGCTGCTGCGCGCCCGGGCACTGCGCTGAGGATCCGCCCCCGGGGTCGGAACTCGACCTCGACCTCGACCTCGAGCTCGTCGATCGCCTCCGGCCCTGCCGGGCGGCCGCAATCCACTCATGGCGCTGGCAGCAGCAGATCTACCCCCAGGTACGCGAGCTGATCCACAGCCACGGCTGCATTGGCCGGCCCGGCGGCCGCCGATTGGCCATGGCCCGCAGACCGGTCGATGGGCTAGGCTTGGCGGCATGTCGCGACTCAAGCAACTGGGCACCGTGCTGCTGCTGGCCGGCGCCGCCGCGGTGGTTCACGCCGCCTCGAGCACCCTGCCCGCCGGCGTGACGCTGGTACCCGGCCGCTGGGTGCCGGGGGCCCAGCCCGATGGCAACAGCGTGCTGTTCGAAGGGCCGGACACCGCCGACGGCCTGCTGCTGCTGGACACCGGCCGGCACGTGGCGCATGCGCAGGCGCTGATCGATGCGGTGCGCGCGCGTGGCAAGCCCCTGCGCTGGATCGTCAACAGCCACTGGCACCTGGACCACATCGGCGGCAACGCGCTGCTGCGCCAGGCCTTTCCGCAGGCGAAGCTGATGGCCAGCGATGCAATCGTCGAGGCCCGCAGCGGCTTCCTGGCCCGCTACCGGGCGCAACTGGTCGAGCAGCTGGCGGCGCTGCCCGACGGCGACGCGAAGAGAGCGCCTGTGCAGCGCGAGATCGCGATCATCGACGATCGCACGGCCCAAACGCCTGATGTGAGCGTCCAGGCCGGCAGCGAACAGACCCTGGCCGGCCGCAGGTTCCATGTCGGGCTGGCGCGCAGCGCGGCGACGGCCGGCGATGTGTGGCTGTACGACACCGAGGCCCGCGTGCTGGCCGCCGGCGACCTGGTGACGCTGCCGGTGCCCTTCCTGGACACCGCCTGCGCGCAACGCTGGTCGGCCGCGCTGGGCGACTTGGCGGCGCAACCCTTCACGCTGCTGATCCCCGGCCACGGCCCGGTGCTCTCGCGAGCAGACTTCGATCGCTATCGCCGCGGCTTCGACGGCCTGCTGCAGTGCGCGGCCGGCAGCGGCGGGGCGCCGGCCTGCATCGGCGGCTGGCTGGACGCGTTGGGTCCTCTGGTGCCTGAAGGCGAGCAGAAGCTGGCCCGGGCCTACCTCGGCTACTACCTCGAGGAACACCTGCGCGCGCCGCCTGACAAGGCGAACGCCCATTGCCCGAAAGACGCGGCCCGCGGCTGAAGCGAGCCGTGCCGTTCAGCGCCCGGCCTGGCGGGCGGCTTCGCGGATGGCGCTCAGCGTCGCGCGCGTGGTGCTGACATCCGCATCCAGCCGCAGGTGGATCAGCATCGGCGGACCGGGTTGCAGCGCTTCGGCGAAGGCGGCTTCGAATTCGCCCGTCTGCTCGATGCGCGCCGCGCGCCAGCCGTAGGCCCGCGCCAGCGCCGCGAAGTCGGGGTTGAACAGGTCGCTGCCGCTGACACGGCCGGGGTACTCGCGCTCCTGGTGCATGCGGATGGTGCCGTAGGTACCGTTGTCCACCACC
>CAZXLI010000507.1:0-2879 GCA_964641795.1 uncultured Bordetella sp. | reverse complement strand
GCTCGGCGCGCTCCATGCCGGCCTTGCGCGGCATCGAGCCGACCAGCAGCGCGTAGTCGGTGTCCTTGAAGGCGGTCTTGGGGTCGCTGTGCGCCTCCATGCCGGCCAGCAGCGGGAAGGCGCAGTCCTCGAGCTCCATCATCACGCCCTTGAGCGCCTTCTGCGCCTTCTCGTCCGGGATCTCCAGCAGCTGCAGGATCACCGGCTGGTCCTTGCCCAGCATTTCGCCCGAGGCGATGCGGAACAGCAGGGCATAACCGATCTGACCGGCGGCGCCGGTGACAGCCACGCGGACGGGCTTCTTGCTCATGGGGGACTCCTGGCGGATGGGTGAAACGAGGAAGGGATTCGAGCCGGGCAGCGCGCGCAGGGGTGCTGCCGGGAGGCGAGGTCGGAGTGTAGGCGAGTCTAAGGGTTGGCCCGGGGGCTGTCAAAGGTCTTATGTCTTCTATAAGACATCTGTTGGCATTTGGTGGACGCCTCGAAAACCTTGTGCTGCAATCCGGGCCATGGCCACCGCGCTGCCCACCCCCGTCCTGCCCGCTGCCGATGCAACGGCCGACGGCGCGCCGGCCTTCAGCCCGCTGTACCAGCAAATCAAGAGCCTGATCATGCGCGAGCTGCAGGCCGGTGTGTGGAAACCGGGCGAGGCCATCCCCAGCGAGCTGGATCTCGCCTCGCGCTTCAAGGTCAGCCAGGGTACGGTGCGCAAGGCGATCGATGAACTCGCGGCCGAAAACCTGCTGCTGCGGCGCCAGGGCAAGGGCACCTTCGTCGCCACGCATGCCGAGCAGCAGGTGCAGTACCGATTCCTGCGCCTGATGCCCGACGACGGCCAGCCGATGGACATGGAGCGCCGACTGATCGACTGCCAGCGCGTTCGTGCGCCGGCGCCGGTGGCGCGCGCGCTGGATTGCCGCTCGGGCGATGCGGTGGTGCAGATGCGCCGCCTGCTGCTGGCCGGCGGCAAACCGGTGGTGTTCGACGAGATCTGGCTGCCCGGCAACCTGTTCAAAGGCCTCACCAGCGAGCGATTGGCCGAATACAAGGGCCCGATGTACGGCATGTTCGAGGCCGAGTTTGGCGTGCGCATGATCCGTGCGGAAGAGAAGATCCGCGCAATGGCGGCCGATGCCGCTTCGGCCTCGATGCTCGGCGTGGCCGAGGGCGCGCCCTTGCTCAGCGTCGAGCGCCTGTCCTTCACCTACGGCGACAAGCCGGTCGAGTTGCGGCGCGGCCTGTACAACACCGAGCAGCACTTCTACCGCAACGAACTGAATTGAACGCAAGGGCTCGAAGCTTCCAGTAAGCCTTGTGCGATGCAATAAACTCCTGCGGTTTCACCCGATTACAAGAGACGAGCTCCCATGGCAGAGATCTCCAAAGCACGGCCCGGCGCCAACATGCGCCTGATCGAAGCGCTGCAGTACCGGCTGCCCGTGGCGGGCATGGTGTCGATCCTTCACCGTGCCAGCGGCATGCTGATGTTCTTCCTGCTGCCGTTCATCATCTGGCTGTTCGACACCAGCGTCACTTCAGAGATCTCGTTCGATCGCTTCGCGAGTGCCTTCACCGCGGGCATCGGCTTCGTGCCCGGCGTGATCGTCAAGCTCGCCACGCTCGCGCTGATCTGGGCCTACCTGCACCACGCGATCGCGGGCCTGCGCCACCTGTGGATGGATGCCACCCACAGCGTCAGCAAGGAGTTCGGTCGTTCGTCGGCCGTCGTCACGCTGGTGCTGAGCCTGGGCCTGACGGTCCTGCTGGGCGCCAAGCTCTTCGGCCTGTACTGATCCGCCTGCAGAAAGACAACAAGCCATGGCCATCAACTACGGTTCCAAGCGCCTCGTCGTCGGCGCGCACTACGGTTTTCGCGACTGGCTGAGCCAGCGCATCACGGCGGCGCTGATGGCGCTGTTCACGCTGGTGCTGCTGGTGCAGGTGCTGCTGCCCGGCCCGATGGGCTACGACAAGTGGGCCGGCATCTTCGCGCAGCAATGGATGAAGGTCTTCACCTTCGTCGTGATCGTCTCGCTGGCCTATCACGCCTGGGTGGGCATGCGCGATGTGTGGATGGACTACGTCAAGCCCGTCGGCCTGCGGCTGCTGGCGCAAGTGGTCAGCATCGCCTGGCTGGTCGGCTGTGCCGGCTGGGCGGTTCAGGTGCTCTGGAGACTGTGAATTGAGGACCCCCCGAAGCGCCTATGGCGCCTTCCCCCAGGGGGCGACACCGGCGGCCCGGCACAGCCGGTTCCGCGGTGTCAGCTTGATGACGTTGTGCTGTGCGTGGCGCGAGAGCGCCCTGGAGAACTGATATGGGCGCATCGATCGCCAAACGCAAATTCGATGTCGTGATCGTCGGGGCCGGCGGCTCCGGCATGCGCGCCTCGCTGCAGCTGGCCCGGGCGGGCCTGAACGTCGCGGTGCTCAGCAAGGTGTTCCCGACCCGTTCGCACACCGTGGCGGCGCAGGGCGGCATCGGCGCCTCGCTCGGCAACATGAGCGAGGACAACTGGCACTACCACTTCTTCGACACCGTCAAGGGCTCGGACTGGCTCGGCGACCAGGACGCGATCGAATTCATGTGCCGCGAGGCGCCCAAGGTCGTCTACGAGCTCGAGCACTTCGGCATGCCGTTCGACCGCAACCCGGACGGCACGATCTATCAGCGGCCCTTCGGCGGCCACACCGCCAACTACGGCGAGAAGCCGGTGCAGCGCGCCTGCGCCGCGGCCGACCGCACCGGCCACGCGATGCTGCACACGCTGTACCAGCAGAACGTCAAGGCGCGCACGCAGTTCTTCGTCGAGTGGATGGCGCTCGATCTGATCCGCGACGCCGAGGGCGACGTGGTCGGCGTGACCGCGCTGGAAATGGAA
>CAZXLI010000506.1:0-2904 GCA_964641795.1 uncultured Bordetella sp. | reverse complement strand
GGTGATGTAGAAGTAGCCATCGTCGTCGACGCGGCCGACGTCGCCGGTGTGCAGCCAGCCCTCGGCGTCGATGGTCTCGGCGGTCTTCTCCGGCAGGTTTAGGTAGCCGAGGATGACGTTGTCGCCGCGCAGCAGGATCTCGTGCGTGCCCTCGGCGATGCGCATCTGCAAGCCCGGCACCGGGCGCCCGATGCTGCCGGGGCGCATGCCGCGGCGCGGCGTCATCGAGCCCGCGCCGGTGGTCTCGGTCATGCCCCAGCCCTCGCGCAGCGGAATGCCGAGCGCCAGGTACCAGCGGATCAGTTCTGGCGAGATCGGCGCCGCGCCGGTCATGCCCACCTCGACACGCTCCATGCCGATCATGCGCTTGACGTTGTCGATCACCAGCCAGCGCGCCAGCCGGTAGCGCAGCCGCAGCCATGCGGACGGCTCGCGCCCTTCTAGCGTGCAGGTGGCGAGTTCGCTGCCGATGCGGAACGCCAGCCCATAGGCCAGTCGCTGCAAGCGATCGGCTTCGCCGAGCGCGATCGCCACCTGCGAGTACACCTTCTCCCACACGCGAGGGACCGCGAAGAACATGTGCGGCTGCACCTCGCGCAGGTTCTCGAACACCGTCTCCGGGTTCTCGACGTAGTTGACGATCGAGCCGCGCTCCATCGGGATGAACGCGCCGATCATGCGCTCAGCGATGTGGCACAGCGGCAGGAAGGCGACACGCTCGCCGCCGCGGGCAACCCCTTCGAACAGGGCGGCGTTCAGCGTCGACAGCACGGCGATGATGTTGCGCTGGCTGATCATGGCGCCCTTGGGCTTGCCGGTGGTGCCCGAGGTGTAGACCAGCACGGCCACCTCGTTGGGGTCGCGCGCGGCGCTGCGCTCGGCGAGCACGCGCGGGTGCGCGCGCAGGTGCTCGCGGCCGATCTCGCGCAACTGATCCAGGCTGAGCACGCGCGGGTCGTCGAATCCCTGAAGGCCCTCCATGTCGTAGACGATCACGCGCCGCATGGCGGGCAGGCGATCCGCCACCTCGAGGTACTTGTCGAGTTGCTCGTCGTCCTCGACGAACAGGTAGACGCTGCGCGAGTCGCTGCACAGGTACTCCACCTGGGGCGTCGCGTCGGTCGGGTAGATGCCGCTGCACACGCCGCCGGCCGACTGCACCGCCAGATCGGTCCAGACCCATTCGCGGCAGGTGTTGGACAGCACCGATACCACTTCGCCGGGCTCGAAACCCAGGCTCACGAGGCCGGCGCCGATCTCGTCGACGATGCGCGCCACCTCGTTCCAGCTGTAGGCGCGCCAGATGCCCAGTTCCTTCTGGCGCATCATCGTCGCCTCGCCCAGTTCCGCCACCCGCATGCGGAACAGCTCAGGAATCGAGCGATAGGGCAGCACATCGGCCTTCCAGCCGGCCTCGTCGCCCGAGACGATGCGGTGCGGGTCCTTCGTTGCGGTCGTCGGGTTCATCGCCATGTCTTCTTCTTCTTCCAGCGGCGCTCGCCGCGCACGCCGGACTCCTTCTTGCCGAGATAGAACTCCTTGATGTCGTCCTTCTCGCGGAGGGCGGCGCAGCTGTCGTCCATGACGATGCGGCCGGTCTCCAGCACGTAGCCATGGTCGGCGGCGTTGAGCGCCATGTTCGCGTTCTGCTCGACCAGCAGGATGGTGGTGCCGCGCTCGCGGTTGATGCGCACGATGATCTCGAAGATCTCCCGGGTCAGGCGCGGCGACAGGCCGAGGCTCGGCTCGTCGAGCAGCACCACCTCGGGCGCGGCCATCAGCGCGCGCGCGATCGCCAGCATCTGCTGCTGCCCGCCCGACAGCAGGCCGGCGTCCTGATGCGCGCGTTCGCGCAGAATGGGGAAGTAGCCGAACGAGGCTTCCATGTCGCGCGCCACGGCATCGCGGTCGCTGCGCGTGTAGGCACCCATCAGCAGGTTGTCGCGCACCGACAGCAGCGGAAACACCTCACGCCCCTCCGGCACGTGGCTCAAGCCCTTGCGCACGATCACCGACGGATCCAGCGAGGTGATGTTCTCGCCCCGGTAGATGATGCTGCCGCGGCTCGGGTCGATGATGCCCGAGATGGTCTTGAGGATCGTGCTCTTGCCGGCGCCGTTGCTGCCCAGCACGGTGACGATCTCGCCACGCCGTACCCTCAGGCTGACGCCGCGGATCGCCTTGATCGGGCCGTAGGCGCTCTCCACGTTGGCCAGCGCGAGCACGATGTCCTGATCGCGTGCGGCGCTGCTCATGTCGGCCTCCGCAGCGCGCTCAGATCGTCGGTGCTGCCCAGGTAGGCCTCGATCACGCCGGGGTGTGCCTGCACCTGCTCCGGGGTGCCGAGCGCCAGCACCTCGCCCTGGTTCATCGCCAGCACGCGGTCGGACACCTTGCTCACCAGGCTCATGTCGTGCTCGACCATCAGCACGGTGATGCCGAGATCGCGCTGGATGTCCTGGATCCACCAGGCCATGTCGTCGGTCTCCTCCACATTGAGGCCCGACGACGGCTCGTCGAGCAGCAGCAGCTTGGGCTGGGTGCACAGCGCACGCGCCAGCTCGACCACCTTGCGCACGCCGTACGGCAGCCCGGCGACCAGCGTGTCGCGGTAGTGCTGCAGGTCGAGGAACTCGATCACCTCCTCGGCCTTGCGCCGGGCGGCCACCTCGGCGCGCCGCACGCCGCCGGTGAACAGCAGGTCCTGCCAGACGTTGGTGCTGCGGTGCGTGTGCGTGCCAATCAGCAGGTTCTGTAGCACGCTGGCAAACTCGAACAGCTCGATGTTCTGGAACGTGCGCGCGATGCCGAGCGCGGCCACCGCATGCGGCGGACGCGCCACCAGATCCACACCATCGAAGCGGATGCTGCCGGCGCTGGGCTGGTAGATGCGGCGGATAAGGT
>CAZXLI010000505.1:0-2915 GCA_964641795.1 uncultured Bordetella sp. | reverse complement strand
CAGGTCCTGCTCATGCACGAAGCGGCGCTCGCCTTCGTCGACGCTGCGGATGCCGATCTGGCGCACCCACTTCGGGCTGATGGCCGGCACCTTGCCGCCGATCTCGATGAGCTCCTGCGGGCCGAAGCCGCACAGCGCCGCCACCGGCATGCCGTGGATGTTGCCGCTGGGCGTGAGTTCGTTGGTGTTGAAGTCGGCGTGCGCATCGAGCCACAGCACGCGCAGCTTCTTGCCCACCGCGCGGCAGTGGCGCGCCACCGCGCTGATCGAGCCCAGCCCCAGGCAGTGATCGCCGCCCAGCAGGATGGGCAGGCGGCCGGCCTGCAGTTCGGCATACACCGCGTCGTGCACCAGGCGGTTCCAGGCCACCACTTCCTCGAGGTGGCGGTAGCCTTCGACCGGCGGGCCCCAGGGGTTGGACGGGCCGCTCAGGTTGCCGCGGTCCAGCACCTCGAGGCCATGGCCTTCGAGGATGGGCTGGATGTTGGCCACGCGCAGTGCCTCGGGGCCCATGCTGGCGCCGCGGCTGCCGGCGCCGATGTCCGTGGGCGCGCCGATCAGGCTGACATGCTGGTTGGTCATGGTGTTGTAGGCGCTCAGATGTCTTCGGCGAACTCGCCGGTTTCGGTGGGCGCGGCATCGAAGCCGTAGTGCGCGGCCAGGCGGGCCCAGGCGTCCTCTGCGCTCTCGACGAAGTGGAACAGGCCCAGGTCGCCGGGGCTGATCATGCCCGTGTCGACCAGGTGCTGGAAGTTGATCAGTTTCTCCCAGAAGGCGCGGCCGAACAGCAGGATCGGGCGACGCCGGCTCTTGCCGGTCTGGATCAGCGTCATCGTCTCGAACAGCTCGTCCAGCGTGCCGAAGCCGCCGGGGAAACACACCAGCGCGATGCTGCGCATCACGAAGTGCATCTTGCGCAGCGCGAAGTAGTGGAACTGGAAGCACAGCTCCGGCGTGATGTAGGGGTTGGGCTCCTGCTCGTGCGGCAGCACGATGTTCAGCCCGATGCTCTTGCCGCCGACATCGTGCGCCCCACGATTGCCGGCTTCCATGATGCCCGGCCCGCCGCCGGTGACGACGTAGATCGGCGTTTCCAGCGTGCGCGAGCGCTCGGTCACCAGCGCGGCGAAGCGGCGCGCTTCCTCGTAGTACTGGCTCATCGCCAGCGCGGTTTCGGCACGCTGGAGTGCCTGCGCATCGTTGGCCGCGCGGGCCTGCTCGATGCGGGCCTGCGCCACGTCGGGCGGCAGCACGCGGGCGCTGCCGAAGATGACGATGGTCGACTCGATGCCCTGCTCGCTTTGCACCAGCTCGGGCTTCAGCAGCTCCAGCTGCATGCGCACCGGGCGCAGCTCCTCGCGCAGCAGGAAATCGGTGTCGGTGAAGGCCAGCCGGTAGCTGGAGCCCGGCCCGCCATAGCGGGCGGGCTGGCGCAGGGCATGCGCTTCCTGCTCGGCGCTGGGAAAGTTGCGGGCGGTCAGGTTGACTTGTGACGTGTCCATCCCGCGCAGCTTAAGCCCAAAACTGCGGTGGCCTGGCGTCCTGGCTAGCATGCCGGGCATGACCGTGACCGCCCTGACCCTGGACCTCGACGACACCTTGTGGCCGGTCTGGCCGGCCATCGAGCGGGCCGAACGACTGCTGCTCGCATGGCTGCAGCAGCATGCGCCGGCGACGGCCGCGGTCCACGACACGAGCAGCCTGCGCGGCCTGCGCAACGAGGTCGAGCGCCGCCATCCCGAATGGCAGCACGACCTGTCGCGCATCCGGCGCGAATCGATCCGCCTGGCGCTGCAGCAGCAGGGCGAGGACCCGGCGCTGGCCGACGCGGCGTTCGAAGTGTTCTTCGCCGCCAGGCAGCAGGTCGAGCTGTATGCCGATGTGCTGCCGGCGCTGGAGCGGCTGGCCGCGCGCTGGCCGATCCTGGCGCTCAGCAACGGCAATGCCGATGTGCAGCGGGTGGGGCTGGGACGCTACTTCGCGGGCTCGCTGAGCGCGCGCGAGTTCGGCATCGGCAAGCCCGAGGCGGCGATCTTCCATGCGGCCTGCACCCGGCTCGGCGCGCCGCCGGCGCAGGTGCTGCACATCGGCGACGACGTGGCGCTGGACATCGATGGTGCACTGCAGGCTGGCCTGCGGGCGGCCTGGGTGCGGCGCGGCGAGGACGCCGCAGCGCGGCCCCGGCACGCGCCGCACCACACGGTATCCGATCTGCTGGCGCTGGCCGACTCGCTCGGCGCCTGAATGCGCTGGGGCCGCGGGCTCAGCCCGGTGGTGCCCGCCACGCCGCGCACACCGGGCAATCGGGCTGGCGCGGCAGACGGATCTCGTTCCATTCCATCGTGCGCGCATCCAGCATCTGCAGCCGCCCGGCCAGCGACTGGCCGATGCCGGCCAGCAGCTTCAGCGCCTCGGCCGCCTGCACCGTGCCGATGATGCCGACCAGCGGCGCGAACACGCCCATCGTCGCGCAATTGGCGTCCGCCACGGTCGCCTCGGGCGGGAACAGGCAGGCGTAGCAGGGCGCTTCAGGCTGGCGGCTGTCGTACACGGAGACCTGGCCGTCGAAGCCGATCGCCGCGCCGGCCACCAGCGGCTTGCGATGCTGCACGCAGGCCACGTTCACCGCCTGGCGCGTGCGGAAGTTGTCGCTGCAGTCCAGCACCACGTCGGCACCGGCCACGGCCAGGTCCAGCCAGGCGGCATCGGCCCGCTGGAGCACCGGCAGCACCTGCACGTCGGGGTTGATCGCGGCGATCGCCTCGCGCGCCGATTCGGCCTTGGGCCGGCCGACCCGGGCCAGGTTGTGGGCGATCTGGCGCTGCAGGTTCGTCACATCCACGGTGTCGTGGTCGACCAGCGTGATGCGGCCGACGCCGGCGGTGCCCAGGTACAGCGCCACCGGCGAGCCCAGG
>CAZXLI010000504.1:0-2956 GCA_964641795.1 uncultured Bordetella sp. | reverse complement strand
ACAGCTCGTCGAGCTCCTCGCTGACCACCAGCACCGCGCAGCCCTGGTCGCGCAGCGCGATCAGCGCGCCGCGGATCTGCGCCGCCGCGCCGACATCGACGCCCCAGGTCGGCTGCGAGACGATCAGCAGCTTCGGGCCCGCATCGATCTCGCGGCCGACGATGAACTTCTGCAGGTTGCCGCCCGACAGGCTCTTGGCCGCGGCGCCCGGCCCGCCGGCCTTGACCTGGTACTTGGCGATCAGGCCCTCGGCCATCGCGCGCACCGCGCCCATGTTCAGCCAGCCGCCGGCGCCGATGGCTTCCCGCCGCGTCAAAAGCGTGTTATCGGCCAACGACATCGTCGGCACCGCGCCGCGGCCCAGCCGCTCTTCGGGCACGAAATGCAGGCCCTGCTTGCGGCGCCGGCCCGGCGTGGCGTGGGCCACGTCCTGCCCGAACAGCTTCACCGACCCGGCCGGCGCGCGCCGGTCCTCCCCCGACAGCGCGGCCATCAGCTCCTGCTGGCCGTTGCCGGAGACGCCGGCGATGCCGACGATCTCGCCGGCGCGCACGTCAAAGCTGATGCCCTCGAGCGTGCGGCCGAAGGGCCCGCTCTTGGCCAGCGACAGCCCCTGCACCTGCAGCGCCACCGCGCCGGGTCGGGACTCGCGGTGTGCCAGCTCGGGCGGCTCGGCGCCGATCATCAGGCGCGACAGGCTGGCATTGGTCTCCTTCGTCGGGTCGACCTCGCCGGTGACCTTGCCGCCGCGCAGCACCGTGCAGTGGTGGCACAGCGCGCGGATCTCGTCGAGCTTGTGGCTGATGTACAGGATCGAGCAGCCTTCGGCCGACAGCTGGCGCAAGGTGAGGAACAGCGACTCCACCGCCTGCGGCGTCAGCACCGAGGTCGGCTCGTCGAGGATCAGCAACTGCGGCTTGGTCATCAGCGCACGCACGATCTCGACGCGCTGGCGCTCGCCCACCGACAGCGTGTGCACCGGGCGCAGCGGGTCGACCTCGAGGCGGTAGTCGCGCGAGACGCGCAGCACCTGCTCGGTGACCTCGGGCAGCGGCAGCGACTTGTCCAGCCCGAGCCAGACGTTCTCGGCCGCGGTCAGCGTGTCGAACAGCGAGAAGTGCTGGAACACCATCGCGATGCCCAGCGCCCGCGCCTGCTGCGGATTGCCGATCTTCACCGCCTGGCCGTTCCAGCGGATCTCGCCCTCGTCGGGCTGCACCGCGCCGTAGATGATCTTCATCAGCGTGGACTTGCCCGCGCCGTTTTCGCCCAGCACCGCATGGATCTGGCCGGGGGCGACGCGCAACGACACCTGGTCGTTGGCGCGCACCGCCGGATACTGCTTGCTGATGCCGACCAGCTCGAGTCTGAGCATGGTGCGCTCCTCTTGGTTATGCGTAGGCGCCGCCGGGCTCAGGCGCGCACGTAGCGCCGTTGCCCGGCCACCCAGCACTCGGCCAGGTTGCGTTCGTCGCCGAGTGTCACCCAGGCGAAGACGCGTTCATGCAAGGTGTGCGCCAGACTGTCGCGCCGCTGCGCCACCGGGCCGACGGCCCAGTCCCACAGCGCCACGTCGGCCAGGCGGCCGGGTTCGAGCGAGCCGATCTCGTGGTCGAGCTTGAGGGCCTGCGCAGCGCCGCGGGTGGCGGCATGCAGCAGCGCCCAGGCGGTGAGCCGGGTGCCAGCCAGCGCCTGTACCTTGTAGCCATCGGCCATCGTGCGCAGCATCGACAGCGAGGTGCCGCCGCCGACGTCGCTGGCCAGGCTGACGTTGAATCCCACCTCGCGCGCCTCGCGCCAGCCGAACAGGCCGCTGCCGAGGAACAGGTTCGACGAGGGGCAGAACGCGATCTGCGCGCCGCTGTCGCGCAGCAGCGCGCGGTCGGTGTCGTCGAGCCAGATGCCGTGCGCCAGCACCGCGCGCTCGTTCAGCAGGCCGTGCGCGGCATACACGTCGAGGTAGCTGCGGGCCTGCGGGAACAGCTCGGCGATCCAGCGCACCTCGGCCGGGTTCTCGGCCACGTGGGTCTGCATGTAGGTGCCCGGATGTTCGGCCAGCAGCCGGCCGGCCATCGCCAGCTGTTCGGCGCTGCTGGTGGCGGCAAAGCGCGGCGTCACCGCATACGCCAGGCGGCCGCGGCCGTGCCAGTGGGCGATGAGCTCGCGGCATTCGCGCTCGGCATGGACCACGTCGTCGCGCAGGTTGTCCGGCGCATGGCGGTCCATCAGCACCTTGCCGGCGATCACGCGCATGCCGCGCGCCTGCGCGGCGGCGAACAGCGCCTCGGTGGAGGCCTTGTGCACGGTGGGGAACACCACCGCGCTGGTGCTGCCGTGGGCCAGCAGCGCATCAAGGAAGAGCTGGGCCGCGGCCGCTGCCACGGCCGGGTCGGCATGGCGCGCCTCGGCCGGGAAGGTGTAGGTCTCGAGCCAGTCGAGCAACTGCGCGCCCCAGGAGCCGATCACGTCGATCTGCGGGCAGTGCACGTGCGTGTCGATGAAGCCGGGCAGCAGCAGTTGGCCGCGGCGGTCGAGCTTGCGGAAGTCGTCGCCGGGCTCGTCGGCCTGCACGGCGAGGATGCGGCCCTCGTCGTCGACCAGCAGCCAGTGGTCGGGGCGCCAGCGCACGGCGTCGCTGTGCACGTCGCCCAGGCCGGGGTCGGCGCTGAAGTCCAGCAGGTCGGCGCGGATCGCTGTCTTCGTCGAAGTGCTCATGCGGGAGTGGTGTTCATCGAGATCGTATTCAGGCGGCCACGGCCTCGGTCGGCTTCCGGCCTGTTGCAGTCGTTGGCGATGCTGTTGCGTGCAGAGATCGGCGCGCCCGAGCGTCTTGGTCTGCGGGCGCAGCGGGCCGACTCCGGCGGTCAGCCCGTTGGGCTGACTCCGCTGTGCTCCTCGGTCTGGGGGCGCGCGGTCTACTTAGACATGATGGTCGCCCCGCAGCAGGTGGCCGGTC
>CAZXLI010000503.1:0-2963 GCA_964641795.1 uncultured Bordetella sp. | reverse complement strand
GCTCGGCCAGTTCGGTGTTGGGGCGGATGCCGGCGGCCATCACGACCAGATCGGCCGGAATCTCGCTGCCGTCCTTGAAGCGCACCGCGGCGACACGCTCTTCGGGGCCCGCGACCAGCTCGCTGGTCTGTGCGCCGATCAGGAACTTCAGCCCGCGCTGTTCGAGCGAGGTCTGCAGCAGCTTGGCGGCCACGTCGTCGAGCTGGCGCTCCATCAGCCACGGCATGATGTGCACCACGGTGACCTGCATGCCGCGCAGCATCAGGCCGTTGGCCGCCTCCAGGCCCAGCAGGCCGCCGCCGATGACCACCGCATGCTTGTGCGTCTTGGCGGTCTCGATCATCGTGTGGGTGTCGGCGATGTCGCGGTAGGCGATGACGCCGTCGAGTTCCTTGCCGGGCACCGGCAGGATGAAGGGGTTGGAGCCGGTGGCCAGCAGCAGGCGGTCGTACTCGGCGGTGGTGCCGTCCTCGGCGATCACCAGGCGTTTCGTGCGATCGACCTTGACGACCTTCTTGCCCAGGTGCAGCGTGATGCCGTTTTCCTCGTACCACGACAGCGGGTTGAGGATGATCTCGTCGATGGTCTGCTCGCCGGCCAGCACCGGGCTCAGCAGGATGCGGTTGTAGTTCGGGTGCGGCTCGGCGCCGAAGACGGTGATGTCGTAGAGATCGGGGGCGATCTTCAGCAGCTCCTCGATCGTGCGCACGCCGGCCATGCCATTGCCCACCATCACGAGTTTCATCTTCTTCATCGTCGAATCTCCAGCAATCCAGGAAGAGGTAGCAATCAAGGTGCCAGGGCTGCGGTCAGAATCGCGACCCCATGAGCTTTCATGTCGACATCGGCCGCTGCAGCGAACGCGGCGCCCGCGAGCACAACGAGGACTTCGCCGCGGCGCTGCAGGCGCCGGCGCACGAGGCCGGCCGCGGGCTGATTGCCGCGGTGGCCGATGGTGTCTCGGCCGGTGGCCATGGCCGCGCGGCGGCGCAGACCGCGGTGATCTCGCTCGTCAACGATTTCCATGCAGTGCCGGCGACCTGGGAGACCACGGTGGCGCTGGACCGGCTGATCGGCGCGCACAACGCCTGGCTGGCCGACCACAACCGCCGGCGCAGCGACGATGCCTCGGGCCTGACCACGCTGACCGCGCTGGTGCTGCAGGGCCAGACCTGGACCGTGGCGCACGTCGGCGACACCCGCGCCTGGCTGCTGCGCGATGGCGAGCTGACATGCCTGACGCAGGACCATGCGCTGGCGCACCCCGACCTGCGCAGCCAGCTGACGCGTGCGCTCGGGCTCGAAGACACCGTGCGGGTGGATTTCCACCAGGGCGCGCTGCAGGTGGGCGACGTGCTGCTGCTGAGCAGCGACGGCGTGCATGGCACGCTGAAGCCCGCGCCGCTGGCGCGCCTGCTCGGCGCGGCGGAGCCGGCCCAGGCGGTGAGCGAAGCCATCGTCCGTGCCGCGCTCGAAGCCGGCAGCCGCGACAACGCCAGCGCGCTGGTGGTGCAGGTGCAGGGCCTGGCCAGCCAGCGGCTGGACGACGCGCTGCTGCAGGGTCGCCAGCTGCCGGCCGCGCCGCGCTGGAAGGTGGGCGATGCGGTCGACGGCTACACCATCACCGCGCTGGTGGCCGACACCGGCGTGCATCGTCTCTATCAGGCACGTGACGCGGCCACGCGCGAGCTGGTGGCGATCAAGACCTTGCACGAGAGCCGCGCCGGCGATGCCGAGGAACGGGCGATGCTGGCCCACGAGGCCTGGCTGGGCCAGACCGTCACCGAGCGCGACGGCCAGGGCTTCGTGCGCGTGCGCGCGCAGCGCGCGCCGAGCTGCTTCTACGTTGTGTTCGACTGGCACAGCGGCGCCACGCTCGAGCAGCTGCTGGCCGAAGGTCGGCGCTTCGGCATTGAAGAGGTGGTGCAGGGCGCGATGGCCATCGCCCGCGCGCTCGGAAGGCTGCACCGCCAGCGCGTGATCCACCGCGACATCAAGCCGGGCAACCTGCACCTGGCGGAGGACGGGCAATGGCGCCTGCTGGACCTGGGCGTCGCGGTTTCCGGCAACGAGCCGGCGGCCGTGCGCAGCCTGCATGCCGGCACGCCGAGCTACATGAACCCCGAGCAATGGACGCCGGGCGAGGAGGGCAGCAGCGCCGATGCGATGAGCGACCTCTACGCGCTGGGTGTCACGCTGTACCGCTGGCTCACCGGCCGGCTGCCGTATGGCGAGGTCGAGCCCTACCAGACGGGCCGCTTCCGGCGCGATCCGCAGGCACCCTCGCGCATCCGGCCCGAGCTGCCGATCTGGCTGGATCATGTGGTGCTCAAGGCTGTCGCGCGCGACCGGCGCCAGCGCTTCGAGACCGCCGAGGAGATGCTGCTGGCGCTGGAGCGCGGCGCCTCGCGCCCGCTGGCCGCGCCGCTGGCCACGCCGCTGGTGCAGCGCGACCCGGCTGCGCTGTGGAAGATCGCGCTGGCCGTGTCGATCGGCTTCAATGTTCTGCTGATCGTGTGGCTGCTGTTCCTGCCACGCTAGGGTCTCCCCCCGAAGCGCCTTCGGCGCCTCTCCCCCGGGTGGGCGCCACCGGCAGCCCGGCGCAGCCGGATCTGCGGGGTCCGCTTGATCGAGGCGCATGCTCACGCACGGCGCTCCATCGCGACGCGACTGGCCGCGGAGCTTGTGCGATGTTCTGACGATGCACGCGCCCGGCCCCCACGCTCGGCCCAGGTGCGCGTCCAGCGGATCTGCATCACCCGCATCACGCCCAGCATCACCAGCGACAGCGCGGCGAACAGCACGAAGCCCCAGGCATAGGTGCCGAGGTACTGCTTGGACAGGCCCATCGCGTTGGGCACCAGGCCACCGCCCAGCGCGCCGATCTCGCCGATCATCGAGCCGGCCACCGCCGTGGTGGCGGGCGGCATCCGGGCGTTGCTCGTGGTGTCCGCGTGATCTTC
>CAZXLI010000502.1:0-2990 GCA_964641795.1 uncultured Bordetella sp. | reverse complement strand
GAGGGGCGGGAGGTGGTGCCAGGTGATGCCGAGGCGGTCGAGCGCGGCGGGTGGGAAGTACTGGACCAGCACGTCGCAGGTCTTGATCAGCTCGTCCAGGACCGCCAGGCCCTTCTTGTTCTTGGTGTTGATCGTGATCGAGCGCTTGTTGTGGTTGAGCATAGTGAAGTACAGGCTGTCGACACCGGGGATGTCGCGCAGCTGGCCACGGGTGGCGTCGCCTTCGCCCGGGCGCTCGACCTTGATCACGTCGGCGCCGAACCAGGCCAGCAGCTGCGTGCAGGTGGGCCCGGATTGGACATGGGTGAAATCGAGGACGCGGACGCCGTCGAGTGCCTTGCTCATCACAAATCTCCTAAGTCAGCGGAAAAGTCAGGGTGGAAGCGAAATCGGGGCCCGCGACGGCTGGAGGCCCAGATCGGCAGCCTGCCGGCGCGGTGCGGTGGCAGCCCGTGCTGCACTGCAACGGCCGACAGAATACCGTCACCCTGCCGACGGGGAGGGGCCTGCGGCGGCGAGCTGGGCTTCCAACTCGGCCACGCGCTTGCGCAGGGCGCGCTCTTCGTTGAAGCGGGCCGTGTCGTCCCGGATCACCGAAACGATCTGGCTGACTTTGTGGTCAGCGTCGAACAGCAGCGCCACCGTGAAGGCGATGGAGAGCGACGCGCCGGCCTTGTTGATCGCCGGCACGCGCAGCACGTCATGGCCGTAGCGGGTGATGCCCGTGGCCATGGTCTTGTCGTAGCCCTCCCAGTGCCGCTTGCGCAGGCGCTCCGGAATGATGATGTCCAGCGACTGCCCGAGCGCCTCGGCCTCGGCATAGCCGAAGATGTATTCGGCCGCTGCGTTCCACAGCGTGATGCGCCCTTGCGCATCGCAGGCCACGATGGCGTCGCCAACCGACGCCACCAGGGCCTTCAAGTCAATGTCCGGGGGCATGGTGTCTCCTTCTGCACGTTGCGCGAGGCCGCCAGTGTGCAGCCCGCGCCCCGGGCCTGCCGCTGATGCCGATCAGACTGCCTTCACTTCGTGCATCGCGGCGATCTGCTGCGGCGTGTAGCCCAGCTCGGCCAGCACCTCGTCGGTGTGCTCGCCCAGCAGCGGCGAGGCGGTGACGTTGGGCTTCAGGTCCGAGAACTTGATCGGGCTGCCCACCGTGAAGTAGCTGCCGCGTACCTTGTGCGGTACTTCGACGATCGAGCCGCTCTTGCGCAACGATTCGTCGACCAGCAGTTCCTTCATCGACAGCACCGGCGCGCAGGGGATGTCGTATTTGCGGAAGATGTCCACCGCCTCGTACTTGGTCTTGTCCTTGATGAAGTCTTCGATGGTCGCGAAGATCTCGGTGATGTGCGGCTGTCGCGCCTTGGCGGTGGTGTAGGCCGGGTCGGTCTTCCATTCCGGCTTGCCGATCGCGTCGCAGATCGGCTCCCAGGCATGGCCCTGGATCGTGAAGTAGATGTAGGCGTTGGGGTCGGTCTGCCAGCCCTTGCACTTCAGGATCCAGCCCGGCTGGCCGCCGCCGCCGGCATTGCCGCCGCGCGGCGTGACCTTGTCCTTGAAGGCGTCCATCTCGTGCGGGTACTGCGGGTACTCCTCGAGGTAGCCCACGCGCTCCAGGCGCTGCTGGTCGCGCATCTTCACGCGGCACAGGTTCAGCACCGCGTCCTGCATGGACACCGCCACCTTCTGGCCCTTGCCGGTCTTCTGCTTGCCGATGTAGGCGGTGAGGATGCCGATGGCCAGGTGCATGCCGGTGTTGGAGTCACCCAGCGCGGCGGCCGAGATCGTCGGCTCCGAGTTCTCGCCCTTCCACCAGCCGGTGGTCGACGCGGCGCCGCCGGCGCATTGCGCGACGTTCTCGTAGACCTTCAGGTCCTCGTAGTGGTGGCCTTCCGAGAAGCCCTTCACCGAGGCCAGGATCATGCCGGGGTTCAGTTGCTGGATGTACTCCCAGGTGAAGCCCATGCGATCGAGCGCGCCGGGGCCGAAGTTCTCGACCATCACGTCGCTTTCCTTGATCAGCTTCTCGAGCACCGCCTTGCCCTCGGGCTTCTTGGTGTCCAGCGTCAGCGAGCGCTTGTTGCTGTTGAGCATCGTGAAGTACAGCGCGTCGGCATTCGGGATGTCGCGCAGCTGGCTGCGGGTGACGTCGCCGGCGCCGGGGCGCTCGACCTTGATGACGTCCGCGCCGAACCAGGCCAGCAACTGGGTGCAGGCGGGGCCGGCCTGCACGTGCGTGAAGTCGATGATCTTGATGCCCTTCAGGGGAAGGTTGTCGGACATGGGGTGCTCCTTGGTTTGCGAGATCGCTTGGCTTGGTCTTGTGGACGGGACGGACTTACTTCTTCAGCGCCGCAGCCGGGTTCAGGCTGGTGATGCGGCCGCTCTCGGTGCCTGCGGTTTCATCGATCACCGCGTTGATCAGCGTGGGCTTGCCCGAGGCCACGGCCTCGGCCAGTGCGCGCTGCAGTTCGTCGGCGGTCGTGGCGTGCACGCCCACGCCACCGAAGGCTTCCATCAGCTTGTCGTAGCGCGCGTTCTTCACGAAGACGGTGGGGGCCACATCGGCGCCGCCGCCCTGGTTCACGTCGGTGCCGCGGTAGACGCCGTTGTTGTTGAAGACGATCACGCAGACCGGCAGGTTGTAGCGGCAGATGGTCTCGACTTCCATGCCGCTGAAGCCGAAGGCCGAGTCGCCCTCGATCGCGATCACCGGCTTGCCGGTAGTGACGGCCGCGGCGACGGCAAAGCCCATGCCGATGCCCATGATGCCCCAGGTGCCGACATCGAGGCGCTTGCGCGGCTCGTACATGTCGACAATCGAGCGCGCGAAGTCCAGCGTGTTGGCGCCCTCGTTGACGACGATCGCATCGGGCCGGGCCTTGACCTGGTCGCGGATCACGCTCAGCGCCGAGTGGAAGTTCATCGGCGAGGGGCGCTTGGCCAGCGTCTCGGCCATCTTGGTGAGGTTCTTGTCCTTGCGCTCG
>CAZXLI010000501.1:0-2996 GCA_964641795.1 uncultured Bordetella sp. | reverse complement strand
CCGGGCTTCGGCGGCCAGAGCTTCATCGACAGTGCGCTGCGCAAGGTCGAGCAGGCGCGGCGCCTGATCGACGCCAGCGGCCGCGACATCCGGCTCGAGGTGGATGGCGGCATCAAGGTCGACAACATCCGCCGCGTGGCCGATGCCGGCGCCGACACCTTCGTGGCCGGCAGCGCCATCTACGGCCAGCGCGACTACCGGGCGGTGATCGACGCGATGCGCGCTGAGCTGGCACAACGCTCGCTGGCCGAGGCCGCCTGACCATGAACGCGCCGCTGTACCGCATTCCCGGCGCCGTGCAGGCCGCCGCCGCCGCACACGCACCGGCTGAGCCACAGGCTGAAGCACCGCGCACCGTGGCCGAGGTGCTGCGCGACAGCCAGGTCGAAGCCGTGCTCGACGAGCTCGATCGCGACCTCGTCGGCCTGGCGCCGGTGAAGCAGCGCATCCGCGACATCGCCGCGCTGCTGGTGATCGACCGCTTGCGCCTCGCCCATGGCCTGCAGGCGCAGAGCCCCCGATTGGCGCCGGGCCGCTCCCAAGCCAATCCGACCCCCTCGGGGGGCATGGGGGCCGGCCTGTCATTGCACATGTGCTTCACCGGCAACCCGGGCACCGGCAAGACCACGGTGGCGCTGCGCATGGCGCAGATCCTCCACCGCCTGGGCTACGTGCGCCAGGGCCACCTGGTGGCGGTGACGCGCGACGACCTGGTGGGCCAGTACATCGGCCACACCGCACCGAAGACGCGCGAGGTGCTGAAGAAGGCGATGGGCGGCGTGCTGTTCATCGACGAGGCCTACTACCTGTACCGCCCGGAGAACGAGCGCGACTACGGCCAGGAAGCGATCGAGATCCTGCTGCAGGTGATGGAGAACCAGCGCGATGACCTGGTGGTGATCCTCGCCGGCTACGCCGACCGCATGCACACCTTCTTCCAGAGCAACCCGGGCATGAGCAGCCGCATCGCGCACCACCTCGACTTCCCGGACTACGCGCCGGCTGAGCTCGAAGCCATTGCCGATCGCATGCTGGCCGGCATGGCCTACCGCTTCGGCGAGGGCGCGCGCGAGGCCTTTGCCGAGTACCTGGCACGCCGCATCGTGCAGCCACATTTTGCTAACGCCAGAAGTGTGCGCAACGCCCTTGACCGCATGCGCCTGCGCCAGGCCAGCCGGCTGTTCGCCGAGCGCGACCGGCCGCTGAGCCGCGACGACCTGGTCACGCTCGAAGCCGCCGACGTACGCGCCAGCCGCGTCTTCGCCGCGCAGCCCTGAACCCGCCGATACCTCAAGCCTCCTGGAGACCCCGTCATGCCGCTCACCGGCCGCTGGACCCTGACCCGCTACCTGATCGAAGAACGCCGCCGCTACCCGCAGGCCAGCGGCGCGCTCAATGCGCTGCTGCTCGACGTGTCACTCGCCTGCAAGGCCATCGCCCGCATCGTCGCGCGCGGCGCACTGGCCGCCAACGGCAGCGCGGCCCCGGCCGGCGGCCTGAATGTGCAGGGCGAGGTGCAGAAGCCGCTGGATGTGCTGTCGAACGACATCTTCCTGCGCATGAACGAGTGGAACGGGCACCTGGCCGGCATGGCCAGCGAGGAGATGGACGAGCCGCGCCCGATCCCCGAGGCCTACCCGCGCGGCCGCTACCTGCTGCTGTTCGACCCGCTCGATGGTTCCAGCAACATCGATGTCAACGTCTCGGTCGGCAGCATCTTCAGCGTACTGCGCGCACCGGCGGATCTGGCCGAGGGCGGCCGCGAACTGCGCGATGCCGATTTCCTGCAGGCCGGCGCCACGCAGGTGGCCGCGGGCTATGCGCTGTACGGCCCCTCGACCATGCTGGTGCTCAGCGTCGGCAACGGGGTGGCCGGCTTCACGCTCGACCCCGAGCTCGGCGAATTCGTGCTCACGCACCCGGCCATCCAGGTGCCGGAAGAGACACAGGAGTTCGCCATCAACACCAGCAACGCGCGCTTCTGGGAGCCGCCGGTCAAGCGCTATGTCGACGAATGCCTGGCCGGCCGCACCGGCCCGCGCGGCAAGGACTTCAACATGCGCTGGATCGCCAGCATGGTGGCCGAGGCGCACCGCATCCTGATGCGCGGCGGCGTGTTCCTCTACCCGCGCGACACCAAGGATGCCTCCAAGCCGGGACGCCTGCGCCTGCTGTACGAGGCCAACCCGGTGGGCTTCCTGATGGAGCAGGCCGGCGGCCGCGCCAGCACCGGACGCCAGCCGGTGCTGGGCGTGCTGCCCGCGGCGCTGCACCAGCGCATCGGCCTGGTGTTCGGCAGCGCGAACGAGGTCGCTCGCATCGAGCGTTATCACCACGAGCCTGCCGCCGCCGCCGACAGCGACGCACCGCTGTTCGCCCCGCGCAGCCTGTTCCGAGACTGAAGAGAACGACCCATGTCCCACCAGCACCCCATCATCGCGATCACCGGCTCCAGCGGCGCCGGCACCAGCAGCGTGACCCGCACCTTCGAGAACATCTTCCGGCGCGAAGGCGTGAAGGCCGCGATCATCGAAGGCGACAGCTTCCACCGCTACGACCGTGCCGAGATGCGCGAGCGCCAGGCCGCGGCCGAGCGTGCCGGCAACACGCACTTCAGCCACTTCGGCCCCGAGAACAACCTGTTCCCCGAGCTGGAGCAACTGTTCCGCAGCTACAGCGAATGCGGCCAGGGCAGGCGCCGCAAGTACCTGCACGACGCCGCCGAGGCCAAGCCCTACCAGCAGCCGCCCGGCACCTTCACGCCCTGGGAAGACCTGCCCGAGGGCACCGACATGCTGTTCTACGAAGGCCTGCACGGCGCGGTGGTGACGAAGGACGTGGACATTGCGCGCTATCCCGACCTGCTGATCGGCGTGGTGCCGGTGATCAACCTCGAGTGGATCCAGAAGCTCTGGCGCGACCAGCATGTGCGCGGCTACAGCACCGAGGCGGTCACCGACACCATCCTGCGCCGCATGCCGGACTACGTGAACTAC
>CAZXLI010000500.1:0-3001 GCA_964641795.1 uncultured Bordetella sp. | reverse complement strand
AAGGGCGGCCGTGGCGGCCGCGCCACCGAGTTCCTGCTCGGCTGCGCCATCGCGCTGCAGGGCGAGCCGCGGGTGCATGTGCTCGCCGCCGACACCGACGGCATCGACGGCGTCGAGGACAACGCCGGCGCGATCGTCACGCCCAGCACGCTGGCGCGCGCGCAGGCGCTGGGCCTGAAGGCGGCGGACTACCTGGACCGCAACGACGCCTACAACTTCTTCAAGCCGCTGGGCGACCTGGTGGTGCCAGGGCCCACCTTCACCAACGTCAACGACTTCCGCGCGCTGCTGGTGGGCTGATGCGCCGCGTGCCGCTGCGGCGGCTCGGGCCCGTCTTCAGCCGAACACCGTGTCGCTCTGGGCGTGGGCGTTGCCGACGAACAGGCGCAGCACGGCCGATTCGCCGTCGTGCTCCCACACCCGGCCCTGGATCAGGAACTGCCGGCCGCCCAGGCGAATGACATCGCCCTGCGCCGGCGGCACCGAGTGGCCCTGCCAGAACTGCGGAATCACGATCTGCGAGCGGCGGATCCAGGCCTGGTCGTCGGTGTTGAACACCAGGATCACGCGCAGCGAGGACTGGCTCATGGGACCTCCATCTGATAGGGCAAGGCGGCCGGCAAGCGCGGCATGGCCGGGATCATAGGCCGGCGCAGTCGCGTCTTCATCAAGTGACCTTGCCTTGCAGGACGCGTGGCTCGCGGCGCTGCGCCGCACTGGCCCGCCCCTGCACGCTGGCATCAGACCAGCACCTTGCCGCGCCCCGCCTTGACCTCCGAGCGCTCGGCCTTGCCCGCCAGGCGCCGCAGCTTGGCGCCGCGTGTCGGCTTGGTCGCCTTGCGAACCTTCGGCACATGGCTGGCCTCATCCACCAGCGCCTGCAGCCTGGCCAGTGCCTCGGCCTTGTTGTCCAACTGGCTGCGAGCGCCTTGGGCCTTGATGACGATGATGCCTTTGGTCGAGAGGCGGCTGCCGGCAATGCCGAGCAATCTGGCCTTCACGGCCTCGGGCAGGCGCGATGCGGCAATGTCGAAGCGCAACTGCACCGCCGTCGAGGTCTTGTTGACATGCTGGCCACCTGGCCCTTGTGCACGGATCGCACTGAACTCGACTTCGGAAACGCTCACCTCGTAGCGCATGCGGGGACACCTATCCTAGCAGTTGATGAGAGCGGCCATTGCCGACGTCGTCATGTCAGGCCGGGGGGGGTGCCGGCCAAGCATCGGCTCATGCCGCATGTCGTGTTCTGCTGCGGCGACCAGGAAGCCAGCAGGCCATGCGCGTGGCCAGGCACCCCTCGAAGAGAAAATGCGGTGGCCGGATTCAGTTGCGGCTCCGCCAACGATGGCCTGAATCCGCTTCGTTGGTTCCTCCCACGGTCCAACGATAGCTGAACCGGCCAGGGTCCCGCCTAGTGAATGTCGTTGCGAGCGCGCTCGAGCTCCAGGATCACTTCGTCGACGATGGCCAGAAAGGCGGCCCTGCTCGGGTGAGGCTGCTGGGTAACCAGGTCGGAAGCCAGTTCGGCCAGCGCATTTCTGTGGGTCATGCGGGCCCAGCGCCGGACTTCCCAGTAGGTCAGCGCTGCGAGGCGGCCCAGGTCACCGGCACGGCGCGCATGCTGAAGATTGCCGAGCACGTCCTCCAGCTCCAGCTGCAGCGGCTGGGGTGCCGAAGGCGAAGTCGGGGCGGGTGAGGGCGAAGAGCGGACCATGGTGCATTGCAGCATGAACTGCCCATCTGATCGGAACCTTACGCAATGGTCCTGTCGGACCCACCTGGAATGCACTATTGACCCCGCTCGACAGGGCTTGCTACCGTCGTCTTGCGGCGTCTTCTCCGCGCTCAGACATCGAGGCAGTCCATGACACCCTTCCGTTCAGTCCTGGCGGCGTGCAGCATCGGCTTCGCGTTGCTGTGCGGCGCCACCTCGGCCATGAGTGCCGGCGGCGAGCACCTCAAGGCCCAGATCGGCGAGACCGATGCCGACACCGGCCCGACCTTTGTCTTCCGAGGCCGCAGCTTTGCTAACCAGAAGGCCTTCATCGACAGCGGCGCACGCTGCTCGACGCGCCACGTCACCGACTTCGAGCAACGGATGCTCGAGGTCTCGCTCCAGCAGTGGATGGACGAGCGCGCCGCCGCCGGCCAACCGGTACAAGAGCGTCCGATCGGCTCGGTGACGATCCCGGTGTGGGTGCATGTCATCAACAACGGCAGCGGCCTGGCCAACGGTGACGTGCCGGACAGCCAGATCTCGGCCCAGATGAACGTGCTCAATGCTGCGTACGCGAACACGCCGTTCGTCTTCTCGCTGGCGGGCACCGACCGCACCACCAACGCCTCGTGGTACACCGCCCAGCCCGGCACCGCGGCCGAGAGCCAGATGAAGTCGGCGCTGCGCAAGGGCAATGCCGGCACGCTGAACATCTACACCAACAACATGGGTGGCGGCCTGCTGGGGTGGGCCACGTTCCCGAGCGACTATGCTTCGGCCCCGTTGATGGACGGCGTGGTGGTGCTGTTCTCGTCGCTGCCCGGTGGTACTGCCGTGCCGTACAACGAGGGCGATACCGCAACGCACGAGGTCGGGCATTGGGTGGGCCTCTACCACACCTTCCAGGGCGGTTGCCGGGCGCTGGGTGACCGCGTCAGCGACACGCCGTCGGAAGCGTCAGCCGCGTTCGGCTGCCCGGTGGGGCGTGACTCCTGCCCGTCGGCGGCGGGCCTCGACCCGATCACGAACTTCATGGACTACACGGACGACAGTTGCATGAACTCCTTCACCGGTGGCCAGTCGTCGCGGGCGGACAAGCAGCACCAGCGGTACCGTTCGCAGGTCTGATCCGATTCAGCGTGCGTGGCGCGCGCGCCGCAGGACCCTGCGGCGCGCGATCAAGCGCAATTAGGTTCGTTCTCGCCACCCAGCGGCGCCACCTGCCAACGCGCGGCGAAGAACGCCCGCATGGCCTGGGCGGTGCTGGCCAAAGGCGAAGATTTT
>CAZXLI010000499.1:0-3011 GCA_964641795.1 uncultured Bordetella sp. | reverse complement strand
AGCCGCCGATCACCAGCACGCCGTCCATCCACTGGCCGCCGACGCAGGTCTCCACGCAATCGGAGATCACCTCGCGCGAGACCAGGCTGTACTTCATGCCCTCGGTGCCCATGGCCATGCCGTCGCTGATGGTGGGCGTACCGAAGATCTGCGGGTTCGCGCCCGCTGCCTTCAGGCCCGCCACGGCAGCATCGGCCAGGCGCTGCAGGCCCGAGTTGCAGGGCGTGATCGTCGAATGCCCGTTGGCCACGCCGATCATGGGCTTGCCGAAGTCCTTCTCGGTGTAGCCCATCGCGTAATACATCGAGCGGTTGGGCGCACGCGCCACGCCTTCGGTGATGTTCTTCGAGCGACGGTTGTCGGCCATGGCGGGTCTCCTTGCGGGGTCTGGCGGCTGCGGGAGGCGGCAGTATGGATGGCGCATCTGGCGGCCGTCCAATATATTTGTTGGCTGATTCTGATTTGCCAGACATATCAATGCCCGAACTCCGACAACTGCGCCAGTTCCTCGTGCTGGCCGAGGAACTGCACTTCGGCCGCGCCGCGACGCGACTGCACATCACGCAGCCGCCGCTGACCCTGGCGATTCAGGCGCTGGAGCGAGAACTCGGCGCGGCGCTGTTCGAGCGGACCCGCCGTTCCGTGCAGCTGACGCCGGCCGGCGCCGCCTTGCTGCCGCATGCCCATCGTCTGCTCGCCGGGGTCGAGGGTCTGGCGCGCGTGGCGCAGGCCGCCGCCGCCGGGCTGTCTGGGCAGTTGCGACTGGCCTTCGTCTCGAACATTGCCTACGGGCCGCTGCCCGAATGGTTGCGCAGCTTCAGGCAAGCCCATCCCGATGTGGCACTGCAACTGCGAGAGGCCACGCTGGACGTGCAACTCAACGCGTTCGACGCCGAAGAGATCGATGCAGGCTTCGTGCTGCATGCGCCGGCCGCCGCGCCGCCTGGCTTTGCGGTGTGGACGGCACAGCAGGAGCCGCTGGTCATGGCGTTGCCGGAATCGCATGCGGCGGCCTCGCCGCGCAGCTTGCGTTTTGCCGCGGTGGCGGCCGAGCCGCTGGTGATCTTTCCGCGCCAGATCGCGCCCTCGCTGTACGACGCGGTGCTGTCGGCCTACCGCGCGCAAGGGGCCACGCCGCGCATCGCGCAGGAGGCGATCCAGATGCAGACCATCGTCAACCTCGTGTCAGCCGGCATGGGCGTGGCCTGGGTGCCCGAGTCGGTGACGCGCTTGCAGCGCCCCGGCGTGGTCTATCGGCGCGTGGGCGGGATGCCGCTGCTGTGCGAGACCAGCCTGCTGTGGCGCGAGCCGGCGCTGCCGGTGGTCGAGCGCTTCGTCGCGCATGTGCAGGGGCTGCGGCGACAATCCGCCGCCAAGCCCGTGGCAAAGCGAAAGAGAGTGTCTTGATGCTCGTGCATCCGAAGTTCAACCCGATTGCCCTGGACCTGGGGGTGGTGCAGGTGCACTGGTACGGCATCACCTACCTGGTGGCCTTTGCGTTGTTCTACGCGCTCGCGCTGGCCCGCGCGCGCCAGCCCTGGAACGCGGCGGCGGGCTGGGGCCGGCGTGAGGTGGAAGACCTGCTGTTCTGGGGTGTGCTCGGCGTGATCCTCGGCGGGCGCATCGGCTACGTGCTCTTTTACAAGCCGGCCTACTACCTGGCGCACCCGGCCGAGATCATCGCGGTGTGGAGTGGGGGCATGTCCTTTCACGGCGGCATGCTGGGCGTGATCGTCGCGATGGTCTGGTACGCACACCGCCATGGACGGCCCTGGCTGCAGGTGACGGATCTGATCGCGCCGTGCGTGCCGACCGGGCTGGCCTCGGGTCGCATCGGCAACTTCATCAACGGCGAGTTGTGGGGGCGGCCGGCCGACCCCAGCCTGCCCTGGGCAATGATCTTTCCGCAGGCTAACGACCAAGTGGCGCGGCACCCGTCCCAGCTGTACCAGTTCGGCATGGAGGGGCTGCTGCTGTTCCTGCTGCTGTGGCTGTACGCGAGGCAACCGCGCAAGCTGGGGCAGGTGTCCTGGGCCTTCCTGTTCGGCTATGGCGTGTTCCGTTTCATCGCCGAATACTTCCGCGAGCCGGATGCTCACCTCGGCCTGCTGGCCCTGGGCATGAGCATGGGCCAGTGGCTGTGCGTGCCGATGATCGTGGTGGGTGCGCTGATGTGGACCCTGGCCACGCGGCAGCCGCTAAAGTGACTGCCATGAGACAGATCTTCCTCGACACCGAAACCACGGGCCTGAACCCCGAGAGCGGCGACCGCATCGTCGAGATCGGCTGCGTGGAAATGGTCAGCCGAAGGCTCACCGGCAACGACCGGCACTTCTATCTGAACCCGGAGCGCAAGGGCAGCGAAGAAGCGATCAAGGTGCACGGCCTGACCGACGAGTTCCTCGCCGACAAGCCCAGGTTCGCCGAAGTCGCCGGCGACCTGCTGGACTTCCTGCAGGGGGCCGAAGTCATCATCCACAACGCGGCGTTCGACGTCGGGTTCCTGAATGCCGAGTTGAAGCGGCTCGGGCGCCAGCCCTTCCACACCGTTGCCGCGAAGGTCACCGACACGCTGCTGATGGCTCGCGAGATGTTCCCCGGCAAGGCCAACTCGCTGGACGCGCTGTGCAAGCGACTGGAAGTGGACAACACCCATCGCACGCTGCACGGCGCTTTGCTCGATGCCGGACTGCTGGCCGAGGTGTACATCCGCCTGACGCGAGGCCAGGATTCGCTGGTCATTCACCATGAGGAAGATCCCGCGTCGCCGCAGGCCGACCTGGCGCAGGATCTCAGCGCTTTCGAGCTGCAGGTGATCGACGCCACCGACGAGGAACTGGCCGCACACGAGGCAGTGCTGGCCGAACTGGACAAGGCCAGCGGCGGCAAGACGATCTGGCGAAATGCTATGGCATAATGCGAGCTTCGCTGTTGACCGGCAGCGAACCCGGAATACCGGGCGGTTAGCTCAGCGGTAGAGCACTGCCTTCACACGGCAGGGGTCGCAGGTT
>CAZXLI010000498.1:0-3035 GCA_964641795.1 uncultured Bordetella sp. | reverse complement strand
GTAGTTGCGCGTGGCCACGCGGCCCTGGCGCCCCGGCTCCTGCCGCACGATGCCCATGAAGCTGGCCGGCGTGTCCGCCGGCAGCGTGGGCCGCGCGTCGGCGCCGGGCGCGTGCTCGCGCGTGAAGGTGCTGAAGGCCAGGTTGTGCGTGTGCACATGCTCGCCGGCGGCGATGTCGCGCGTGGCCGCACCGATGATCTGGCCGTAGCGGCGCACCGCCTCGCCCGCGGCGATGGCGCGCGCGGCCAGCTTGTGCCCGGGCGGCACCAGGCCGATGACGGTGATGCCCTCGTCGGCCAGGCGGGTGCCGCCCAGCAATTGGTGGCGCGCGATGACGACGTTGTCCGTCGGGTGGATGCGGATGACGGGACCGGCGGTCATGGGGGGAACTCCTTGGGGTTGGCGGCGTCGTCGATCAGGCCGAGGCCAGTGCCGCGCGCAGCCGCGGCTGGGCCAGGCCCAGGCCCTGCTGTGCGGCCCGGTCGACCACCGGCTGCAGCCGGCGCAGCTTCTTCTGGCCGTGGTGCTGGGCGATGTCGGCGAGCCGGTGCACGAGGCTGGGGTTGAGCAGGCGGTCGCGCAGCGCCACCAGGTAGCGGCGCGCGTCGTCACCTTCGCCGCCGGCTTCGAAGACGGGCAGCACCTCGTCCTGCCACACGGCTTCGAGTGTGCCGCGCATGGCGCTGTCGAGCATGGCCTCACGCACCGTCATGCCTTCCGGTGAACCGCGCTGCAGCCACAGCTCGGCCAGCAGCGTGTGGCCCAGGTTCAGCAGGTGCAGCTTCAGGCGCTCGAAGCGCCCCAGGTCGTCGGTGACGACGATGGCCGGGTGCTCGCAGGGCAGCTGCAGGCCGGTGCAGGCCTCGACGGCCCACAGCGCGTACGGTTCGGCCACCGCGCCCACCGGCTCCAGCGCCTCGGACACGATGCGGTCGACCAGCGAGTTGGCCCACACCGGGCGCTGCTGCAGCCAATGGCGGAAGTCGGCGCTGCAGCCCCAGTCGGCGGCCAGCGCCAGCACCAGCGCGCGCAGATGCTCGCCGTTGCGGCTGACCAGCTCGCACGGCAGCAGGGTCAGCGGGGCCTCGGGCTGGGCCTGCCAGCGCTGGTGCAGCAGCACCAGCAGCTTGGCGACGAAACCGCCCGGCGCGGCCGCCCCGTCGGCCAGCGCGGCGGGGCCGTCGCCGGCCGCCGGCTGCCAGCCGCTGTCGCCGGTGTTGGACAGCAGCACGCGGATCGGCCCGCGCATCAGCGCCTGCACGCGCGGCCAGTCGCGCGCGGCCTGCAGCGCTTCGACGACGGCATGGCAGGTCAGCGTTTCGTCCACCGGCTGGCCGTCACGCAGCCCGCGCACGATGACCGGGTAGCCCTCGGGCCGCGCCAGCGCCTGCGTGCGGCTGCTGCTGCGCGGGTTGTCGGTGGTCTGCACCACGCAGATGCCGCCCAGCGCCCGGCCGTGCTCGGCGGCCTGCGAGACGAACAGGTCGGCGTGCGCCTGCAGGAAGCGGCTGGTGCCGAACTGCAGGATGACCGGTGGCGCCGCGCGGTTCAGCATTCGATCATCCCCTTGACGCCGCCGGTCAGCCGTCGATCAGCGCGGGGTCCCACGCATGCACGGCCTGGCGCTGCGTGCCCAGGCCTTCGATCGAGAGCGTCATCACATCGCCGGGCTTCAGGTAGACCGGCTCGGGCTTGATGCCCAGCCCGACCCCGGGAGGCGTGCCGGTGCTGATGAGGTCGCCCGGGTACAGCGTGGTGAAGCGGCTGATCACGCTGACCAGCTGCGCCACGCCGAACACCATGGTGCGCGTGCTGCCGTTCTGGAAGCGGCGGCCGTTCACGTCCAGCCACATCGGCAGTGCCTGCGGGTCGGCGATCTCGTCGGCCGTCACCAGCCAGGGGCCGACCGGGCCGAAGGTGTCGCAGCCCTTGCCCTTGTCCCAGGTGCCGCTGCGCTCGAGCTGATACTCGCGCTCGGAGACGTCGTTGACCACGCAGTAGCCGGCCACGCAGGCCAGCGCGTCGGCTTCGCTGACGTAGCGCGCCTTGCTGCCGATCACCACGCCCAGCTCCACTTCCCAGTCGGTCTTCACCGAGCCCTGCGGCAGCACCACGGGGTCGTGCGCGCCGATCATGGTGCTGGTGTGCTTGGTGAACAGCACCGGTTCGTCAGGCACCGTGAGGCCCGATTCGGCAGCATGGTCGGCATAGTTCAGGCCCACGCAGATGAACTTGCCGCAGCCGCTCCAGGGCACGCCGTGGCGCAGGCCCTCGGGCAGCAGCGGCAGGTCGGCCGGGTCGATGCTGCGCAGCCGCTGCTGGCCCACCGGGCCCAGCAGGCCGGGGCCGATGTCGGCGACGAAGCCGGAGAGGTCGCGGGCGCGGCCGGCGGCATCCAGCAGCGCGGGGCGTTCCTGGCCCTTGGGGCCCAGGCGCATCAGTTTCATGGGGATTCCTTGTGTGCAGGGGTGGCGGGCGGCTCGGCCGTCCAATCGAAGATGCAGCGCATCGGTGTCCACTTCTCGCCCGCCGGCGTCCAGGGCGTGGGCGCCTGGAACTCCCACATCAGCGTTTCCCAGCGGGCGATCACCGGGTCGTCGCGCGTGGCCTGGGCCATGCGCGCGGCGTCATAGCGGGCGTCGTCGGTGTTCATCACCATCACCATGCGCGTGCCCAGCCGGTGGATGGTCATCCCGGTGACGCCATGGCGCGCCAGGTGCGCCTGCACCTCGGGCCAGACGGCGCGGTGATGGGACTCATAACGCGCAATCAGCGCGTCATCGTCCTTCAGGTCGAGGGCGAGTACGTGTTGCATGTCAGTGGGTCAGGGGACTGCGCGGCGGTCGCCGTGCATCAAGTGTGGCTGTTGCAGAAAGGGATGCGCTTCTGGTGGTGGTTGGGTTGTTTGCTTGCCGGAGTCGGCGCGACAAAGGCGCGGTCGGGCAGGCCGCGGCGCGCGACGCGGGCGGTCGGCCCTGCGGGCCGACTCCCCGTCCTGTCACGGCCCGGGGGGCGCGCGGTCTACTTAGACATGA
>CAZXLI010000497.1:0-3052 GCA_964641795.1 uncultured Bordetella sp. | reverse complement strand
ACGTGCCGGGGTTGGCTTCCAGGGTAATCTCGCAATCGGGCTCGAGTTTGAGGCGGGCGCGGATGTCGCCGAGCAGGCGGTCGATGCCCTGCGGCGAGAACAGGCTGGGCGTGCCGCCGCCGATGAAGATGCTGACCACCGGCCGGCCCCAGACCATCGGCAGCGCGCTCTCCAGGTCGGCGATCAGTGCGTCGAGGTAGCGCTGCTCGGGGGGGCGCCCGCCCGGCGAGGCATGCGAATTGAAATCGCAGTAGGGACACTTGGCCAGGCACCACGGCAGGTGGATGTACAGCGACAAGGGCGGTGATTCGCCCAGCCGCAGCGTGCCCGGCCGCAGATAGCGCTCGACGACGCTCATTTTGCAACCTAGGCTGGCAAGTGCCAGGCTTCGTGCAACAGCGTGCGCAATTGCGCGGCGGAGCGCGCACGGTGACTGTGCGCATTCTTCACCTCGGCCGACAGCTCGGCCACGGTGGCCCCCAGTGCCGGGATGAACATCAGCGGGTCGTAGCCGAAGCCCTGGTCACCCCGCGCAGCGCGCAGGATCTCGCCGGGCCAGCGTCCCACCGCCACCAGCGGCTCGGGATCGTCGGCATGGCGCAGCGCGACCAAGGTGCTGATGAAGTGCCCGCGCCGGTCGGTCACGCCGTCCAGGCGCTGCAGCAGCAGCGTGTTGTTCAGCGCATCCTGCCTGCGCCGGCGCTCCTCGCGCGACTCGCCGTCGATCGCCGCGACCTCCCCGGCAAAGTGAGCGGAGATAACGCCCGGCGCACCACCCAGCGCATGGACGCACAGGCCCGAGTCATCGGCAATCGCCGCGCCGCCGCAAGCCGCCGCCGCGTGCCGGGCCTTGGCCAGCGCGTTCTCGACGAACGTGTGATGCGGCTCCTCGGCCTCGCGGATGCCGAGCTCGCCCTGCGCGACGATGTCCAGCGGCAGCCCGCCGAGCAATGCGCGCAGCTCGGCGAGCTTCTTCGCATTGTTCGAGGCCAGCACCAGCCGCATGGCGTTCACTGGCCCAGGGGTTCGGCCAGCGCCGCGCGCTGCGCCGCCACCAATTCGCGGATGCCCTTGTCGGCCAGGCCCAGCAGGCGGTCCATCTCGGCGCGTGTGAAGGCCGCGCCTTCGGCCGTGCCCTGCACCTCGACGAAGCCACCCGAGCCAGTCATCACCACGTTCATGTCGGTGTCGCAAGCCGAGTCCTCGGTGTACTCGAGGTCCAGCAGCGGCGTGCCCTCGACGATGCCCACCGACACCGCGGCCACCGCGTCCTTGATCGGGCTGCTGACCAGCTTGCCTTCGGCCATCAGCCAGTTCACCGCGTCCTGCGCCGCGACAAAGGCGCCAGTGATCGCCGCGGTGCGGGTGCCGCCGTCGGCCTGCAGCACGTCGCAGTCGATCAGGATGCTGCGCTCGCCCAGCGCGGCCAGGTCGAACACGCAGCGCAGCGAGCGGCCGATCAGGCGCTGGATCTCCTGCGTGCGGCCGCTCTGCTTGCCGCGTGCGGCCTCGCGGTCGCCGCGCGTGTGCGTGGCGCGCGGCAGCATGCCGTATTCGGCGGTGACCCAGCCTTCGCCCGAGCCGCGCTTGTGCGGCGGTACCTTCTCTTCGACCGACGCGGTGCACAGCACCTGCGTGTCGCCGAAGCACACCAGCACCGACCCCTCGGCATGGCGCGTGAAACCACGGCGGATGCTCACCGGGCGCAGCGCATCGGCCGCGCGGCCGCCGGCGCGTTGAAACTCACTCATGGGAAATCCTCAGTGCTTCTTCTGGGACGATCGACGGATCGCCTCGTTGATCTCGCGGATCGAGCGTTCGATCTCGGCGTCATCCAGTTCGTCCGGCGGCGCTTCGCCGGCCAGGCTGGCCTGGATGGTGGAGGCGAACACCTCGTCGCCCAGCGACTGCGTGGAAACGGCGATCGTCGAATCGTCTTCCTCGGCGGCCTCCCACTCGACAGCGATCACGGTGACGTTGTCGCTCTTCTCGCCGGCGTTGCGCAGCGCCTGCTCCACCAGCTCGGGCACCGCATCGGAAATGGGTCGCAGCGCGAGCTGCTCGGTGATCACGGCGTCGCTGACGCTGCCCCACAGCCCATCGGAACACAGCAGCAGCTTGTCGCCGGCCTGCAGCAGCATCGGCCCGGCCGTGTCGACCACCGGCTTGCCGGGCGAGCCCAGGCAGGTGAACAGCACGTTGCGGTTGAAGCGCTGGGCGATCGGCACCACCTGGGCCATCGTGTCCTGCAGTTCGGTATAGGAATGGTCGCGGGTGCGGGCGATCAGCTTGTCGCCCCGCACCATGTACAGCCGCGAATCACCACAGTGCGCCCAGTACGCCGCGTTGCCCTGCAGCAGGCAGGCGACGATGGTGGTGCGTGGCGTGTCGAGCAGGGCCTTGTCGGTGGCGTAGCGCAGCAGCTGGTGGTGGCCGGCGAGGATGGCGTCGTGCAGGAAGCGCAGCGGGTCCTTCAGGCCGGGCTTGGCATCGCGCTGGAACATCGCGGCCAGGGTCTGCAGCGCCATCTGCGAGGCCACCTCGCCTTCCGGGTGGCCGCCCATGCCATCGGCCAATGCGAACAGCCCGGCCGAGCGGGTGTAGCAGTAGCCCATGCGATCTTCATTCTTCTCGCGCCCGCCCTTGCGGCTGACCTGGTAGACCGAAAAGCGCATCACCACGATAGGCCCACCTAGTTGCCCAAGCAAACACCACGGATCCGGCTTGGCCGGTCCGTCGGTGTTGCCCCCTCGAGGGGGAGGCGGCCGCCGGCCGCTCCGGGGGTGGTCATGGCTTCGCGCCGGTCTTCAGGTTTTCGATCTGCAGCTTCAGGCGTTCGCTGAAGCTGAGCTTGGTGTAGCGGCGCTCGGTCTCGCGCGAGAGTTCCTTCTGCAGCGCGAACACGCTCTGCGGGCGCGACAGCGGGTCGAGCGACATGCACCACTCGGTGACCTCGATCAGGTTGTCCGAGTAGACATTGCGCAACCGCGACAGGCTGAGTGCCAGGCGATCCTTCTCGAGCCGTTGCGGCGCGTCGTTCGGCGGGTAGCCC
>CAZXLI010000496.1:0-3073 GCA_964641795.1 uncultured Bordetella sp. | reverse complement strand
CCTTGAGGTTCAGCATGATGTGCACGACGTCTTCGGCGACGCCGTCGACCGTCGAGTACTCATGCAGCACGCCGGCGATCGTCACCTCCGTCGGCGCGTAACCCACCATCGACGACAGCAGCACGCGACGCAGCGCGTTGCCGAGCGTGTGGCCGTACCCGCGCTCGAACGGTTCGAGCGTCACTTTGGCACGGTGGCCGCCCAGCGGCTCCACATGGATGGCTTTGGGTTTCAGCAGATTGGTTTGCATCGAGTCCTGTTCCTCTCAATACCCTCGGCTCGTTACACCGATAAGGCTGGCGGACCATGCCGGGCTTGCTGCAGGAGAGATCCGCGCCCGGCAAGCGGATCGTCCTGAACGAAGGAGCAGCCGACCTCGGCCAGCCCCTCCGTGAGTTCGTCTTAACGCGAATACAACTCGACGATCAGCGATTCGTTGATGTCCGAGCCGAATTCGTCGCGGTCAGGCACCTTCTTGAAAACGCCTTCGAGCTTGGCGGCATCGACCTGCACCCATGCCGGCATGCCGATCGATTCGGCGAGCTTGACCGCATCGGTCACGCGGAGCTGCTTCTTGGCCTTTTCGCGCAGCGCGATCACGTCCCCGGCCTTGACCAGGTACGACGGGATGTTGACCGTCTTGCCGTTGACCAGGATGGCCTGGTGCGACACCAGCTGGCGCGCTTCAGCGCGCGTCGAGCCGAAGCCCATGCGGTAGACCACGTTGTCCAGGCGCGACTCGAGGATGAACAGCAGGTTCGCGCCGGTATTGCCCTTGCGGCGCTCGGCCTCGGCGAAGTAGCGGCGGAACTGCCGCTCCAGCACGCCGTACATGCGCTTGACCTTCTGCTTCTCGCGCAGCTGCAGACCGAAGTCGGACGTGCGCGAGCCGGAGGTGCGGCCATGCTGGCCAGGCTTGCTTTCGAACTTCGCCTTGTCGCTGATGGCGCGGCGGGCGCTCTTCAGGTAGAGATCGGTGCCTTCACGGCGAGCCAGTTTGGCCTTGGGTCCAAGATAACGTGCCACGTTGGGTCCTTTACGGAATTGATCTGACGCGAGGCGGATGTCGCGCGAGTCTGGCGGGTGTTGTTGGAAGGTCGCTCAGACGGTGGTCTTCGGAAAGAGGCGGAAGACCGCCTCCAACGAAATTGCCGGCAGACACGAAAGCGTCCGCCGGCTGGCGAAAAACTGCTCATTCTAGCGGTATTGCTACCGCCTGCAAGCCAACGCCGATCTCAGATGCGACGGCGCTTCTGCGGACGGCAACCGTTGTGCGGTACCGGCGTCACGTCGCTGATCGAGTTGATGCGGATGCCCAGAGCGGCCAGCGCACGCACCGAAGACTCGCGACCCGGGCCCGGGCCCTTGATCTTGACGTCCAGGTTCTTGATGCCCTGCTCTTGCGCCGCCCGGCCCGCCACTTCGGCCGCCACCTGGGCAGCAAAGGGCGTCGACTTGCGGGAACCCTTGAAGCCTTGGCCGCCCGAGGAGGCCCAAGCCAGCGCGCCGCCCTGGCGATCAGTGATCGTGATGATGGTGTTGTTGAACGAGGCATGCACGTGAGCGATGCCATCCGCAACGTTCTTGCGGATCTTCTTGCTCACGCGGCGTGCCGCGGTATTGGCAGGTGCTTTGGCCATGTCGAATCTCGGTTAGCTTGAGGGCTGCTTACTTCTTCAGCGCGGCGGCACCCTTGCGCGGACCCTTGCGGGTGCGGGCGTTGGTGCGGGTGCGCTGGCCGCGCAGCGGCAGCCCGCGGCGATGGCGCATGCCGCGATAGCAGCCCAGGTCCATCAGGCGCTTGATGTTCATCGACAGTTCGCGACGGAGGTCACCCTCGATCGTCAGCTTGCCGACCTCTTCGCGAATCTTCTCGAGGTCGCTGTCGCTCAAGTCCTTGATCTTCTTGGAGTAGGCGATGCCCACCGCTTCGCAGATCTTCTGCGCGGTGGTGCGGCCGATTCCATAAATGGAAGTCAGGCCGATCTCGGCGTGCTTGTGCGGCGGAATGTTGATGCCAGCGATACGTGCCATGGGGAACCTCTATCAGCCTTGACGTTGCTTGTGGCGCGGGTCGGTGCAGATCACGCGCACCACACCCTTGCGGCGGATGATCTTGCAATTGCGGCACATCTTCTTGACCGATGCAGAGACTTTCATCGTCTTCTCCTTAAACACTCGAGTCACCGACGGGCCGTTCCCGAGGTGACTCACCCCCATGGGGGGCAGAGTCGGCATAGCCGACGACTGGGGGCATATTCATTTCGCGCGGAACACGATGCGAGCGCGACTCAAATCGTAGGGCGTCAATTCAACCGTCACCTTGTCGCCCGGCAGGATGCGGATGTAATGCATGCGCATCTTTCCCGAGATGTGACCGAGCACGACATGACCGTTCTCGAGCTTCACGCGAAAGGTGGCATTGGGCAGGTTTTCGAGAATCTCGCCCTGCATCTGGATGACATCGTCCTTGGCCATCTCAGCTTGCCTTGAAATTGGCTTTCTTCAGTAGCGACTCATACTGCTGGCTCATCACGTAGCTTTGCACCTGAGCCCAGAAATCCATGGTCACGACGACGATGATCAACAGCGACGTACCCCCGAAATAGAACGGTACGTTGTACTTCAGCACCAGGAACTCAGGCAGCAGGCACACGAGCGTGATGTACACCGCGCCGGCCAGCGTCAGCCGCGACAGGATCTTGTCGATGTGCTTCGCGGTCTGTTCGCCCGGGCGAATGCCAGGAATGAACGCGCCACTCTTCTTCAGGTTGTCGGCCGTCTCACGGCTGTTGAAGACCAGCGCGGTGTAGAAGAAGCAGAAGAACACGATCATCGCGGCATACAGCAACACGTAGATCGGCTGGCCAGGCGACAGTGCAGACGAGATGTCCTTGAGCCAGCGCAGCCCTTCGCCGGTGGCGAACCAGCCCACGACCGTGGCCGGCAGCAGGATGATCGACGACGCGAAGATCGGCGGGATCACGCCCGACATGTTCAGCTTCAGCGGCAGGTGCGAGGACTGGCCACCATAGACCTTGTTGCCGACCTGGCGCTTGGCGTAATTCACCAG
>CAZXLI010000495.1:0-3086 GCA_964641795.1 uncultured Bordetella sp. | reverse complement strand
GCCTGTCACGCCATCAGGATCAATGACCAACTCGACACCCTCGACCCCGCCTGCGAGATCGGCGAGGATGTCGCGATTGGTTTGTTCGGGATCGGGATGATCATAACTCTGGCGCATCGTCCAGCCGCCCACGCGCGCGCCCCGCACAAACGGCGCCGCTCCTGGAAAGCCGGAAACATCGGTCGCCGTTGCGATGTCTGTTTCGCGATAAAGTGGTTGGATCGCGATGGCGTCCGCCGTCTTGCCGACAAGCTGCGACCATGGCGCGCCCTTCAGTCCTTGTTCGACCAGCGCGCGCCATTGCGCTTCATCTGCCGGCTCGCCCAAGGACAAAACGTCTGACAAAATTTGCTCCGCTTGACGCGATGGCAGCGTCGACGCGCTTTTGGCCAGAAGCTAGGCCTTTGCGCAACTCAGGAGACGATGATGGCTCTGCCGCCTTTGTTCGACAAGCTGCGCCTGCCGGCCGTCGGCGCCCCGCAATTCATCATCGCCAACCCGGAATTGGTCATCGCCCAGTGCAAGGGCGGCATTGTCGGGGCGTTTCCGGCGCTGAACGCGCGCCCCGCGGAGCTGCTGGACGATTGGCTGCATCGGATCAAGGATGATCTCGCCGCTTGGGACGAGGCGAACCCGGAGGCGCCGGCAGCGCCATATGCAGTCAATCAGATCGTCCACAAAACCAACGAGCGGCTCGAGCACGATGTCGCCATGTGCGTAAAGCACAAGGTGCCAATCGTCATCACTTCGCTTGGGGCGCGGCCGGAAGTGAACGAGGCGATCCACTCCTATGGCGGCATCGTCCTACACGACGTCATCAACATCTCCTTCGCGAAGAAGGCGCTGGAGAAGGGCGCCGATGGCCTGATCGCGGTGGCGGCAGGCGCTGGCGGCCACGCGGGGACGCGCAGCCCGTTCGCGCTGGTGCAGGAGATCCGCCAGTGGTTCGACGGGCCGCTCGCCTTGTCGGGCAGCATCGCCTCGGGGGCCGCGGTGCTGGCGGCGCAGGCGATGGGCGCCGATTTCGCGTACATCGGTTCGGCCTTCATCGCCACCGAGGAGGCGCGCGCGTCCGAGGGCTACAAGCAGATGATCGTCAACTCCTCCAGCGACGACATCGTCTACAGCAACCTCTTCACCGGTGTGCACGGCAATTACCTGCGCGGATCGATCATCAATGCCGGCCTCGACCCCGAGAACCTGCCGGTGAGTGATCCCAGCAAGATGAGCTTCGGTGCCGGCAAGGACGGCGAGATCGGTGCCAAGAAGGCCTGGAAGGACATCTGGGGTTGCGGCCAGGGCATTGGCGCCATCGACCAGGTGCTGCCGGCGGCCGAACTGATCGCGCGCTTCAAGCGCGAGTACGACACGGCCCGCCAGCGGCTTGCGCTGAGCGCCTGAGGGCGCTGCAGGCGAGGGCTGGCTGCGTAAACGGCGCCGTTCAGCGCTGCTCGGTCGCGTCGGCCACGCCGGCCTGAAGGTCACTGTCGCAGCCGATGCCGGCGGCGATCCAGCGGCGCGCCAGCGTCGAGACCATCGGCGCCAGCCAACGCAGGCCCGGCGGAAGATGGGCTGCCGGCCCGACCAGCATGCCGCAGCGGTACTGGCGGGACCGAGCGTCCCACACCAGCGCGGCACATGCGCCGTGGCGCCGCCGGCTCACGACCATGCCCAGCGGGCAGGGCTGCCAGGCGCAGCAGACGCCGCAGCCGTTGCAGGCTGCACCGATCGCGGGCTTGGCCGGCGCCTCGGGTTGCAAAAGGATCACGGTGTGGTGCGGATGAGCCAATGCGGTGATCCGTGTCAAGGCCGAAGTGATACAGTCGCGCCCGAGATCCCATGGTCCTTCCCGTCCCCTTGCTGGTGTTTTCCAGTCAAGGCGGGTCGCAATCCGCCAACCGGTAGAGCCGGGAACGCGGAAGGTTTTCAACCCATCATAGTCCTGGAAACCGGGGCGAAAGGTGAGCGAGCGATGATGCAGCAATACAGGACGAACTCGTACCTGTTCGGGGGCAACGCACCCTATGTCGAGGAGCTTTACGAGGCCTATCTCGACAATCCCGGCAGCGTGCCGGACAACTGGCGTGCCTATTTCGACAACCTGCAGAACGTGCCGGCCACCGATGGGTCGGAAGCACGTGATGTGGCGCACGCGCCGGTCATCGAATCCTTCTCGCAGCGGGCCAAGGCCAATGCCTTTGCGCTGAAGGCCAGCTCCGCCGATCTGGCGGTGGCGCGCAAGCAGGTGCACGTCCAGTCGCTGATCGCCGCCTATCGCTTCCTGGGTTCGCGCTGGGCCGACCTCGATCCGCTCAAGCGCACCGAGCGTCCGAAGATCCCCGAGCTCGAGCCGGCCTTCTACGACCTCACCGAAAGTGACATGGACATCACTTTCAGCGCGGCCAACACCTACTTCTCGAAGGCCGAGAACATGACGCTGCGGGAGATCCTGCAGGCGTTGCGCGAGACCTACTGTGGCTCGATCGGTCCCGAGTTCATGCACGTGACCGACCCCACCGAAAAGCGCTGGTGGCAGGAGCGGCTGGAGTCGATCCGCAGCAAGCCCACCTTCAGTGCCGAGGACAAGAAGCACATCCTGGCGCAATTGACCGCTGCCGAAGGCCTGGAGCGCTTCCTGCACACCAAGTACGTCGGCCAGAAG
The DNA here is from genome assembly GCA_964641795.1 of uncultured Bordetella sp. Lineage (GTDB taxonomy): Bacteria > Pseudomonadota > Gammaproteobacteria > Burkholderiales > Burkholderiaceae_C > Pseudaquabacterium. Next base: position 424 of record CAZXLI010000495.1, on the reverse strand, counting down.
CGTTTCTCGCTCGAAGGCGGCGAGAGCTTCATCGCCTCGATGGACGAGCTGGTGCAGCGCGCCGGTGCCAAGGGCGTGCAGGAAATCGTCATCGGCATGGCGCACCGCGGCCGGCTGAACGTGCTGGTGAACACGCTGGGCAAGATGCCGAAGGAGCTGTTCGCCGAGTTCGAGCACACCGCGCCCGAGCACCTGCCCGCCGGCGACGTGAAGTACCACCAGGGCTTCTCGAGCGACATCTCCACCCCCGGCGGCCCGGTGCACATCAGCCTGGCGTTCAACCCGAGCCACCTGGAGATCGTCAACCCGGTGGTCGAGGGCTCGGTCAAGGCGCGCATGGACCGCCGCGGCGACAAGCCGGGCGACCAGGTGCTGCCGGTGCTGGTGCACGGCGACGCCGCCTTCGCCGGCCAGGGCGTGGTGA
>CAZXLI010000494.1:0-3097 GCA_964641795.1 uncultured Bordetella sp. | reverse complement strand
GCCGCGCGCGCGCAGCTTGCGCAGCACGTCGAACCCGTGCATCTTGGGCAGGCCGAGGTCGAGGATCAGCAGGTCGAACTCATGCGAGGACAGCGCCGCATCCGCCTCGCTGCCGCTGCCCACCTGGTCGACGGCGTAGCCCGACGCCCGCAAGGAACGCATCAAGCCGTCGGCCAGCACCTGGTCGTCTTCGGCGATCAGAATCCGCATCTCGTGTCTCCTGCCGCGGTGGCCGCCTCGCAAAGTGGGCGCTTGCAAGGCTTGATTTTAGGCATCCACAGGGGGATGGAGGCCTTGCGAATTCGCAGCCCGACTCACTGTACAAACATCCAGCTTCTGCCGTATAGTCCCGCCCAACCCGAGGAGAGCCATGCCATGGATGCACCCGTCAAAGCGCTGAACACCGAGAAAGCCAAAGCCCTGCAAGCCGCCCTGGCCCAGATCGAAAAGCAGTTCGGCAAGGGCTCGATCATGCGCCTGGGCGACGGCGAAGTGGTCGAAGCGATCGAAGTCGTGTCCACCGGCTCGCTGGGGCTCGACATCGCGCTGGGCGTCGGCGGCCTGCCGCGCGGCCGCGTGGTCGAGATCTACGGCCCCGAGTCCTCCGGCAAGACCACACTGACACTGCAGGTGGTGGCCGAGATGCAAAAGCTCGGCGGCACCTGTGCCTTCATCGATGCCGAGCATGCACTCGACACCGGTTATGCACAGAAGCTCGGCGTCAACCTGCAGGAATTGCTGATCAGCCAGCCCGACACCGGCGAGCAGGCGCTGGAAATCGTCGACGCGCTGGTGCGTTCGGGCTCGGTCGACCTGGTCATCATCGACTCGGTGGCGGCCCTCACCCCGAAGGCCGAACTCGAAGGCGAAATGGGCGATTCATTGCCCGGCCTGCAGGCACGGCTGATGAGCCAGGCGCTGCGCAAGCTCACCGCGACGATCAAGAAGACCAACTGCATGGTCATCTTCATCAACCAGATCCGCATGAAGATCGGGGTGATGTTCGGCAACCCCGAAACCACCACCGGCGGCAACGCGCTGAAGTTCTACGCCTCGGTGCGGCTGGACATCCGCCGCACCGGCAGTATCAAGAAGGGCGAAGAGGTCATCGGCAACGAGACCAAGGTCAAGGTCGTCAAGAACAAGGTCGCGCCACCCTTCAAGACCGCCGAGTTCGACATCCTCTATGGCGAGGGCACCAGCCGCCATGGCGAGATCATCGACATGGGCGTCAACGCCAAGATCCTCGAGAAGTCCGGCGCCTGGTATGCCTACAACGGCGAGAAGATCGGCCAAGGCAAGGACAACGCCCGCGAGTTCCTGCGCGAGAACCCCGACCTTGCGCACGAGATCGAGAACAAGGTTCGCGAAGCTGTCGGTGTGCCGCTGCTGCCGCCGCTCGCCGAGAGCGAATAAGCCGCGGGCCGAACGGTGATGGCGGCCCGCCCCGCCTCCTTGAAGGTACGCGCGCTGCAATGGCTGGCGCAGCGCGAGCACAGCCCGCTCGAATTGCGCGGCAAGCTGCTGCGGCTGTTGCTCAACGGGCAGCGACGCCCGGCGAACCCGGGCGAGCAGGCCGATGCACCCGAGCCCGACACCCAGGCCGCGGCGGCCGAGGTCGATGCGCTGATCGACTGGTTGGGGCAGCGTGGCTACCTTTCTCAGCAGCGCTTTGTCGAGAGCCGGGTGCAGGCCCGGCAAGCGCGCTACGGCAATCTGCGCATTCAGCGCGAACTCCAGCAACATGGCGCAGCGCTCGACCCGTCGGCCCGCCAGGCGTTGCATGAGTCGGAATTCGATCGCGCGCGGGACGTCTGGCACAAGAAGTACGGCCGCACCGAAGTGCCGGCTGGCGATGCAGCCGCACGCGTGCGGCAGATGCGATTCCTCAGCGGCCGGGGCTTTTCGCCCGAGGTGATTCGCCGGGTGTTGGCCAGTGCCGGCGATCCAGAGGTCTGAGCCAAGGCCTGCACCGCGACCTGAGTTCATCGCGCCACACCGTTGGCCAGGCGTCAGGTTTGCCGCGGCGCAGCATGCTAAATTGCGAAGGTTTGTTTCCCAGCGCCGGCTCATCTGCCCGGCTCCCTCAGCCCCAGCCGACCGCGCGCGGCGGCTTTTGTTTTGATCCCCCCTTCGCAGTGAGCCCCCGATGAAGATCCACGAATACCAAGGCAAAGAAATCCTGCGCCAGTTCGGCGTGCCGGTACCGCGGGGCTACCCCGCCTTCACGGTGCAGGAAGCGGTCGAAGCCGCACAGAAGCTCGGCGGCGCCGTCTGGGTGGTCAAGGCGCAGATCCACGCCGGCGGCCGCGGCAAGGGTGGTGGCGTGAAGCTGGCCCGCTCGATGGACGAAGTCAAGACGCTGGCCGGCCAGATCCTGGGCATGCAGCTGAAGACCCACCAGACCGGCCCCGAAGGCCAGAAGGTGCGGCGCCTGCTGATCGAGGAAGGCGCGGACATCAAGAAGGAGTACTACGCCGCGGCTCTGACCGACCGCGCGACCCAGAAGGTCGCGCTGATGGCCTCCAGCGAAGGCGGCATGGACATCGAAGAAGTGGCGCACAGCACGCCCGAGAAGATCATCAAGGTCTTCGTCGAGCCCGCCACGGGCCTGACGGACGCGCAGGCGCTGCAGCTGGCCCAGGGCATCGGCGTGCCCGAGGCCTCGCAACCCCAGGCGGTGGATGTCTTCAAGAAGCTCTACAAGACCTACATGGAGACGGATGCCTCGCTGGCCGAGATCAACCCGCTGATCCTGGAAGGCAACGGCAACATCAAGGCGCTGGACGCGAAGTTCAACTTCGACTCGAACGCCCTGTTCCGCCACCCCGAGATCGTCGCCTACCGCGACCTCGATGAAGAAGATCCGGCCGAAATCGAGGCCAGCAAGTTCGACCTGGCGTACATCAGCCTCGACGGCAACATCGGCTGCCTGGTCAATGGCGCGGGTCTCGCGATGGCGACGATGGACACCATCAAGCTGTTCGGCGGCGAGCCGGCCAACTTCCTCGACGTCGGCGGCGGTGCCACCACCGAGAAGGTGACCGAAGCTTTCAAGCTGATGCTGAAGAACCCGAACGTGCAGGCCATCCTGGTC
>CAZXLI010000493.1:0-3099 GCA_964641795.1 uncultured Bordetella sp. | reverse complement strand
TTCGACATCGTCTCGTTCACCGGCTCGGCCGATACCGCGGCGCTGGTGCGCTCGCATGCGGCGATCACACGCCTCTCGGTGCGCGTCAACATCGAGGCCGACAGCGTCAACAGCGCGCTGCTGCTGCCCGGCGAGGCACCGGGCAGCGAAGCCTTCGAGCTGCTGGTGAAGGAAGTGGCGCGCGAGATGACGCAGAAGTCCGGCCAGAAGTGCACCGCGATCCGCCGTGTCTTCGTGCCCGAGGCGCTGTACGGCCCGGCCGCCGAGGCGATCTCGGCGCGGCTGGCCAAGACCACGGTCGGCAACCCGCGCAACGAGAGCGTGCGCATGGGCGCGCTGGTCAGCCGCGCGCAGCTGCTGGCGGTGCGCGAAGGCCTGGCCCACCTGCAGGCCCAGGCCGAGACGCTGCATGACGGCAGCACCCAGGCGCTGGTCGATGCCGACCCGGCCGTGGCCTGCTGCGTCGGCCCGACGCTGCTGGGCACGCGCGATGCCGCAGGCAGCGACGCGTCGGACCGCGTGCACGACACCGAGGTCTTCGGCCCGGTGGCCACGCTGGTGCCCTACCGCGACGCCGCGCACGCGCTGCAGCTGGTCGGCCGCGGCCAGGGCTCGCTGGTGGCCTCGCTCTACGGCAGCGACGCCCGGGCACTGGCCGACACCGCGATCGAATTCGCGCCACTGCACGGCCGCGTGCACGTGATCAGCCCCGATGTCGCCGCGCTGCACAGCGGCCACGGCAACGTGATGCCGCAATCGCTGCACGGCGGCCCGGGCCGCGCCGGCGGCGGCGAGGAACTCGGCGGCCTGCGGGCGCTGAACTTCTACCACCGGCGCAGCGCGCTGCAGGCCAGCACTGCCGTGCTCGGCCACCTGGCCTGACCCACTGGCCGCCCGTTTTGCGCGATAGGAGACAATGATGAACCCGACCCCCGCCGCCGACAGCGCCGACGTTCCCGCGCCGCCGGAAGCCTTCAATTTCGCGCAGCACCTGCTGGCCCTCAATGCATCGCGGGCCGACAAGCCGGCCTTCATCGACGACCTCGGCAGCCTGACCTATGGCGCGCTGGCCGAGCGCGTGCGGCGCCTGGCCGCCGGCCTGCGCGCCCTGGGCCTGAAGCGCGAGGAGCGCGTGCTGCTGCTGATGCACGACTGCAACGACTGGCCGGTGAGCTTTCTCGGCGCGATGTACGCCGGCCTGGTGCCGGTGGCCGTCAACACGCTGCTGACGGCCGACGACTATGCCTACATGCTGGAGCACAGCCGTGCGCAGGCGGTGCTGGTGTCGGGCGCGCTGCTGCCGACGCTGACGGCGGCGCTGGTGAAGTCCGATCACGAGGTCGGCAAGGTCATCGTCTCGCGCCCGATCGCGCCGCTGCACCCGGCCGAGGTCGACCTCGAGGCCTTCGTCGCGGCGCAGAGCCCGCTGACCAAGGCCGCCAACACCAGTGCCGACGACCCCGGCTTCTGGCTCTATTCCAGCGGCTCCACCGGCCGGCCCAAGGGCACGGTGCATTCGCATGGCAACCCGTACTGGACTTCCGAGCTGTATGGCCGCCGCGTGCTGCAGCTCACCGAGCGCGACATCTGCTTCTCGGCCGCCAAGCTGTTCTTCGCCTACGGGCTGGGCAATGCTCTAACGTTCCCAATGAGCGTGGGCGCCAGCACCATCCTGATGGCCGAACGGCCGACGCCCGATGCCACCTTCAAGCGCTGGACCGGCGCGGACGTGGGCCCCCACGGGGCTTCGCCCCTGCCCCCCGAGGGGGCGCTCGCAGGCCCGGGAAACCCGGCCCCGCTCGGGCGGCCGAAGCCCACCGTGTTCTACGGTGCGCCCACCGGCTTTGCCGGCATGCTGGCCTCGCCGAACCTGCCGGCGCGCGGCGACGTGGCGCTGCGCCTGGTCTCGTCGGCCGGCGAGGCGCTGCCGGCCGAGCTGGGCGAACGCTTCAAGGCGCATTTCGGCGTCGACATCGTCGACGGCATCGGCTCCACCGAGATGCTGCACATCTTCATCTCGAACCGGCCGGACAAGGTGCGCTACGGCAGCACCGGCTGGCCGGTGCCGGGCTACCAGATCGAGCTGCGCGGCGACGAGGGCCAGCCGGTGCCCGACGGCGAGCCCGGTGACCTGTACATCCACGGCCCCTCGGCCGCGATGATGTACTGGGGCAACCGCACCAAGACGCGCGAGACCTTCCAGGGCGGCTGGACCAAGAGCGGCGACAAGTACATCCGCAACAGCGACGGCAGCTACACCTACGGCGGCCGCAGCGACGACATGCTCAAGGTCAGCGGCATCTACGTCTCGCCCTTCGAGGTGGAGGCCACGCTGGTGCAGCACCCCGCGGTGCTCGAAGCCGCGGTGATCGGCAAGCCCGATGCCGAGGGCCTGACCAAGACCAAGGCCTTCGTCGTGCTCAAGCCCGGCAGCAGCGCCACCGAGGAAGAACTCAAGGCCTTCGTGAAGGACCGACTCGCGCCCTACAAGTACCCGCGCTATATCGAGTTCGTGGCCGACCTGCCGAAGACGGCCACCGGCAAGATCCAGCGCTTCAAGCTGCGCGAGCGCGAAGCCAACGCCTGATGCACGCGTCATGAGCGAATTCGTCGACATCGCCTGGCGCGGCCGCACCGTGCGCATCGAGCACCAATGGATCGGCCGCGAGCGCCACGACGCGCCGCTGATCGTCTTCCTGCACGAAGGCCTGGGCTCGGTGGCGATGTGGCGCGACTTTCCGCAGGCGCTGTGCGACGCGGCCGGCTGCCGCGGGCTGGTGTATTCGCGCCCCGGCTATGGCCGCTCGACGCCGCGCGCGCCCGAAGAGCTGTGGGACCTGGACTTCATGCACCGCCAGGCGCACGAGGTGCTGCCCGCGCTGCTGCAGGCGCTGGCCGTGGACAGCGCGCAGGACAAGCCCTGGCTCTTCGGCCACAGCGACGGCGGCTCGATCGCGCTGCTGCACGCGGCGCGCTTTGCCGACCGGGTGGCCGGCACCATCGTGCTGGCGCCGCACATCCTGGTCGAAGAGATCTCGGTGACCAGCATCGAGAAGGCGCGCCAGGCCTACCGCGACACCGACCTGCGCGCGCGGTTGT
>CAZXLI010000492.1:0-3131 GCA_964641795.1 uncultured Bordetella sp. | reverse complement strand
GCGGCCATCGGAATCACCTCCACCGGCAGCGGAAAGGCGCCGAGCACCGGCACCTGCTTGGACGCATCGGCGATGCAGACGAAGCGATCGCACAGGTCGGCCACGATCTTCTCGCGCGTCAACGCCGCGCCGCCGCCCTTGATCATGTGGCCGTGCGGATCGATCTCGTCGGCCCCGTCGATGTACACCGGCAGCCGCTCGACCTCGCCGGCCTCGAACACGCGGATGCCGTGGGCCAGCAGCCGCTCGGTGCTCTTGACCGAACTCGACACGGCGCCCAGCACTTGCTGCTTGATGCCGGCCAGCGCATCGATGAAGTGGTTGACGGTGGAGCCGGTGCCGACGCCGACGACAGTGCCGGGCACCACGTAGTCCAGCGCGGCGCGGCCGACCAATGCTTTGAGTTCGTCCTGGGTCATCGATGCCAAGCGGGTTGAAGGGGGGAAGAAGGGCCTGAAGGACAATCCGCGATTATGGCTTTCGTCCCCTACGCCCTCGCCCGCCCCTTCCTGTTCGGCCTGGATGCCGAGCGGGCCCATGAGTTGACGCTGGACACGATCGCCGCGCTGCAGAACACGCCGGCGAAGTGCCTGTGGTCGAAGGCCCGGGTCAGCGACCCGGTCACTGTCGCCGGGCTCAGGTTCCCGAACCGCATCGGCCTGGCTGCCGGGCTGGACAAGAACGGCCGCTGCATCGATGGCCTGGGCGCGATGGGCTTCGGCTTCATCGAGGTCGGCACCGTCACGCCGAAGGCGCAGCCGGGCAATCCGAAGCCGCGCCTGTTCCGCCTGCCGCAGGCCGATGCGCTGATCAACCGCCTGGGCTTCAACAACGAAGGGCTCGAAGCCTTCCTCGCCAACGTGCAGCGCGCCCACAGCTTCCGTGCTGCCGGCGGCATCCTGGGCCTGAACATCGGCAAGAACGCCAGCACGCCGATCGAGCGCGCGGTCGACGACTACCTCCTCGGCCTGCAAGGCGTGTACCCGCATGCCGACTACGTGACGGTCAACATCTCCAGCCCCAACACACAGAACCTGCGCGCGCTGCAAAGCGACGAGGCACTGGACGGGCTGCTGCAAGCGCTGCAGGCCCGGCGCAAGGCGCTGGCGCGCCAGCACAAGCGCGTGGTGCCGATGTTCGTGAAGATCGCGCCCGACCTCGATGCCACGCAGGTGAGCGTGATCGCCGCCAGCCTGCAACGCCACGGCATCGACGGCGTGATTGCCACGAACACGACGATCGCGCGCGCTGCCGTGCAGGGCCTGCCGCACGCAGAGGAAACCGGCGGCCTCTCGGGCGCGCCGGTGCGCGAAGCCAGCAACCGGGTGATCGCGCAGCTGCGCGGCGCGCTGGGGCCCGAGTTCCCGATCATCGGCGTCGGCGGCGTGCTGAGCGCAGCCGACGCGCTGGCCAAGCGCGAGGCCGGGGCCGACCTGGTGCAGATCTACACCGGGCTGATCTACCGCGGCCCGGGGCTCGTGCCGGCGTGCGCCGCCGCACTCGCGCACCGCTGAAGCGCCACCTGGGCGTGACTTAGTGCCAGACCGCCTGTGGGGTGGTCTTGATCGGCACATCAGGCCCACCCGACCGGGGCCGACATCAGGCTGTTGCGTGCCCGATCCGGACCCACGATTGAACGCCCCGTCGGAAGCCTTTCTGCAGACCAATCCCTTCGCGGGGCTGACCCTCCTGAACGCCTGCAGCGCGGCGCTCGGGCCGCTGACCCCGCGCGGCCGGGCGGTGGATGCGGCCGATCTGCGCGGCGAGCCCGGCCTGCATCAGCAGCTGATCCGCCAGGAGCTGCAGCACCGCGGCGCGCTGCAGTTCGGCGAGGGCGTCGACCATGCGGGGCTGCAACAGGGCCTGTCGGCGCTGCTCGAGAGCCAAGATCCGCTGCGCGACCTGCTGGCCCCCTGCGCCAAGCCCCTGGCCGAAGGCGTGCGCGCCTTGCCGCTGCACCCGGTGGTGCGGATGCTGCTCAGTGCCGCGCAGATCGGCATGCCGGCGAGCTACCGGCATGCCCTACGCGCGATGGCGCTGGCCGGCGCCCTGGCCTGGCACGCGAAGGCTCCGCCGGCCCTGTTGCCGCGGGCGATGCTGGTGGGCCTGGTGCACGACATCGGCGAGATGTACGTCAACCCCGAGTACCTGAGCGCCGGCCGCCAGCTCGACCTGACGGAGTACCGCCAGCTTGCCGCCCATCCGCACGTGGGCGCGATGTTGCTGACGCAGTTGACCGACTACCCGGCCGAGATTGCCCGCGCGGTGTGCGAGCACCACGAGCGGCTCGATGGCACCGGCTATCCGTTCCAGCTGCTGGGCACGGCCATCTCGCCGCTGGGCCAGTTGATGGCCGTGGCCGAGCTGGCGCTGGGCATCGTCGACGCACGGCCGCATGCGGCGCAACGCGCGAGCTTCGCGCTGAAGTTCGTGCCCGGCGAGCTCTCGGGCCAGTGGGCCGGACCGATCACGCGCTGGGCCGATCTGCAGCCCCGGGCCGACGAGGCGGCCCTGCAGGCCGAGGCCACGGCCGCGCAGGCGGCGCTGGCCCAGCTCGGCCCGCTGGACGAGGCCCTGCCGCACCTGCAGGCGCTGGCCGAGCGGCTGGGCGACCAGCTCGACGGTGCAGCACAACGCGTCGCGCAGCGCGTGGTGCATCGGCTGCACCGCTTGCGCATCGCATGGAATGCGATGGGGTTGTGGTCGCTTTCTGCGGCTTCGATCGAGCCGCAGGAGCGTTTCGACATCGCACTGGCGATGCGCGAGCTGCGCTATCGCATCAGCACCATCGGGCGCGACTGCCTGTGGCCCGAGGCCGACCAGCGCGTGCAGGCCGATGCGCGGCTGGTGCCGCTGTGGCTGGCCCTGTCGAAGGCGAGCCAGCCACCGCGCTGAGCGGCGCGGCCGCGCTCAGTGCAGCGGCACCCCGGTCTTGCTCTGCAGTTCCTCGCGGGTGACGCCCGGCGCCGTCTCGACGACCTTCAGCCCTTCAGGCGTCACGTCCATCACCGCCAGGTCGGTGATGATGCGGTTGACCACGCCGATGCCGGTGAGCGGCAGCGTGCACTTGGGCAGGATCTTCAGGTCGAAGCCGCCGTCCTTGCGGCGCGCCACATGCTCCATCAGCACCA
>CAZXLI010000491.1:0-3162 GCA_964641795.1 uncultured Bordetella sp. | reverse complement strand
CCGAGGATCGCGTTCATCGGCGTGCGGATCTCGTGGCTCATGTTGGCCAGGAACTCGCTCTTCGCGCGTGTCGCGGCCTCGGCCGCATCGCGCGCGTGCGCCAGCGCCTCGGCCGCGGTGCGCAGCTCGGCGGTGCGCTCGGCCACGCGCTGCTCCAGGCTGGCATTCAAGGCGCGCAACTGGCTCTCGGCGCGGCGCAGCTCGGTGGCGTCCAGGCTCAGCACCAGGATGCAGGGCTCGCCGTCATGCTCGATCGCGGCCGCACTGAGCAGCACCTCGCGCAGCTCGCCACCGGCGACGCGCAGCCGCGCCGGCCAGGCCTCGACGCTGCCCCGCGCCATCACGTCGCGGGCGAAGGCCTCGCGGTCTTCGGCCACGATGCCCAGGCCGAATTCGGTGAGCCGGTGGCCGATCACCTGCTCGCGCGCCAGGCCGTAGCGGCGGACCGACGCGTCATTGATCTCGCGGATGAGAAAGCCCTCGCGGCTCATGATCACGGCCGGCACCGGCGCGGTGTAGAACAGCAGCTGAAAGCGCTTCAGGCCCGCCTCGGCCGCCTGGCGTGCGCGCTCGTGCTCGGCCTCCAGGTCGATCTGGTCGAGCGCGAACGAGACATCGGCGGCCATCTCGTCGATCAGCGTCACCAGCGGTTCGTCGAAGAAGCCCGGCTCTTCGGCGTGGATGGCGAGCGCACCGTGGACCTGGCCGCCGCGGCGCAGCACGAAGGCGGCCATCGAGCGGAAGTTCACCCGCAGCGCCAGCGGATGCCAGCTGGCCAGGCCCGGGTCCTCGAGGTAGTGGTTGGTCACCTCGTGGCGTCCGTTCAGCACCGCGCGCCCCACCACCGAGCCGGCGGCCCCGGGCATGCCGAGCGGCAATTGCACCGGCAGCTCGGCGGGCACCGGGCCTTCGCGGGTGGCCACCGTCACGCGCCGCAGCCCGTCGCCTTCGAGCAGGAAGACGCCGGCGATCTGCGCATGGCCCTCGTCCACGCAGATGCGGACCAGTTGCTCCAGCAGCACCGCGGGATCGCGCTCGCGGACGATCAGCTGGTTGGTGCGCGACAGCGCGCGGAAGAATCGACCCATGCGCTCGGTGCGGGCGTCGGCCTCGCGCTGCTCGCGCCGGTGCCGCGCCACCACCGAGGCACCCAGCGCGCCGCCGGCGGCCACCGCCAGCAGCACCAGCGCGGCCACTGCCAGTGCGGCCCGCGAACGCAGCTGGCCGATGCGCTCCGATTCCTCGCGCGAGGCGTCGAGCTGCACCTGCATCAACTGCTCGGCCAGGTCGATCACCGGCTGCAGCGCGGCGGGCAATGGCTGGGCTGCCAGGCGTGCCAGCTCGGTGCCATCCTCCTGCACGATGGCATCGCGCAGCCGCGCCACCAGCGCATCGGCCGCGCGCATGCGCGGCTCGGCCAGCGCGATCAGCTGCTGCTCGCGCGGCACCAGGTAGGTCAGCTTGTAGGCGCGCCACTGTTCGGAGATGCGGGCCTGCGCGGCGTCGATGCGGGCCGCCGCCTCGGCCGGTGCCAGCGCACCGTCGCGCACGCCGCGCACGGTGCCGGCAATGCCGATCTCGTAGCCGTCGGCCACCGCACGCAGCTGGCTCAAGGGCAGCACGCGGTCGCGGTACAGGCTTTCGACCGTGCTGGCGCTGTGGTCGATCGTGCGCAGCGCCAGCAGCGCCACGGCCGCCAGCAGCAGGCCGGTCAGCAGCAGCAACGCCAGCAGGCGGGATCGCACGCTCCATCCGGTCATGCGGCAATGCTGCTTGAAGCGCCGCGGCGAGGCAATGTGTTGCGCCATTTGCACAGCGGGCCTGCACGCTGCGGCGGGCCGCACAATGGGGCAAGTCCGAAGATCGCTTTCCCGATGACCCGCGACTCCACCCGTGACGAAGGCCGCCTGCGCCGCGCCTGCCTGGGGATGGCTGCCGCCGCGCTGCTGGCCCTGGGCCTGGTGCTGGGCAGCCCGCCGTTCACGCGCTGGGACGTGCCGGGCACCAGCATGCTCTCGGTGCACCTGATGCTCGAACTGGTGGCGGTGGTGGTGGCGATGTTGATCGTCAGCATCGGCTGGCATGCGCTGGATGGCGACTCGGCCGGCACCGGCAGCGTGCTGATCACCGGCTTCACCGTGGTGGCGGTGTGCGACGTGGTGCACGCGCTCACCTACGACGGCATGCCGCCGCTGCTGGGCGAGGCGGGCACGCCGCGGGCGATCTTCTTCTGGCTGATGGGGCGCAGCGCCGAGGTGCTGACCCTGGGCTGGCTGGCCTGGCCGCCGCGCCGGCCGCTGCCCCGTGCCGCGGCGCTGGCGCTGGGCGCGGCGCTGGCGCTCGCGCTGCTGCTGTTCGGCTCGTATGCGATCGAGCGGTTCCCGCCGACCTTCGTCAGGGGCCAGGGGGTCACCGCGTTCAAGGCCGGCTACGAGGTGCTGCTGTGCATTGCCAACCTCGGCGTGGCCGGCCTGCTGTGGCGGCGCGCCGGTCCACGCACCTTGCCGTACTACCCGCTGGCCACCTCGGCTTTCGTGATGGGCGTGGGCGAGCTGGCCTTCACGCAGTACGTCACGCCGTCCGACTTCCAGAACCTGTTCGGCCATGGCTTCAAGGTGGCCGCTTACCTGCTGCTGTATCGCGCCACCTTCGTGACCAGCGTGCGTGCACCGTTCGAGGCCTTGCGCGCCAGCCGCCAGCAGGTGGCCGCGCGCGAGCAGCAGCTGGCCGACGTGCTGGCCGGCACGGTGGACGGCATCGTCACGCTCGACGCGGCGCAGCGCATCGTGATGTTCAACCGCGCGGCCGAGCAGATGTTCGGCATCGGCGTGCTGCAGGCGCTGCGCCTCGCGCCGGCGCAGCTGGTGCCGGCGGCGCGGCCCGCGCGCCTGGCCGCGCTGGCGAGCACACCGCCGGCCGCCATGGCGCGCCGCCGCTGGCACGTGCAGGGCCGGCGCGCCGATGGCAGCCGCTTTCCGTTGGAGGTCTCGCTCAGCCAGGTCGGTGAAGGCGAGGGCCGGCTGATGACCGCGGTGCTGCGCGACCTGGGGCCGCAGCGCGCGGCCGAGGCCTCGCGCCGGGCCCAGGCAGCGGCCGAGGCGGCCAGCCGCGCCAAGAGCGAGTTCCTGGCCAACATGAGCCACGAGATCCGCACGCCGATGA
>CAZXLI010000490.1:0-3179 GCA_964641795.1 uncultured Bordetella sp. | reverse complement strand
GTCTGAAGCCGGTTGTCCGGTGATCCTTTCGGAGGATCTCGAGGAAGGCCGCCGCTATGAGGCCGACCTCACGGTCGAGAATCCCTTCGTAGATACGAAGACGCCGCGGAAGCGCAAGCGCTGACTCAGTGCTGTTTGGGATCGCGGTCCCACACGATCATGTCCGTCGACACCGGCACGAAGGTGCTCGAGCTGCGCAAGAAGGTGCTTGTCGACCGGATCCTCGTCGAAGCCGTAGTCGCGTGACTCTTCGAATGGGCGCCAGCGCTGCTCGACCGGGAACAGCCGGCCCGAGACCTGGATGACCGGCGCAGGACCGCGGGCGCTCGCGAAATGACGCGCAAAACGATCGGCATCGATCGTCGCCGAGGTGACGATGATCTTCAGGTCGGGCCGGCGCGGCAGCAGTTGGCGCAGGTAGCCGAGCAGGAAGTCGATGTTGAGGCTGCGCTCGTGCGCCTCGTCGATGATCAGCGTGTCGTAGGCGCGCAGGTCGGGGTCGGTCTGCGTCTCGGCCAGCAGGATGCCGTCGGTCATCAGCTTCACTGAAGCGCCGGGCTGCAGCCGGTCCTGGAAGCGGACCTTGTAGCCCACCACTTCGCCAAGCGGCGAGTTCAGTTCCTCGGCAATGCGCTTGGCCACGCTGGATGCGGCAATGCGCCGCGGCTGCGTGTGGCCGATCAGGCCCTTGCCGCCGGCGCCCAGGCCGCGACCGAGTTCGAGCGCGATCTTCGGCAGTTGCGTCGTCTTGCCCGAGCCGGTTTCGCCGCAGACGATGATGACCGGGTGCTCGCGCAATGCGCGCGCAATCTCCTCGCGCCGGCTGGAGACCGGCAGCGATTCGGGGTAGCGGATGGCAGGGACCGGGTTCGCCGGGCGAGGGGCCGGCCGGGGCCCCGACGCCGGCGCGCGGCGCGGCGGATTCGGGGGCTGGGCCGGCGGCGCGGCGGCGGAACGCGGTGGCCGTGGCGGACGGACAGGCGTGTTCACGAGCGCCGCATTATCCGCGACGGGCCTCGGCCGTGCGGCCCGGTGGGTTCAGCCCAGGAGTTCGGCCACCGTCATCCGGCTCAGGCCGGCCTGGCGGCGGAAGGCAGCGGTCGCCTGGCGCTCGGCCAACAGCATGCGGTCCACCAGCGGCTCGGCACTGACGGCGGCCGGATCGATCAGCAGGACGTGGCGCTTGGCGCCCTCCTCGTCGAGCCGGCCGCACCAGTCCATGGCCACCAGCGTGTCGAGCACCGGCTCGACCTGCAGCGGATCGATGCGCAGGGCGCCGGCGACCGCCTCGAGCGTCAGCCCGCGCTTGTCGTGCCCGCGCGCGGCCTGCAGCAGGCGCAGCACCGACACCGCGAGCGCGAAGCGTTGCCCCGGTCGCTCGGGCAGCCGCACCACGCGCATCGCCAGGCTGGGCGCGTAGGCCGCGATCACCGCGCCCAGCAGCACGATCACCCAGCCAAGATAGATCCACAGCAGGAAGATCGGCAGCGTCGCGAAGGCGCCATAGACCACCGAGTAGGTCGGCACCACCGACACATACCAGGCCAGCACGCGCTTGGCGATCTCGAAGCCGGCAGCGACGAAGCAGCCGCCGGCCCAGGCATGCTGGGGCCGCACATGCGTGTTCGGCACGTAACGGAACAGCGCCGACATGCCGGCCGACAGCAGCACGAACTCGATCAGCCCGAGCAGGAAGGCCAGGCCGCCAGGCAGCTCGTCGACCAGGCCGCGGCCGGCGGAGATGGCGTACGAAGTGAGCGTCAGGCTGGCACCCAGCACCAGCGGCCCCAAGGTGATCGCGGCCCAGTACACCAGCACGCGCTGGGCCAGCGGGCGCGGCTTGGCGACCCGCCAGATGCCGTTGAGCGTGCGGTCGATCGTGAACACCAATGCCAGCGCGGTGAGCACCAGCACGATCAGGCCCACGCTGCCGAGCCGGCTGGCCTTGCCCGCGAACTGCGTCAGCGCATCCAGCACCGGCTTGGCGATGTTGTTCGGCACCAGGCTCTGCACCAGGTACTGCTGCAGCGCGCCCTGGAAGCGCGCAAACATCGGGAAGGCGGAGAACAGCGCCAGCGTCACGGTGGCCAGCGGCACCAGGCCGATCAGCGTGGTGAAGGTCAGGCTGCTGGCGGTAAGCCCGAGCCGGTCTTCCCGAAAACGCAGGCGCAGCGTGCGCACGGTGTCCCACCAGGGCCAGGTGCGCAGCACGCCGAGCAACTGCCCGAGCGGCCGCCTGAAGCGCAGCAGTACGAGGTCCTGGATGGCCATGTCGCTATCATGCCAGCCGTGCCCTCCCGCCCCGCCGCGCCGCCTGTCGCCTTGGCCCCTCCGTCTGCTGATTCGCCGCGTGCCGAGCTGGACGCGAACACCCCCGACCGCGTGGTCCGTTTCACCCGCCTGCTGGCCGTCGGCTGCCTGCTCGGCCTGATCGTGCTGGGGCTGGCCTGGGAGCTGTGGCTGGCACCCACCGGGCAGCGCACCTGGGCCCTGAAGGTGCTGCCGCTGGCGCTGCCGCTGGCTGGGCTGCTGAAGCACAGGCTGTACACCTACCGCTGGGTCAGCCTGCTGGTGTGGCTGTATTTCACCGAAGGCATCGTGCGCGCCACCAGCAGCCACGGCCTGGTCGTGGCCCTGGCCTGGGGGCAGGTGCTGCTGTGCCTGCTGCTGTTTGGCGCCTGCGCGCTGCACGTGCGCTGGCGGCTGCAGCAAGCCAAGACAAGGAACGGATGATGAGCGACCTCTCGCTGCTGGACGCACTGCGTGAAGCCCTGGGCCCGACCCAGGTGTTGAGTGACGGTGACCTGAGCGCCTGGGAGCTGGACTGGCGCAAGCGTTGGCGCGGCAAGGCGCTGGCCGTGGTGCGGCCAGGCTCGACGGCCGAGGTGGCGCGCGTGCTGCAGTTGTGTGCCGCGCACGGGGTGAGTGTCGTGCCGCAAGGCGGCAACACCGGACTCGTCGGCGGCGGCGTGCCTGATGCCAGCGGCCGCCAGGTGCTGCTGAGCCTGGGCCGCCTGAACCGGGTGCGCCGGCTCGATGCGGCCAACCTGACGATCACGGTCGAGGCCGGCATGGTGCTGCAGGCGCTGCAGCAGGTGGCGGCCGATGCCGGCCTGCTGTTCCCGCTGAGCCTGGCGGCCGAAGGCAGCTGCACGATCGGCGGCAACCTGGCCACCAAT
>CAZXLI010000489.1:0-3187 GCA_964641795.1 uncultured Bordetella sp. | reverse complement strand
CGCCAGGCCGGTTTCCTGCTGGAGGAAGGCGCGCTGCCGGAACAGGTGGACAAGGCGATCGAGAAGTTCGGCTTCGCGATGGGCCCGTTCCGCATGGGCGACCTGGCCGGCAATGACATCGGCTGGGCCATCCGCAAGCGCCGCGCCATCGAGCATCCGGGCATGCGCTACAGCAAGACCGCCGACCTGCTGTGCGAGATGGGCCGCTACGGCCAGAAGACGGGCGCCGGCTGGTACGACTACCAGGCCGGCAAGCGCGACGCGATCCCGAGCGCGGTGGTCGACCAGATGATCGCCGACTACCGCAAGGAGCAGGGCATCACGCCGCGCAAGGTGAGCGACGAGGAGATCGTGCAGCGCCTGGTGTTCGCGCTGGTCAACGAAGCGGCGAAGATCCTCGAGGAAGGTATCGCCAACAAGGCCAGCGACATCGACATGGTCTACCTCACCGGCTACGGTTTCCCGCTGCACCGCGGCGGCCCGCTGTGCTACGCCGACCAGGTGGGCCTGTACAACGTGGTCAGCACGATGAAGCGCTTCGCCGCCAACCCGCATGACGACGCGGCCTTCTGGCAGCCGGCACCGCTGTTGGCCAGGCTCGCGGCAGAAGGCAAGAGCTTCACCTGACCTTCAAAAGGAGCGGCCATGAACGCCCGTGCCGAATTCACCCGGATGGAGGAATCCACCGCCGCCGACTGGCAGAAGATCGGTGCGGAGTTCATGCCCTTCGCGCAGAAGCTGCCCGAGCGCGTGCTGGCGCACCTGAAGCTGCTGGACGGCGACTACGGCGGCTTCCCGATCGACCGCTACCAGCATTCGCTGCAGACCGCCACGCGGGCGCTGAAGGACGGGCGCGACGAGGAGTACGTGGTCTGCGCGCTGCTGCACGACATCGGCGACACGCTGGGCAGCTTCAACCACTTCGACATCGCCGCGGCGATCCTCAAGCCCTTCGTCTCGGAAGAGAACCTCTGGATGGTGCAGCACCACGGCATCTTCCAGGGCTACTACTTCTTCCACCACATCGGGCTCGACCGCAACCTGCGCGAGCAGTTCCGCGGCCATGCGCACTTCACGCGCACCGAGGAGTTCTGCGCGCTGTACGACAACCCGGCGTTCGACCCGAAGGCCGAGACCTTGCCGATCAGCGAGTTCGAGCCGATGGTGCGCCGCGTGTTCGGCCAGGTGCGGCAAAGCGTGTACAAGTCGGCCACGCCGGTGACGGCGAGCTGACGGGCCAAAGGAGCGTCCCTTCGTGATCAAGCGCGTGCTGCTGGGGTTGGTGGTGGTTGTGCTGCTGCTGGCGGCCGCTGTGGCGCTGAACACGTCGCGCCAAGGCACGCGCCAGATCCAGGCGGCGCCGCTGCAGGGGGTCGAGGTCGATCAACAGGCTGCCGGTGCCTCGCTGGCGGCGGTCATCCGGGCCCGCACGGTGTCGTCCTACACCGATGCCAAGCTCAACGTCGACCAGTTCCAGGCCCTGCACGCGCACATCGAGACCACCTACCCGAAGTTGCACGCCGTGCTCAAACGCGAGGTGATCGGCGAGCTCAGCCTGCTGTACACCTGGCCCGGCAGTGACCCCCAGGCCAAGCCGATTGCGCTGATGGCGCACCAGGACGTGGTGCCGATCGCCCCGGGTACCGAGGGGGACTGGAAGGTCGAACCCTTCAGCGGCGCCATCCAGGACGGCTATGTCTGGGGGCGCGGCTCCTGGGACGACAAGGCCAACCTCATTGCCGAGCTCGAGGCCGTCGAGCGCCTGGTGGCCGCGGGCTTCAAGCCCAGGCGCACGATCTACCTCGTGTTCGGCGCGGACGAAGAAGTGGGCGGTGAGCGCGGCGCTTTGCAGATCGCCAAGCTGCTGCAGCAGCGCGGCGCCAAGCTTGAATTCGCCATCGACGAGGGACTGCTGATCACGGAGGGCATCGTGCCGGGCCTGAAGGCGCCGGCGGCGCTGATCGGGCTGGCGGAGAAGGGATCGGTCTCGCTGCTGCTGAAGTCCAGCGCCACACCGGGCCATTCGTCGATGCCACCGGCCCCGGGTCTGTCGGCAATCGCCCAGCTGAGCAAGGCCTTGCAGAAGGTGGATGCGAACCCGATGCCGGCCCACTTCACCGGCATCGCGGCGCAGATGTTCGATGCGCTGGCGCCGGAGTTCGAGGGCATGACCCGCGTGGCGCTGACGAACCGCTGGCTGTTCGAGCCGCTGCTGATGCACCAACTGCAACGCGGGCCGAGCACCAATGCGATGCTGCGCACGACCACCGCGTTGACGATGCTGAACGCCGGCAACAAGGAGAACGTGCTGCCGGGGCGGGCCGAGGCCGTGGTGAACTTCCGCATCCTGCCGGGCGACACGCGCGAGGACATCGTCGCGCATGTCAAGAAGGTCGTCGACGATCCGGCCATCCACGTCGAGGTGATGCCTGGCGGCTTCCCGGCCTCGCGCATGTCCTCGGCCGATTCGCCGAGCTTCCAGACCGTCAACCGCACGGTGCGTGAACTGTTCCCGGGCACGCTGGTGGCACCGGGCCTGATGCTCGCGGCCACAGATTCGCGCCACTTCGAGCCTTTCACCGAGCAGGTGTTCCGCTTCTCGCCGATTCGCGCGAAGGCGGAGGACCTGAGCCGCTTCCACGGCACGAACGAACGCATCTCGCTGGCCAACCTGGCCGAGCTGGTCCGCTTCTACCACCGGCTGCTGCAGCAGTCGGCCGGCGGCTGAGTCCGCCACCCAACGAATCCTGCCATCCATCGAAGGAGCCTCGCATGAGCAACGCCGTCATCGTTTCCACCGCCCGCACGCCGCTCGCCAAGAGCTGGAAGGGCGCCTTCAACATGACGCACGGCGCCACGCTGGGCGGCCATGCGGTGCAGCATGCGGTGGAGCGTGCGGGCATCGATCCCGGGGCCATCGAAGACGTCTTGATGGGCTGCGCGAACCCCGAGGGCGCGACCGGCGCCAACGTCGCGCGCCAGATCGCGCTGCGCGCCGGGTTGCCGATCACGGTGAGCGGCGTCACGGTCAACCGCTTCTGCTCCAGTGGCTTGCAGACCATCGCGATGGCCGCGCAGCGCATCATCGCCGGCGAGGGCGATGTCTACGTGGCCGGCGGCGTCGAGAGCATCTCCTGCGTGCAGCAGGAGATGAACCAGCACATGCTGACCGACCCCGCGCTGCTGA
>CAZXLI010000488.1:0-3196 GCA_964641795.1 uncultured Bordetella sp. | reverse complement strand
GAGCGCGGCGACCGCTGGGGCAACCTGGTCTACAGCAAGACCGCGCGCAACTTCGGCCCGATCATGGCGATGGCCGCGCGCATCACGGTGGCCACGGTGTTCGAACAGGTCGCGCTCGGCGCGCTCGACCCCGAGGCGGTGGTGACCCCAGGGCTGTACGTGCACCGGGTGGTGCAGATTGCGCGCCGCCCGCAACAGCAGGAGACGGCTGCATGACGACGCCACCGCGCCGCTGGAGCCGCGCCGAGATGGCGCAGCGCATCGCCCGCGACATCCCCGACGGTGCGGTGGTCAACCTCGGCATCGGCCTGCCAACGCTGGTGGCCAGCCACCTGCCGGCCGGGCGCGAGATCCTGCTGCACAGCGAGAACGGCGTGCTCGGCTTCGGCCCGCCGCCGCCGGCCGGCGAGGAAGACTGGGACCTGATCAACGCCGGCAAGCAGCCGGTGACGCTCAAGCCCGGCGGCAGCTACTTCCACCATGCCGACAGCTTCGCGATGATGCGCGGCGGCCACCTCGACATCTGCGTGCTCGGCGCGTTCCAGGTGGCGATGAACGGCGACCTGGCGAACTGGCACACCGGCGCGGCCGATGCCATTCCCGCGGTGGGCGGCGCGATGGATCTGGCCATCGGCGCGAAAGCCACCTGGGTGGTGATGGAACACCACACCAAGCAGGGCGAGAGCAAACTGGTGCCGCGCTGCAGCTACCCGCTCACCGGCCTGGCCTGCGTCAAGCGCGTGTACACCGACCTGGCGGTGATCGACCTGGACGACGGCGTGGCCCGCGTGCGCGAGATCGTCGAGGGCCTGGGCTTCGCCGAGCTGCAAGCCCTCACCGCCATCCTGCTGCAGCCACCGGCTGCGACCTGAATCCGATCCACCGAGGAGACCGAGCCCATGAGCACCCCCGAAGCCTTCATCTGCGACGCCGTGCGCACCCCGATCGGCCGCTACGGCGGCAGCCTGTCCTCGGTGCGCACCGACGACCTCGGCGCCGTTCCGCTGGCCGCGCTGATGGCGCGCAACCGGGAGGTCGACTGGGAAGCGGTGACCGACGTGCTGTACGGCTGCGCCAACCAGGCCGGCGAGGACAACCGCAACGTCGCGCGCATGGCCGCGCTGCTGGCCGGCCTGCCGCAAGGCGTGCCGGGCGCCACCATCAACCGCCTGTGCGGCTCGGGCCTCGATGCGCTGGGCAGCGCCGCACGCGCCATCAAGGCCGGCGAGGCGCAGCTGATGATCGCCGGCGGCGTCGAGAGCATGAGCCGCGCGCCCTTCGTGATGCCCAAGGCCGAGAGCGCGTTCTCGCGCAGCAACGCGGTCTACGACACCACCATCGGCTGGCGCTTCGTCAACAAGCTGATGAAGGAGCGCTACGGCGTCGACTCGATGCCCGAGACGGCCGAGAACGTCGCCATCGAGTTCGGCATCGAACGCAGCGCGCAGGACCGCATGGCGCTGGCCTCACAGCTGAAGGCCGTGGCCGCGCAGAAGGCCGGCTTCTTCGCCGGCGAGATCGTGCCGGTGACGATCCCGCAGAAGAAGGGCGAGCCGATCGTCGTCGACCAGGACGAGCACCCACGCGAGACCTCGCTGGAGGCGCTGGCCAAGCTCAAGGGCGTGGTCAAGCCCGACGGCAGCGTGACCGCCGGCAATGCCTCGGGCGTCAACGACGGCGCCTGCGCGCTGCTGCTGGCCAGCGAGGCGGCGGCCGCCAAGCACGGGCTGAAGCCGCGCGCCCGGGTCGTCGGCATGGCCACCGCCGGCGTGCCGCCGCGCATCATGGGCATCGGCCCGGCGCCGGCCACGCAGAAGGTGCTGGCGCTCACCGGCCTGACGCTGGCGCAGATGGACGTCATCGAACTCAACGAGGCCTTCGCCGCGCAGGGCCTGGCGGTGCTGCGCCAGCTGGGCCTGGCCGACGACGACGCGCGGGTCAACCCGAACGGCGGCGCCATCGCGCTCGGCCATCCGCTGGGCGCCAGCGGCGCACGCCTGGCAACGACCGCGGTGAACCAGCTGCAGCGCATCGGCGGCCGCTATGCGCTGTGCACCATGTGCATCGGCGTCGGCCAGGGCATTGCGGTGATCCTCGAGCGGGTGTAGTCCGCCCGTTCAGCGGACCGCCTGCGCCCGCCACGCGCTCGGCGTGTGGCCGGTTTCGCGCTGGAAGAAGCGGGTGAAGTAGCCGGCGTCGCCAAAGCCCAGGCCGAGCGCGATCTGCTTGACGCTGAGCGTGGTGTAGGCCAGGTCGCGCTGCGCTTCGAGCACCAGCCGGCCATGCAGCACGCCCAGCGCCGAGTGGCCCAGCACCTGATGGCACACGCGGTTCAGCTGTGTCGGCGTGATGCCCAGCGGCTCGGCCAGCGCGGCCAGCGTGGGCTGCTCGCGGAAGCGCCGTTCCACCAGCTCGCGAAAGCGCCGCACATGGGCCAGCGCACGCTCGCCGGCCGCGGCGGGTTGCTCGGCCGTGTCTTCGGGCAGGTGGCGGCCCAGCGTCACCACCAGGGTCAGCAGCGCGGCGTCCAGCGCCACGTCACGCCAGGGGGCGGTGCCGAAGAATTCGCCGCGCAACTGCGCCACCGCCTGCGCCAGTGCGCGCGCCGGTGCAGCGCCGCGCGGCCAGCTCAGCGTCTGCGCCCGCATCACGCGCGCGCCCAGCGTGCCGGCCCCGGACAGCAGTTGCACCAGGTGCCGTTCCAGCACGGTGATCACGCTGCCGTCGATGTCCGGCGCGAAGCGGAAGCCGTGCGGCGCCAGCGCCGGCACGGTCAGCACGCAAGGGCCGCGCAACGCGGTCTGCGCGCCGTCGAGCATCACCTCGGCACGGCCGCCGTGGATGTGCAGAATTTGAAAGAGCGATTCGTGGCGGTGCGGCCGGATCTCCCAATCGTGGCGCTGGCTGCGTTCACGGATGGTCTCGCAGTGCAGCCAGTCGGTGGCCTGGGTGCGGCCGGCCTCGCCGTAGAGCGCGTAGGCGGGCAGGCTGGGGGTCGCGGCAAGCGGGCGGCGCATGTTCGAATTGTCCAAGTGCTCGCGTCTTCTGTCCATTGAGCCGTCGCGCGCTGGCGCCTACGCTTGACCCATCGTCAAACCCGCCGCTGGAGACAAGCGCATGAGCCAGAGAACCCAAGTCGCAATCATCGGTGCCGGCCCCTCGGGCCTGCTGCTGGGCCAGCTGCTCGCCAAGAGCG
>CAZXLI010000487.1:0-3201 GCA_964641795.1 uncultured Bordetella sp. | reverse complement strand
CGCCGGACCGATGGGCAGGGGCGGACCGTGGACGTCAAGAACACCGGGAGCGGGATGACCAGCAACCTGGGCTCGCACATGGTCATGCAGATGGCCGGCCAGTCGTCTGAGCTGATCCGCGAGGCGGTGATGGCCGAGGTCAAGCAGCACTTCCGGCCCGAGTTCCTGAACCGCATCGACGAAAGCGTCGTGTTCCATGCGCTCGACCAGAAGAACATCGAATCGATCGCCAAGATCCAGCTGCGCTGCCTGGAGCAGCGCATCGAGAAGATGGACATGAAGCTCGAGGTCTCGCCGGCGGCGCTCACGGAGCTGGCCAAGGTCGGTTTCGATCCGGTGTTCGGCGCGCGGCCGCTCAAGCGCGCGATCCAGCAGCGCATCGAGAATCCGGTGGCCAAACTGATCCTGCAGGGGCGCTTCGGGCCGAAGGACGTGATCCCGGTCGACGTGGCGGATGGCGAGTTCAGCTTTGGCCGACAGCTGCACTGAGCGGTCTTCATAGCGTCCAAAAGGCGCGGATCTGCGGCTGGCAGTCGTAGAATCCGCGCCTGATGAGCGTTGTTCACTCCCCCGTCGTGATCGTCGGCATGGGCCTGGCCGGGCTCAGTGCCGCCTTGCAGCTGGCCGAGAGCGGCCCCGTGGTGTTGCTCGCCAAGCGCGGCCTGGCCGATGCGGCGACGCCCTGGGCCCAGGGCGGCATCGTCGGCGTGCTCGGCTCGGACGACAGCATCGAGGCCCATGTGCGCGATACGCAGGAGGCCGGTGCAGGGCTGGTCGACGAGCAGGCGGCGCGCTTCATTTCCGAGCACAGCGCGCAGGCCATCGAATGGCTGCTGGCGCAGGGCGTGGTGCTAACGCCGGATGCCGATGGCCCGCTGGGCCTGCACCTCACGCGTGAAGGCGGGCACGGCGTGCGCCGCATCGCGCATGCGGCCGATGCCACCGGCCAGGCCATCCACCAGGCCTTGCTCGAGCGCGCGCGCCAGCATCCGAACATCACGCTGCGCGAGCACCTGATGGCGGTGGACCTGATCAGCTCGCGCCGCCTCGGCCTGCCCGGGCCGGCACGCTGCCTGGGCGTCTACGCGCTCGACGTGCCGGCGCGCAAGGTGCAGACGCTGCGCGCCTCGGCCGTGATCCTGGCCACCGGCGGGCTGGGCCGCGTATACCGCTACACCTCGAACCCCGACACCGCCACCGGCGACGGCGTGGCGATGGCCTGGCGCGCCGGCTGCCGCGTGGCGAACATGGAGTTCATCCAGTTCCACCCCACCTGCCTGTACCACCCGCAGGACCGCCGCTTCCTGATCACCGAGGCCTTGCGCGGCGAAGGCGCCGTGCTGCGCCTGCCGCTGCCCAACGAAGACGAGCCCTGGGGCCCGCGCTTCATGGCCGCGCACGACGCGCGTGCCGAACTGGCGCCGCGCGACATCGTGGCCCGCGCGATCGACTTCGAGATGAAGAAGCATGGCCTCGACCATGTCTGGCTCGATGCCACCGGGCTGGGCGAGGCCGCGCTGCGCGAGCACTTCCCGACCATCCACGCGCGTTGCCTGGCACTGGGCATCGACATCGCACGCCAGCCGATTCCGGTGGTGCCGGCGGCGCACTACAGCTGCGGCGGCGTGGTCAGCGACCTGCATGGCCGCAGCGACCTGCCCGGGCTGTACCTGGCCGGCGAGGTGGGCTACACCGGGCTGCATGGCGCGAACCGGCTGGCCAGCAACTCGCTGCTGGAGTGCATCGTGCTCGGCCATGCCTGCGCGGCCGACATCCTGGCGCAGCCCGAGCCCGAACTGCCGCCGCTGCCGGCCTGGGACGAAAGCCGCGTCGAAGACGCCGACGAGCAGGTGGTCATCGCGCACAACTGGGACGAGCTGCGCCTGCTGATGTGGAACTACGTCGGCATCGTGCGCAGCCACAAGCGGCTGGAGCGCGCGCTGCGGCGCATCCGCCTGCTGCAGGCCGAGATCCACGATTACTACGCCAGCTTCCGCATCACGCCGGACCTGCTGGAACTACGCAACCTGGCCGACTGCGCCGAACTGATCGTGCGCTCGGCGATGGCGCGACCCGAAAGCCGCGGGCTGCACTACAGCCTGGACTTCCCGGGCCCGCTGCCGGTGAGTTTCCCCACCGTGCTGCCCGGCCGCGCGGCCTGACAAGGGGCCCGCCAACGGTCGCGGGCCACTCCCGCGGCGCTACAGCGCCTGCGTCACCAGCTTGAAGTCCGGGTCGTCCGGGAAGGCCTTGACCGCAAACCCGAGCGAGCGCATCAGCTTGAGCATGCCCCCGTTGTTGGCCAGCACGAGCCCGTCGATCTCCGACAGGCCGCGGTCGCGCGCCACGTCCATGATGCATTCCATCAGCCGCGACCCGAGGCCGCGGCCGTTGAAGTCGTCGGCCACCACCAGCGAGAACTCGCAGCTGGTCTGGTCCGGGTTGGTGATGTAGCGCGAGACGCCGACGATGCGCTCGCGCTCGGTGATCGTGCCGTCCTCGGCCGCGCGGCGCTCGTGCACCACGGCCACCAGCGCAATCTCGCGGTCGTAGTCGATGAGCGTGAAGCGCGCCAGCATCGGCGCCGGCAGCTCGGCGATGGCCGAGGCGAAGCGGAAGTACCGGCTCTCGGGCGAGAGCCCCTGCACCAGCTCCTGCAGCATCTGGGCATCGTCGGGGTGGATCGGGCGCACCGTGTACTCGCCGCCGCCGCGCAGCGGCCACACCTGCTCGTAGTGGGCGGGGTAGGGCAGGATCGCGAGGTGGCCATGCCGGCCATCGCGGCCGGCGTTGCCGCGTGGCACATGGTCGATCACGATGCGCGCATCGACCGCCACCGCCCCCGATTCGTCGACGATGATCGGGTTGATGTCCATCTCGCGCAGCTGTGGCAGCTCGCACACCATTTCCGAGACACGCAGCAGGATGCGCTCGATCGCCGCGATGTCGGTGGCCGGCGCGCCGCGCCAGGCCTCCAGCGTCTCGGCCACGCGCGAGCGCTCGATCAGCCGCCGCGCGAGGAACTGGTTCAGCGGCGGCAGCTCCATCGCGCTGTCGCCGATCAGCTCGATCATCGTGCCGCCGGAGCCGAACACGATCACCGGGCCGAACGGGTCGTCGCTCTTCAGCCCGATGCAGATCTCGCGGACGCGCCGCGCGCGGGCCATCTTCTGCACGGTGACGCCATTGATGCGCGCCTGC
>CAZXLI010000486.1:0-3226 GCA_964641795.1 uncultured Bordetella sp. | reverse complement strand
GCTGCTTGATGACGTTCACGGCCATGTCCATCGGCGGTCTCCTTCCACGCAGTGTGGCATCGAGCCGGCAGCCGCAGGCGCCGGCGAGCCATCCATCAGACGCCGCGGATCCGGCTTGGCCGGTCCGCTGGCGTCGCCCCCTCGAGGGGGAAGCGGCGACAGCCGCTCCGGGGGTGGGTCAATTGAACCGCACGTAGTCGAACTCGATCGGCTGGCGGTTGATGCCCATCACCGGCGGCGCGATCCAGTTCGCGAACTTGCCCGGCTCGACCACGCGGCCCATCAGGCTGGCGACGAAGGCGCGGTCGCCGGCGCTGGGCAGCCAGCTGTCGACCTTGGCGTTCCATTCGGCTTCGCTGACCACGCGGCCTTCGGGCGCCACCTTCACGCCGGCCAGCGCACCGATGTTGCGGTGGAAGGCCTTGTGCGGCGTCTTCAGGCGGAACGGGATGCCGGCCTTCTCGATCACCTTGTTCCAGCGTTCGACGCCGGCGATCGAGTCCTTGATGTAGTCGTCGCGCAGCACCTCGTTCAGGGCGTTGAGCATCGGCACTTCCTTTTCCACCAGCTGGCCGTCCTTGGCCTGCAGCACGCGGTAGGTCTGGCCGCGCAGCTGGTGGTCGTCGGTGCGCTTGCCTTCCTCGTAGCGGCCCTTCAGGCCCGTGGAATAGAAGGTCGCTGCATTGCTCGACTCGTCGGCGCCGAACAGGTCGATCGTGACGCTGAAGTGGAAGTTCAGGTAGCGCTGCAGCGTCGGCAGGTCGATCACGCCGGCGGCACGCAGCTTGGCCGGGTCGTCGGTCTTCAGCTCGTTCATCATCTGGCAGGTGCGCTGCACCACGCGGCTGACGCCCGATTCGCCGACGAACATGTGGTGCGCTTCCTCGGTCAGCATGAACTTGGTCGTGCGGGCCAGCGGATCGAAGCTCGACTCGGCCAGCGCGCAGAGCTGGAACTTGCCGTCGCGGTCGGTGAAGTAGGTGAACATGAAGAACGACAGCCAGTCGGGCGTCGGCTCATTGAAGGCCTGCAGGATGCGCGGGTTGTCCTGCTGGCCCGAGCGGCGCTCGAGCAGGGCTTCGCCTTCCTCGCGGCCGTCGCGGCCGAAGTACTTGTGCAGCAGGTACACCATCGCCCACAGGTGGCGGCCTTCCTCGACGTTCACCTGGAACAGGTTGCGCAGGTCGTACTGGCTGGGCGCGGTGAGCCCGAGATGGCGCTGCTGCTCGACCGAGGCCGGCTCGGTGTCGCCCTGGGTCACGATGATGCGGCGCAGGTTGGCGCGGTACTCGCCGGGCACGTCCTGCCAGGCGTCCTCGCCCTTGTGGTCGCCGAAGTGGATCTTGCGATCCTTCTCGCCCGGGTTCAGGAAGATGCCCCAGCGGTAGTCGGGCATCTTCACGTAGCCGAACTGCGCCCAGCCCTGCGGATCGACGCTGACCGCGGTGCGCAGGTAGACGTCGAAGTTCTGCGAGCCGTCGGGCCCCATGTCGTCCCACCACTGCAGGTAGTTGGGCTGCCACTGCTCGAGCGCGCGCTGCAGCGTGCGGTCTTCGCTGAGGTTGACGTTGTTGGGGATCTTGTCGCTGTAGTTGACGGTGGACATCTCAAATCCTCGTTAGCAGTTGCTTCCCGGGGGACAGGCCGCGCAGCGGCCAGGGCGAATCGGGTCGAAGGGCGAAACCGGAGCCGGGCTGCCCGGGCCGGTTTCGTAGCCCCTCGGGGGCGGCCGCCAGGCGGCCGGGGCTGACATGTTCAGACGCGGTTCCAGTCGAAGGCGGCCTTGTCGCCCTTGCCGTAGACCTTGAGGGCGCCCTTCTCGCCGACGGCATTGGGGCGTTGGAAGATCCAGTTCTGCCACGCAGTGAGGCGGCCGAAGACGCGGGTGAACATGTTCTCGGGGCCGTTGAAGCGCAGGTTGGCTTCCATGCCGGTCAGCGCGTCGGGGCTCATCGCCACGCGCTCCTCGATCGCGATGCGCGTCTCGTCCGGCCAGTCGATGTCGTCGGGGTTGCTGGTGATCAGGCCCAGCGCCATCGCCTCGTCGCCATCGAGCAGTTCGCCGGCGCGCGCCCGCACGGCTTCCAGCGGCGCGGCTTCGCCGTAGAAGCGGCGCTCCAGGCGGCTCTGGCCGGTGATCATCGGGTACAGGCCGAAGTTGGCCTCTTCCGCCGCGATGCGCGGGGTGCGCTCGGGCTCGTCGGGCAGCACCAGCATGTAGCTGCGGTCGCAGGCCAGCGCCAGCTCGAGGAAGCTGCCGGCGAAGCACGAGCCCGGCTCGATCAGCGCGAACAGGCTGCGCGAGGACACGTCGAGCCGGCTGAAGGTGCGGCGCAGGTAGCCCAGGGTCTCGCGCACCAGCCAGTGGCTGCGGTGCGCGATCAGCGTGGTGTCGGTGGCCAGCACGGCGGCCGGATCGCCGGCGGTCTTGATCAGCCAGGTGCCGATGTCGAGCTCGTTGGTGCGCATCGAGAGGATCGCGTCCTCCAGCTCGCGTGCCAGTTGCAGCGGGTACCAGCCGGCGCCGGCGGCCTCGATCTCGGCGATGGTCGTCGGCTGCTCGCCACTGGGGGCGCTGACGGTGAAGGTGGCCGTGCGCTTGGCGCGGTCGATCGCCACGTCGACGTAGCGGTAGCGCAGCGCGTCGGCTTCGATCGTGCGCTCGATCGGCGTCAGCGCCACGCCCTTGGCGTCGGCCGGCCGGTCGCTCTGCGCGGCCAGCTGCAGCGCACGCTCCTGTACCTTGGCCGCGAACTGCGCCGGCTTGGCGATGTCGTCGACCAGGCGCCATTCCTTCGCGCGCAGGCCGCGCACGCCTTCGTTCGTGGTGCAGAAGATGTCGGCCAGGTCGTGGCGCACCTTGCGCTTGTCGGTCACGCGGGTCAGGCCGCCGGTGCCGGGCAGCACGCCCAGCAGCGGCACCTCGGGCAGGCTGACGGCGCTGGAGCGGTCGTCGACCAGGATGATCTCGTCGCAGGCCAGCGCCAGCTCGTAGCCGCCGCCGGCGCAGGCGCCGTTGACGGCGGCCAGGAACTTCAGCCCGCTGTGCTGCGAGGAGTCTTCCAGGCCGTTGCGCGTCTCGTTGGTGAACTTGCAGAAGTTCACCTTCCAGGCATGGCTGGAGACGCCGAGCATGAAGATGTTGGCGCCGGAGCAGAACACCTTTTCCTTGGCGCTGGTGACAACCACCGTGCGCACTTCCGGATGCTCGAAGCGGATGCGGTTG
>CAZXLI010000485.1:0-3250 GCA_964641795.1 uncultured Bordetella sp. | reverse complement strand
TCGCGCCGAACTCTTCGGTGCGGACATCCTGGAGACCAGCGTCGCGCTCGGTGGCACCGTCACCGGCGAGCATGGGGTGGGTGTCGAGAAGCTCAGCTCGATGTGCGTGCAGTTCGCGCCGGCCGAGCTGGAGCAGATGCGCCAGCTCAAGCTCGCCTTCGACCCGCTGGGCCTGCTGAACCCCGGCAAGCTGATCCCGACGCTGCAGCGCTGCGCCGAGTACGGGAAGATGCACGTGAGGAAGGGGCTGCTGCCCTTCCCCGAACTCGAAAGGTTCTGACGCCGATGAGCGACCACGTGCTGCAGAACCTGATCGACCGCGTGCAATCGGCCCGGGCCGACGGCCATCCGCTGCTGATCCGCGGCGGCCACACCAAGGCCTTCTACGGCGGGGCCCTGCAGGGCCAGCCACTGGACATCCGGCCGCTGGCCGGCATCAGCAGCTACGAGCCGAGCGAACTGGTGGTCACCGTGCGCGCCGGCACCTGGCTGGCCGACCTCGAAGCCGCGCTCGCCGACCAGGGCCAGTGCCTGCCGTTCGAGCCGCCGCATTACGCGCTGGGCAGCACGGTGGGCGGCATGGTGGCCGCCGGCATCGCCGGCCCGGCGCGGGCCAGCGCCGGCGGCGTGCGCGACCACGTGCTCGGCGCCACGCTGCTGAATGGCCGCGCCGAAGTGGTGAGCTTCGGCGGCACGGTGATGAAGAACGTGGCCGGCTACGACGTCGCACGGCTGCTCGCCGGCTCGATGGGCGTGCTGGGCGTGATCCTCGAGGTCTCGCTGAAGGTGCTGCCCAAGCCGCCGGCCACCGCCACGCTGCGCTTCGAGCTCGACGAGGCCAGCGCGCTGCGCCGGCTCAACGAATGGGGCGGCCAGCCGCTGCCGATCTCGGCCAGCGCGTGGTGGAACGGCATGCTGGTGCTGCGCCTGTCGGGCGCCGCCGCGGCAGTGCAGGCCGCGACCCAGCAGCTCGGCGGCGAAGCCGTGGAGCCGGCGATGGCCGCGCCGTTCTGGCAAGGCCTGCGCGACCACCAGGACGAGTTCTTCAGCGCTGCCCACAAGGCCGTGGCAGCCGGCGCCACGCTGTGGCGCGTCTCGGTGCCGCAGACCGCGCCGGTGCTCGCGCTGCCCGAACTCGCCGCCGCCGAACGCCTGATCGAATGGGGCGGCGCGCAGCGCTGGATCGTCACCAGCGCGCCGGCGGCCGTGCTGCGCGAGGCCGCGGCCCGGGCCGGCGGCCATGCGGTGGTGTTCCGCGGCGACAAGTCCGCCGGCGCGTTCGCTCCGCTCGCGCCGGCGCAACTGCGCATCCAGCAGCAGCTGAAGAACGCCTTCGACCCCGAGCACATCTTCAACCCGGGCCGGCTGTATGCCGAGCTGTGAGGCCATGGACGGCCTGCGCGCCATCCACCACTGCCGCATCGTCGACGAGCGGCTGGCCACCTCGGGCCAGCCCAGCGAGGCGCAGCTGGCGCTGATCGCCGAGGCCGGCTACGAGACCATCGTCAACCTCGCGCTGCACGACGACCCGCGCTATTCGCTGCCCGACGAGCCCGGCAGCGTGGCCGCTCTCGGTTTGCGTTATGTGCACATCCCGGTGGCCTTCCGCGCGCCGACGCGCGCCGACCTGCTGCGCTTCTTCGAGGCCATGGACGCTCACATCGGGCGCAAGCTGTGGGTGCATTGCGCGGCCAACTACCGCGTCAGCGCCTTCATCGGCTTGTACAACGCCATCCGCCGCGAACAGCCGCCCGAACAGGCCTTCGCGCTGATGCGCGAGATCTGGCAGCCCGACGCCACCTGGCAGCAGTTCATCGACGAGCAGCTGCTGGCCGGCTACTACGCGCGGCGGGCAGCCGAATACGACCAGGTCTACCGCAAGCCCGAGCGCCAGGCCGGGCTGCGGCAGATGGAGGCCGCGCTGCCGGCGCTGTTCGAAGGCCGGCGCGTGCTGGAACTGGCCTGCGGCACCGGCTGGTGGACGCCGCATGGCGCGGCCCGCGCGCAGCGCTGGCTGGCCACCGACCTGAACCCGGAGACCCTGGCCGTGGCGCGCAGCAAGCCGATGCCGGCGACGGTCGAGTTCCGCGCCGCCGATGCCTACACGCTGGCCGAGGTGGCGGGCGAGACCTTCGACGCCGCGTTCGCCGGCTGCTGGTGGTCGCATGTGCCCTTGTCGCGCCTGGCCGGCTGGCTGGACGCGCTGCACCGGCGGCTCGAGCCCGGCGCCCGCGTCGTGATGCTGGACAACCGCTACATCGAAGGCAACAGCACACCGATCGCCCGCCACGACGACGAGGGCAACGGCTACCAGCAGCGCCGCCTGGCCGATGGTTCGCTGCACGAGGTGCTGAAGAACTACCCCAGCCTCGAGCAGGCGCGCGCGTTGCTGGGCGCACGCGTCACGCGCCTGCAGTGGACCGACTTCCCGCACTACTGGCTGCTGGACTACACGCTTCGATAGATCGACCGACGTCATGCAGACCACCCTCGCGCCCCAGTACAAGGGCACGCCCGATGGCGATGCCGCCGAAGCCATCCTGCGCCAGTGCGTGCACTGCGGCTTCTGCACCGCCACCTGCCCCACCTACCAGCTGCTGGGCGACGAGCTGGACGGCCCGCGCGGCCGCATCTACCTGATCAAGCAGGTGCTCGAGGGCCAGGCGCCGACGCGCGCCACGCAGGGCCACCTGGACCGCTGCCTGACCTGTCGCAACTGCGAATCCACCTGCCCGTCCGGCGTGCGCTATGGCGAACTGGTGGACATCGGTCGCCACCTCGTCGAACAGCAGGTCGAACGGCCGGCCGGCGAGCGCGCGGTGCGCTGGCTGCTGAAGGAAGGCCTGACCTCGCCGTTGTTCGGCCCGGCGATGGCGCTGGGCCGCATGGTGCGCCCGCTGCTGCCCGCCGCGCTGAAGGACAAGGTGCCCGGTGCCGCCCACCCGCGTGCCCGCCAATGGCCGCAGACCGCGCATCCGCGCAAGGTGTTGATGCTGATGGGCTGCGTGCAGCCGGCGATGATGCCCAACATCAACGCCGCCACCGCGCGCGTGCTCGACGCCGCCGGCATCCAGACCCTGGTGGCCGACGAGGCCGGCTGCTGCGGCGCGATCCGCACGCACCTGAACGACCGTGCCGGCGGCCTGGCCGATGCGCGCCGCAACATCGACGCGTGGTGGCCCCTGGTGCAGCGCGGCGAGGTCGAGGCCATCGTGATGAATGCCTCGGGCTGCGGCGTCACGGTGAAGGA
>CAZXLI010000484.1:0-3293 GCA_964641795.1 uncultured Bordetella sp. | reverse complement strand
CGGGGCGGGACCCGGCACCTGTGCAGGCGGAAGCTCTCACCAAAAGCAAACCAGCCAACGGCCGCAACGAGCCGAGACCAGCTGACCACCCCACCGCCACCGGAGCCGATCCGATGAGTCGCCCGACCACCCGCCGCGCGCTGCTGATCACCGCCGCCGCGCCGCTCTTGCCCGCCTGCGTCTCGGTCGAACTCGGCCAGGACCAGCCCGCGCAGACCTGGCGTGCGCTGCACGACACCGGCCGTGCCCAGCCACTGGCCGCGCCCCTCGTGCCGGCGCTGCTGGTGCAGGCGCTGCCGGCCGACGGGATTGCCGACACGGCATCGATCGCCTATTCGCGGCGGCCGCACGAGTTCGCGTTCTACCAACTCGCGTCCTGGACCGAGCGCCCGGTGCGGCTGGTGCCGCGGCTGCTGCAGCGGCGCCTGCAGCAGCGCGGCGTGGCCAGCGCGGTCGGGCAGCTCGGCGACCCGCTGCGATCGGATTGGCTGCTGAGCGTCTCGCTCGAATCGCTCTACCACGATGTGAGCGTCGAACCGGGCTTCGGCCGCCTGGTGATGGTGGCCGAGCTGTTCGACCGCCGCCAGCGCACGCGCGTCGCCCGGCATCGCTTCGCGACGCAGGCGAACGCCGCCAGCGCAGACTCCACCGGCGGGGCCGAAGCCATCTCGCAGGCGCTGGCGCAGGCCTTCGACGCGTTGATGCCCTGGCTGGAACAAGCGCTGCAAAGCGCCCTCGCGTCGTCGCCCGCGCCGGCGCGCGGCGCCAGCGGCCCGGGCTGAGCCTCGCACGGCGGGCTCGCGGCGGTCCGGCCATGGCCTCGATGCGCCTGTTCACCCGGTTGCTGCTGGCCCAGCTGGTCACCGCGGCGGTGGTCGCGCTGCTGCTGTTCGGGCTGTTCTATGTCGACCGCTCGGTCACCGTCTCGCGCCTGCTGGCGCAGCGCTGGGCCCCGGCGATCCATGCCACGCTGGCCGAAGCCGGCATACCGACCGACGCCGCGGCCGCCGCGCGCAGCGCCGCCCGGCTGCAGGTCGACGTGCTCCGCCGTGACGCATTGCCCGCCGGCGCGATCCCGATGGCCGGCATCGCGCCGCGCTACATGGCGCTGCGCAACACGCTCGCCGCCAGCGGCCTGGTGGTGGACCGCGTCGCGGTGTCGCAGGAGGCCGGCCGGCCCACCGTCTGGCTCGAGATGCCGCGCCCCGCGGGCCAGGCGCCGCTGTGGCTGGGGTTCACCGATCCGCTGGTCGAATCCTTCCTGCCGGGCCGCTTCGTGTTCTCGCTGCTGGTCTGCGCCGGGGTGATGGTGGGCTTGAGCTGGCTGCTGGCGCGCCGCATCGCGCGGCCGCTGGACCAGCTGCGGCAGCGACTGCTCGGCCTGCAGCCCGGCGGCATCACGTCGCCGCCGGGCCCGCCGATCACCGGGGCCGGGCCCGAGATCGCCGCCATCGACAGCGCCTGGCGCGAGATGCAGCAGCGCCTGGCGCGCCATGAACACGAACGTGCGCTGATGCTGGCCGGCATCTCGCACGACCTGCGCAGCCCGCTGGCCCGCATCCGCCTGGCCACCGAGCTGCTGCCCGACGAGCCCGCGCTGCAGCCGCGCCGCGACAGCCTGATGCGCAACGTGCAGGTGGCCGACCGGCTGATCGAGAGCTTCCTCGACCATGCCCGCGCACTGCAGCTGCCGCTGGACCAGACGGTGGACCTGGCCGCCATCGCCCGCGAGGCGCTGGCCGCGCGCGAAGCCGCCGGCGAACCGGTGCAGGCCGAGCTGCCGGCCGCGCTGCCGCTGCCGCGCAGCCACCCGCTGCTGCTGGAGCGCGCACTCGCCAACCTGCTGGACAACGCCTTCGGCCACGGCCGCGCGCCGGTGAGCCTGCGGCTGCAGCAACGGGGCGGCGAGGTCCGGCTCGAGGTGCAGGACAGCGGCGAGGGCATCCCCCCGGCGGCGCGCGAGGCTGCGCTGCAGGCCTTCTCCCGCGGCGACGCCAGCCGGGGCCGGCCCGGCACCGGGCTCGGCCTGGCCGTCGTGCAGCAGACCGTGCAGCGCCTGGGCGGGCGCATCGAATTCGACGGCGGACCGGGCCGGCACATCGTGCGCCTGGTGCTGCCTTCGGAACGCCCGCCCGATGCAGCAATTTAGTTGACATCTAAACTATCCAGACCTAAATTGGCAACCTGATCGACCGCAGCGGCATCCCCGGCTGCCAGAAAGGTCTGCCATGCGCATCGTCTGCCTGGGCGGCGGCCCCGCCGGCCTGTATTTCGCGCTGCTGATGAAGCTGCGCGACCCTTCGCACGAGGTGCTGGTGATCGAGCGCAACCGCGCGGGCGACACCTTCGGCTGGGGCGTGGTGTTCTCCGACCAGACCCTGGGCGCGCTGCAGCAGGCCGACCCGGTCACCGCGCAGCAGATCCTCGATGCGTTCAACCACTGGGACGACATCGCGGTGCACTTCCAGGGCCAGCGCATCGTCTCGGGCGGCCATGGCTTCTGCGGCATCGGCCGCATGCGGCTGCTGCAGATCCTGCAGGCGCGCTGCCGCGCGCTGGGGGTCGAGCTGCGCTTCGGCACCGAGGCGCCGGACGACGAGCAGATCGACGCCGACCTCATCATTGCCTGCGACGGGCTCAACAGCCGCGTGCGCCAGAAGTACGCCGATGTCTTCCAGCCCGATGTCGACCTGCGCGCCTGCCGCTTCGTCTGGCTCGGCACGCACAAGCTGTTCGATGCCTTCACCTTCGACCTCCAGCGCACCGAGTGGGGCTGGTTCCAGGCCCACGCCTACCGCTTCGACGACAGCACCTCCACCTTCATCGTCGAGGCGCCGGAAAGCGTCTGGCGCGCCGCCGGCCTGGAAGCGATGAGCAAGGAAGAGGGCATCGCCTTCTGCGAGCGCCTGTTCGCCGGCGTGCTGGACGGCCACCAGCTGATGTCCAACGCCGCGCACCTGCGCGGCTCGGCGCAGTGGATCCGCTTTCCGCGCGTGGTGTGCAAGACCTGGGTGCACCGCGCCGGCCGCGACGGCCGCACGCCAGTGGTGCTGATGGGCGACGCCGCGCACACCGCGCACTTCTCGATCGGCTCGGGCACCAAGCTCGCGCTGGAAGATGCGATCGAGCTCGCCCGCTGCATCGGCCGCCGCCCCGGCGACCTCGCCGGCGCGCTCGAGGACTACGAGGCGGTGCGCAGCGTCGAGGTGCTGAAGATCCAGAATGCGGCGCGCAACTCGACCGAGTGGTTCGAGCACGTCGACCGCTACGTCAACCTGCCGCCCGAGCAGTTC
>CAZXLI010000483.1:0-3317 GCA_964641795.1 uncultured Bordetella sp. | reverse complement strand
GGCTCGGCCTGCGCGGCGGCGGCCAGGTCGGCCAGCGCCTCGTCGAAGCGGTGGTCGTACTGCAGCACGATCGCGCGCGCCACGCGCACCGGCGCCGGCGCGTCGGCCCGGCTCCACCACGGCTGCAACGCCGCCTGCGCGTAGCCCACGTAGCGCGGGTCGCCCTCGGCGGCCGAGCGGTCGATGTAGGCCTGCGCCAGCGCCACCGCGGCCGCCGGATCGCCCGGTCTGCTGCGCCACGCCGCGCGCAACGCGGCCAGCTCGCGCGCCGGCGCATCGCCCGCGCGCAGCGGCAGGCGCTCGACCACCTGGTCGTCGCGCGGCGGCGTGTACGGTGCGGCCGCCGCCGGGGCACCCCACAGCAGCGCGCAGCACAAGGTGAGGAATCGAAGCGGACGCAGAAGGACCATTGGAGTGATGCTAGCCGCCGCCCGGTCCTGCTACGCGGCAGCGGCGGCTGCGGATTCAGGACCTGCGCACGGGCGGGCCGCCGCACCTGACGGGCGTCACGCCGGCGGCCGGACCGTTGCGCGCGCGGTACAGCGGCTGTCAACCGAATGACGGCTGGCGCGTAAACTGCTCAGGTCCCATCGGTCGTGTGGCCGAGCGGCCTTGTAGTCTGGTCTTCTCCTCAACGAAAGTGACGCCCATGAAGAAGCTGATCACCTCTGTGACCCTGGCGGTTGCCGCCGCGCTGGCCGCCCCCGCTTATGCCGCCTCGCACGCCGGCGGCGCGCCGATGAAGAGCGCCGATGCGCCGGCCGCGGCCAGTGCGCCGGCCAAGAAGGCGGTCAAGAAGAAGGCCGCGAAGAAGCACGTCAAGAAGGAAGAAAAGAAGTAATCCCGCCGGCCCCGCGAGGGCCGCGATCTCGGGGGCAGGGTTGACCCCCTGCCCTTTTTGCTTTTCCCTGTCGCTACCGCGCACTCACGCCGCGAGCCGGCCGCGCACCATCGCGATGTGGCCGCGCAGCGCGTACAGCTCGTCGGCATACGACAGCGGCACGATCACGCGCCCGACACGGGCCTCCAGGCCGTCCAGCTCGTGCAGCAGCTCGCCGGCTGCGCGCTTGCCGATCGCCTCTTCCACCGCGCGCAGCTGGCCGTACCAGCGGAACACGCGCGAGCGGATGCGGAACTGGTACAGCGGCGGCACCACGCGCGACAAGGGCAGCAGCACCGCGATGATGGACACCAGCACCACGCCCATGCGGTCGAACAGGTTGGCGAACCAGAACGGCAGGTACTGCTGCAGCCAGGGCGGGCCGTTGCGGTAGAAGCGCTCGGCTTCCTTGGCCAGCGGCCATTCGGTGTTGCGCGTGTTCGGGAAGTCGCCACGCTGCTGGAACCAGCCCGCGCCGCCATGCACTTCGCGCGCTGCCTGCACCAGCAGCTGCTCCAGTGCCGGGTGCGTGCTCTCGCGGGCCACCAGCATCGCGGTGGGCGCGATCAGCTTGACGTCCTGCGGCGGCTGGTCGGCGGCCAGGTCGACGATGCCACGCGGCAGCAGCACCGGGCTGATGAACTCGAAGCGCCGCGCATAGGCCTCGGCCTGCGCAAAGTGGTACAGCCGGATGCCGGGCGTGCGCAGCAGCATCTGCACCATCACCGATTCGGGCGCCGAGGCGAACACCAGCGCGTCGAGCTCGCCGGCCAGCAACGCCACGACAGCGGGCGTGTCGGCCTCGCGCTTCAGCGTCAGGCTTTCAGGCTTCAGGCCGTTGGCCTCGAACACCTTGGCCATCAGGTTGGGCACGCCGCTGCCGGGCGTGCCGATGTTCAGCCGCCAGCCGGCCAGTTGCGACAGGCTGTCGAGCGTGGGCGCTTTCAATGACTTCTGCGCCGCGTCCTCGCGGTAGAACAGCCACAGCGGCTCGTGGAACAGGCTGCCGAGCGATTCGAGGCCGGCGTCACTGGCCTGCGCCTCGTCGCCAGCGCCGCCTTGCACGAACGCGACGTCGACGCCCGAATCCGGCTGGCGCAGCAGCGCCAGGTTCTCGGCCGCGCCCTGCGTGGCACGCAGCTCCACGCGGATGCCATGGCGCTTGAGGATCTTCGCGTAGCGCTCGCCGAAGGCGGTGTACGCGCTGCGCTCGGTGCCGGTGGCCAGCACCACGCGGGGCGGCGGCGTCGGGTCCAGCAGCCAGTAGGCCAGCAGCAGCAGCAGCAGCGCCAGCAGAACGAACGGGCCGGCAGTGGCCAGCAGGTCGCGCACCGAGAGCAGCGTGTGCCGCACCGTCTGGTGCAGCGCCTGGCGATTCAGGCGCGAGGCGCGGGAAGCGGTGGCCGACACTCAGCTGAAGAAGTTGCTGCGGAAGCCGTCGGGCGGGCTCAGTGATTCACTGCAGACCGGCTCGGCATGGGTGTTGTAGATGCGGTTCACCGCGGCGGTGTCCTGCTCGTTGGTGGGTGGCCCCGTGCGGTTCACGGCGATCTGCGCCCAGTTGTCGCCGGCCGGCGGCGGGCCCAGCTTGAAGGTGCCGGGGAACAGCTCGGCGCGGGTCATCGTCAGCTTCGGGCGCATCGTCGCGATGGTCCAGTTGACGTCGCAGTCCCAGGTCACCGCCCAGCCCAGCCGGCCCAGGATGCGCGGCGTCTCGGTGGCGCTGCCGCGGGTGAGGAAATAGACCACGAAGTGCTGCGCGCGCCGGATGCGGGCGAGGAAGTTCGTCGAGTGCGAGCTCTGGTTGTCGTAGCGCAGCGGCACCACGTTGTTCGGGTGGTCGCCGAACAGCACGGTCACCTCGAAGCCGGTGCGCGGCGTGGTCACGCGCTTCACGTCCAGGTTCATGAAGCTGAAGATGTGCTCGTCAACCGTTTCGCCGCTGGTCGGCTGCACGTCGAGCGAGGGGTTCTTCGTGAAGCCGGCACCGACGTTGAGCACCGCCGAGCCGTCCGAGGCCAGCCGGCCGGCATAGACGAAGCGGTAGTCGTACAGCTCGGTGACCTGCACCATGCCGAACTCGCGGTCGCCGAGGTCGAACTCGTTGGCCGTGGCCTCGACGAACACCGTGCCCTTCATCTGGATCGCGTCGGTGTTCTTCACCTTGCCGGCCGGCATGCTGTTGCCCGCGCCCAGGTTGGCGCCGGCGGTGCAGTGCACCACCGCGAAGTGGGTACCCAGGTGCACCGCGGCCTTCGCGCCCGCGGACGAGAAGGTCATGTTGGCGGTGCTGTCGTCGACGATCAGTGCCATGTCAGTGGTCCATTGCGCTACGCGCCACCCGCGAGCCATGAAACGTTGGCGCACGGGCGTGCGCCTGCTGTCGGCCCAGAGCGGCCTCTTGCCGCTCTGGGCCATGGGCCCGTCCGTACCGCTC
>CAZXLI010000482.1:0-3317 GCA_964641795.1 uncultured Bordetella sp. | reverse complement strand
CGGCCATGGCCACGCTGGGCCGCAGCGTCAACTTCGACACCAAGCGCTGCGAGGGCTACCGCAATTTCTGCAACAAGCTCTGGAACGCCACGCGCTTCGTGCTGATGAACTGCGAGGGCCAGGACTGCGGGCTGAAGGAGCACACCAAGGCCGAGTGCGCGCCCGGCCAGCCCTTCCACGGTTACCTGCGCTTCTCGCCGGCCGACCGCTGGATCGCGGGCGAGCTGCAGCGCGTCGAGGCCGCGGTGGCCGAGGGTTTTGCGAGTTATCGACTCGACCTGGTGGCCAACGCGATCTACCAGTTCGTCTGGGACGAGTACTGCGACTGGTACCTGGAAATCGCCAAGGTGCAGATCGCCAACGGGTCCGAGGCCGAGCAGCGCGCGACGCGCAGGACCTTGATCCGCACGCTGGAGACCGTGCTGCGCCTGCTGCACCCGATTGCACCATTCATCACCGCCGAGCTGTGGCAGAGCGTCGCGCCGGTGGCCGGCCGCTCGACCGAAGGCACGATCGCGGCGGCCGCCTACCCGCAGGCGCAGCTGGAGAAGATCGACCCGGCCGCCGACGCCTGGGTCGCGAAGATGAAGTCGCTGGTCGCCGCGGTGCGCAGCCTGCGCAGCGAGATGAACCTCTCACCCGGCGATCGCAAGCCGCTGTATGCCATCGGCGACGAGGCCTTCATCGCCGAGGCGGCCCCCGTGCTGAGGACGCTGGCCAAGCTGTCCGAGCTCAAGCAGTTCGGCGACGAAGCCGCTTTCGAGCAGGCCAGCGCACTGAGCCCGGTGGCAGTGGTCGGCGACACGCGGCTGGCGCTGCATGTCGAAGTGGACGTCGATGCCGAACTGGCCCGCATCGGCAAGGAGATGACCCGCCTGGAAGGCGAGATCGGCAAGGCCGAAACCCAGCTCGGCAACGAGCGTTTCGTGTCGCGGGCGCCGGAGGCGGTGGTGGCCGAGCTGCGTCAGCGGCTGGTCGACTTCAAGCAGACGCTCCGCCGGCTGCAAGATCAAGCGGCTCGTCTGGCGCAGGGTCGGCCGGCCTGAGATCGGCTCGCCCGGCGGGCTGCGCCAGCAGTTCGTCGATGCGGCGCGCCACGCCCCAGGCACTGCGCACGCGCGACTCGCGCGTGGTGCTGGCCACACGCGGGGTGATCTGCAAGGTGTCGATGTCGTGCAGCGGGCGGCCGGGCTCCAGCATGCCGGGCTCCATGCTGTCGAACCACGCGGCGGCCATGCGGCCGGTGGCCAGGGCTTCGGCCAGCGCGGCTTCGTCGAACACGCTGGACGGCGCGATGCACACCATGACCTGGTTCGGTCGGCAGAAGGGCAGGAAGCGTTCGCCCAGCAGGCCGTGGTAGCGGCTGAAGTAGCTGAGCATCACGCTGGTGGCTTCGCTCTCTTCCAGCAA
Organism: uncultured Bordetella sp.; assembly: GCA_964641795.1. GTDB lineage: Bacteria > Pseudomonadota > Gammaproteobacteria > Burkholderiales > Burkholderiaceae_C > Pseudaquabacterium. The sequence continues at coordinate 1,907 of CAZXLI010000482.1, read as the reverse complement.
CTCGCGCAAGCCCACCGGCTCGACCTTCCAGCGGTGCCACAGCGGATCGCTGGCATGCACGGCCGGGTCGTAGCCGACCACGCGGGCACCGAAGGCGCCCAGCAATTGCGCGAGGGGCCGGGCGGTCGGCGTCATGCCGATGAGGCCGATCGTCGAGCCGCCAAGCTCACGGCCGACCAGCAGCCCTTCGGCATTGACCACCGGCACGCGGCGCAGCATCTGCAGCATCGCGCCGATCACGAATTCCGCCTCGGCGGCCGCGGTCGCATTGCTCGGCCGCACCACTTCGACACCGGCACGCGAACAGGCATCGAGGTCGATGTTCTCGGCACCGGCGCTGACGCGGCCGACCGCGCGCAGCATCGGCGCATGGCGCAGCGCATCGGCATCCAGCGCCACCGAGGGCGGCAGGATCAGCGAGCGCACGTTGTACAGCGCCTGGCGGAAGGCCCGCGGGTCACGCGCCAGGTCCGGTGCGTAGCGCACAGCGTGGCGGGCCACCAGCCAGTGCATCACGTCCGGGTCCAGCGGCTCGACAATCAGGACATCCATCTGCTTTCGCGGGATCTCTGCCAGCCATTCGCAGCACGGGGCGTGCCAGAATGGTTTTGATCCGCAACCCCCATTCTATGTAAGCAGATGTTGATCAAGAAGGCGATCTTTCCAGTAGCCGGATTGGGCACCCGTTTCCTGCCTGCCACCAAGGCGCAGCCGAAAGAAATGTTGCCGGTGGTCGACAAGCCGCTGATCCAGTACGCGGTGGAAGAGGCCTACGCTGCCGGCGTGCGGGAGATGATCTTCGTGACGGGACGCCACAAGCGACCGATCGAAGACCACTTTGACATGACCTTCGAGCTCGAGGTAGCCCTCGAACAAGCGGGCAAGACCGCCCTGCTCGAGGTGGTGCGCAGCGTCAAGCCGGCCGACATGGAGTGCATCTACGTGCGCCAGGCGCAGGCGTTGGGCCTCGGCCATGCGGTGCTGTGCGGCCAGCGGCTGGTGGGCAACGAGCCCTTCGCGGTGCTGCTGGCCGATGACCTGATGGTGGGCGATCCGCCGGTGCTCAAGCAGATGGTCGACCAGTTCGCCGAGTGGCGCGCCTCGATCCTCGCGGTGCAGGAAGTGCCGGCCGACCAGACCCGGCGCTACGGCATCGTCGCCGGCACGCCGGTGAACGATCGGCTCATGGACATCACCCGCATCGTCGAAAAGCCCGATCCGGCCTCGGCGCCTTCACGCCTGGGCGTGGCGGGCCGCTACATCCTGACGCCCGGCGTGTTCCACGAGATCGCCACGCAACCGCGGGGGGTCGGCGGCGAGATCCAGCTCACCGACGGCATCGCCTCGCTGCTGCGTCGCGAGAAGGTGTTTGCGTACCGCTACGAAGGCAAGCGCTACGACTGCGGCAGCAAGGAAGGTTTTCTGCAGGCCAACATCGAACTGTCGCTGCAACACCCGGAACTGGGTGAGACCACGCGCGAGTTCCTGAAGTCGCTGGCCCTGTGACGCGCTATCGGCGCCGGAGGTAGTGCACGAACTCCTCTCCCGCGCTGGACTGTTCGACCAGCTCGTTGCCGGTCTGCCGCGCAAAGGCCTGGAAATCGCGCACCGAGCCGGGATCGGTGGCCAGCACCTTCAGCACTTCGCCGCTGACCATCTCGGCCAGCGCCTTCTTGGCCTTCAGGATGGGCAGCGGACAGTTCAGGCCGCGGGTGTCGATTTCCTTCTGGGCTTGCATCGTCGAGTCTGCCTCTGTCGTGTTCTTCAGCCGCGACGCGGCGGCCATTCCATGAAACGCGGCTCATGCCCGCGTGTGCGCAGCCAGTCGGCCAGCGCGTAGCCGGTCCCGGCCGGCCAGCACATCACCTCATCGGGGGTGTACAGCTTGTACTCGGCCAGTTCGGGCG
>CAZXLI010000481.1:0-3341 GCA_964641795.1 uncultured Bordetella sp. | reverse complement strand
GCCGCAGCGCCTGGCCCAGCTGGCGCTGCCGCTGTACGTCGCCGGCGTCGGCTTGCTCGTCGCGGTGGCGGTGTTCGGCGTGACCAAAAAGGGCGCGACGCGCTGGCTGCACGTCGGCGTGGTCGACATCCAGCCCAGCGAGGTGCTCAAGATCGCGATGCCGCTGATGCTGGCCTGGTGGTTCCAGAAGCGCGAGGGCCAGCTGCGCATGCTGGACTTCCTGATCGCCGGGCTGCTGCTGCTGGTGCCGGTGGGACTGGTGGTGAAGCAGCCCGACCTCGGCACCGCGATCCTGATCCTCTCGGCCGGGCTCTACGTGATGTTCTTCGCGGGCCTGTCGTGGAAGCTGATCCTGCCGGTGCTGCTGGCCGCCGGCATCGGCCTGGCGGCGGTGGTCATCAGCGCCGACCGCATCTGCGACCCCGAGGTCGTCTGGCCGCTGCTGCGCGACTACCAGAAGCACCGCATCTGCACCTTGCTGGACCCGACCACCGACCCGCTGGGCAAGGGCTTCCACATCATCCAGGGCATGATCGCCATCGGCTCGGGCGGCGTCACCGGCAAGGGCTTCATGAACGGCACCCAGACGCACCTGGAGTTCATCCCCGAGCGCACCACCGACTTCATCTTCGCCGCCTACGCAGAGGAGTTCGGCCTGCTCGGCACGGGTCTGCTGATCGTCGCGTTCACCTGGGTGATCCTGCGCGGGCTGCTGATCGCGGCGCAGGCGCCGACGGTGTTCTCGCGCCTGCTGGCCGGCGCCATCACACTGAGCTTCTTCACCTATGCCTTCGTCAACATGGGCATGGTCAGCGGCATCCTGCCGGTGGTGGGCATTCCGCTGCCCTTCGTCAGCTACGGCGGCACGGCGATGGTGACGCTCGGGCTGGCACTGGGCATCCTGATGTCGATCGCCCGCAGCCGGGGCTTGATGCAACGCTAGACCGCGGAGATCGGCATGGAATCGAAGCCCGCCGTGGGCGTGATCGGCACCGGCAACATGGGCAGCGCGATGGCGCTGCGCCTGCGCGACACCGGTCATCCGGTGGTGGTGCATGACCTGCTGGCCGCGCATGAAGCCCCCGCCCTGGCGGCGGGCGCGAGCCGCGCTGAGCATGCCGCCGACCTGGCCTCGCGCTGCGAGCTGGTGGCGGTGGTGGTGGTCGACGCGGCGCAGACGCTCGAGGTGCTGTTCGGCGCGCACGGTCTGGTCAACGCCGCCCCCCGGCCGACGGCGGTAGCACTGTGCCCGACCATCTCTCCGGCCGATGTCGAGCGGGCCGCCGCCGGGCTCGCGGCCCACGGCATCGGCTGCATCGATGCGCCGATGTCCGGCGGTCCGGCGCGGGCACGCGACGGCTCCATGAGTCTGATGGTCGCCTGCGAGGACGCGCTGTTCGAACGTTATGAGTCGCTGCTGCGCCACATCGGCGCCAGCCTGTTCCGCATCGGCCGCCGGCCGGGCGATGGCGCCCGCACCAAGCTCGTCAACAACCTGCTGGCGGCGGTGAACCTGGCCGGCGCTGCCGAGGCGATCGCGCTGGCGCGCCGGCTCGGGCTGGATGGCGAGGCCACGCTGGCGGTGATTGCACAGTCCAGCGGCCAGAGCTGGATCGGCTCGGACCGCATGGCCCGCGCGCTGGCCGGCGACCTGGCGCCGCGCGCCCACACCACGCTGCTGGCCAAGGACTCGGCGCTGGCGATCGGCATGGCGCAGGCCACCGGCGTGGAGCCGGCGCTGGGCCTGCAGGCCGCGGCGCTGTTTCGCGCCGCCTGCGCGGCGGGCCACGGCGCACAGGACGATGCCAGCCTGCTGCCGTTCATCGAGGCCTTGTGGGCACAGGCCTCGCCCCCGGGCGGCTCAGTCGTCTGACGGCGGATCCGCGGCGGCTGCGTCCCCCCGCGGCAGCATCGCGAAGCGCACCGTGAACAAGGCGCCCGGCCCCTGGCCTTGCGCGGCGGCCTGCGCGCGCGGGCGCGCATCGGCAATCGAGATCTCGGCCTGGTGGCGCTGCACGATCTCCTGCACGATCGCCAGCCCCAGCCCGCTGCCGTCGACATCGGTGCCCAACGCGCGGTAGAACGGCCGGAACACCAGTTCGCGCTCGGCCTCCGCGATGCCGGGTCCGGTGTCTTCGACCTGCAGCACCACCACCTGCCCGAACGGATCGTCGACCACCCGCACCGTGACGCTGCCACCCGAGGGCGTGTACTGCAGCGCGTTGTCGACCAGGTTGCGGATCAGCTCGCGCACCAGCAGCGGTTCGCCGAGCAGGCGGCCATGCAGCGCCTGCTGGTCCTCGGGCCCTTCGTAGCCCAGGTCGATGCGCTTGTCCATCGCCTTGGGCACGAAGTCGCGCACCGTCTCGCGTGCCAGCCGCACGATGTTCACGTCCTGCTGCTGGCGCGCGCCTTCCTTGTCCTCGGCGCGGGCCATTGCCAGCAACTGGTTGACCATGTGCGCGGCGCGCTGGCTGGCGTGGGCGATCTGCTGCAGCGAGCGCTTCAAGGCCTTGGGGTCCTGCTCGCCGGCGTCGATCTCGCGCTGCGCCAGCTCGGCCTGCATGCGCAATCCGGCCAGCGGTGTCTTCAGCTGGTGCGCGGCGTCGGCCAGGAAGTGCTTCTGCGTGCTCATCGAGCGGTCCAGCCGCGTCAGCAGGTCGTTGATCGACCCCACCAGCGGCGCCACTTCCTCGGGCACGTCACGTTCCTCGATCGGGCTCAGGTCGTGGCTCTCGCGGCGGCGGATGCGCTGCTGCAGCTCGTTGAGCGGCTTGATGCCGCGCGCCAGCGCGAACCACACCAGCAGCACCGCCAGCGGCAGCACGACGAACTGCGGCACGATCACGCCCTTGATGATCTCGGTGGCCAGGCGCGAGCGCTTGTCCAGCGTTTCGGCCACCTGCACCAGCGGCGGCACTTCGCCCGCCACGCCGGTGGGCGCAAGCCAGAGGTAGGCCACGCGCACCGCGTCGGACTGCACGTCGTCGTCGCGGTAGCGCAGCTCCTGCGCCGGGCCGGGCGGCTCCTCGGGCACCGGCAACGCCCGGTCGCCGGCGACATATTCGCCGCGCGCGCCCAGCACCTGGAAGTACACGTGGTCGGAATCGTCCGCCCGCAGCACCTCGGCGGCCACCTCGGGCAGTCGCAACTTCACCTGCGAATGGCGCCCCGCGCCGCCCGGCACGACGACGACCTGACGCGCGATCGTGCGGGCCATCTCGGCCAGGTCGCGGTCGAACGGACGGTTGGCGATGCTCTGCGCCGCCAGCCAGGTCAGCGCCACGCTCATCGGCCACAGCAGCAGCAGTGGCGCGAGCATCCAGTCGAGGATCTCGCCG
>CAZXLI010000480.1:0-3353 GCA_964641795.1 uncultured Bordetella sp. | reverse complement strand
TAGGGCAGGTCGAACACCTCGAACTCGCGAACGCCGAGCGGCCCGAACTTGGCCAGCGAGGGCGCCAGCATCTGCACCGAGCCGAGCTGCAGCGCCTCGAGCTCTTCCTTGTCCTTGTAGAGCTGGCTGTTGGGGTAGACCTCGACCTTGATGGCGCCCTTGCTGCGCTCTTCCACCAGCTCCTTGAAGCGCTGCGCGCCCTTGCCCTTGGGCGTGTCCGGCGCCACCACGTGGCTGAACTTGATGACGATCGGGGCCTGCGCGCGGGCGATCATCGGTGCGGCCAGCGGCAGCGTGGCGGCGGCAGCGGCCAGCAGCAGGCGGCGCGACAGGCGCGGGGTGTGCGAAGCGGTCATGGGTCTTGTCTCCTCGAAGGCCGCGGGGGCCGGTTGGGCTGGCGCGGATTGTGGAAACCGCACCGTGCCGACGCCAGTTGTGGACTTCCACATTCCGGCGCCCGCGGCCCGTCCGGCCGGTGGCCGGCAACCTAGACTGGCGGTCATGCAAACCATCGCCATGCCTCCCGCCCCGCGGCTGCGCGGCGCCTGGGCCTGGCCTTTCGTGCTGACGCTGGCGTTCGCGGCCGCGGTGGGCGGCTGGCTGCAGTGGTCCGACCAGCAGGACCTGGACGACGAACGCCGCACGCTGATCGCCGATGCGCTGACGCTGGACAGCCGCCTGAGCGACTGGCTGGCCGGCGAGCAGCGCAATGTCACCGCGCTGGCCGCCGCGGTGCCGCAGGCGCTGGACGAAGCCCAGCTGCTGCGCCAGGAGGGGGTGGCCGAAGGGCTGCGTCGTTTGTGGGTTAGCGTCACGGTGCTAGACGCCAACAACCGGCTGCTGGCGCATGTGCCGCCGCAGGCGGCGCGGCCGGCGGCGGTGCCGCACGGCGGCGGGCACGACGACGGCGGCCTCTCGGCCCACCTGGCCGCGCCCACGCCGGGCGGCGGCCAGCTGATCGTGCGCTTCGCGCCCGGCGTGCTGCTGCGCCAGACCGTGCCCTGGTGGCTGGCGCGGCGCTACGACGTGCGGCTGGTGGACGGCTTCGGCCAGCTCATCGCCGCCAGCGGTGACGTGGCCGCGCCGGTCAGCGGGCAGCAGGCCTACCGCGTCAGCCTCGAGCCGGCGATGGCCGATGCCTACCTCGAGCTCACCACGCGCGAGCCGCATGTGCGCTGGTGGCGCACGCTGCCGCTGGCGTTGATGGCGGTGTTCCTGTTGCTCAGTGCCGCGGCCAGCGTCTCGCTGCGGCGCCAGATGCGCGAGGCGCGCGAGGCCGAGGCGCGCTGGCGCACCGAGGCCGCGTTCCGCCGCTCGATCGAGGACTCGCTCACCGTCGGCGTGCGCGGCCGCGACACGCAGGGCCGCCTGGTGCATGTGAACCGCGCCTTCTGCGAGCTGGTGGGCTACACGCCCGAGCAGCTGCTGGGCCGCCTGCCGCCGATGCCGTACTGGCCGCCCGAGGCGGTGGCCGAGAGCATGTGGCGCCACCAGCGCAACATGGCCGGCGGCGCCCCGCGCGAAGGCTACGAGGCGCGCTGGCTGCATGCCGACGGCCACGAGCTGCACGTGATGGTGTTCGAGGCGCCGCTGGTCAATGCGGTGGGCCAGCAGATCGGCTGGATGGGCTCGATCGTCGACATCACCGCGCGCAAGCAGGCCGAGGAGCGCGAGCGCCAGCGCAGCGAGGCGCTGGCCACGCAGGCGCGGCTGACGACGCTGGGCGAGGTGGCCTCGGCGCTGGCGCACCAGCTGAACCAGCCGCTGGCCGCGATCACCAGCTACAACGGCGGCGTGCTGCGATCGCTGGAACGCGCCGGCTTCGACGACACGCTGGTGATGGACGCGCTGCGCCGGCAGGGCGAGCAGGCGGCGGAAGCGGGTCGCATCGTGCAGCGCATCCGCAGCTTCCTGACCCGCCGCGCGCCGCAGCGCGAACGCTGCCGCATCGACGACATCGTGCAGCGTGCGGCGGCGCTGCTGCGGCGCGACCTGCAGCAGCGCGGCATCGAGCTCGCGCTGCAGGTCACGCCCGGCCTGCCGCCGCTGCTGGCCGATCCGGTGCTGATCGAGCAGGTGCTGATCAACCTGCTGCGAAATGCCGCCGATGCGCTGGCCGGGCGCGAGGCGCCGGCGATCCGGCTGACGGCGCAGGCCGCCGGGCCGCGCTTCGTGCGCATCGATGTCGACGACAACGGCCCTGGCCTCGGCGGCCGCACCGTTGACGTGTTATCGGCGCCGTTTCACTCGACCAAGCGCGACGGCATGGGCATGGGCCTGGCGATCTGCCGCTCGGTGGTCGAGGCCCACCATGGCGGGCTGGAGGCCGGCGCCAGCCCGCTGGGCGGCGCGCGCCTGTCCTTCACGCTGCCGCTGGCTGGAGACGAAGACGATGAGCCCTGACCCCGAACGCCCGGGCCGCGGCCCGAAGACGGCCGAGCCGATGGTGCACCTGGTGGACGACGAAGCCGCGGTGCGCGATGCGCTGGCCTTCCTGCTGCAATCGCACGGGCTGGCGGCGCGCGCCTATGCCTCGGGTCCCGAGCTGCTGGCCGCGCTGGACGCCGGCCCGCTGCGCGGCTGCATCGTGCTCGACGTGCGCATGGAGCCGATGTCCGGCCTGCAGCTGCACGACGAGCTGGTGGCGCGGGGTGTCACGCTGCCGGTGATCTTCCTGTCCGGCCACGGCGACATCCCGATGGCAGTGGACGCGCTGCACAAGGGCGCGCTCGATTTCGTCGAGAAGCCGTTCAGCGACGAATCGCTGGTGCAGCGCGTCGAACGCGCGTTGCGGCTCGAGGCCGCGCATGCCAGCGCGCGCACCGACCGCGAGCGCGAAGCCGCGCGCCTGACCGCGCTGACCGAGCGCGAGCACGAGGTGATGCTGCGTGTGGCCGCCGGCAAGCTGAACAAGGTGATCGCCGACGAGCTGCACATCTCGGTGCGCACCGTCGAGGTCCACCGCGCCCGCGTGTTCTCGAAGCTGGGCGTGCGCTCGGCGGCCGAGGTGGCCTCGCTGCTGGCGCGGCTGGACCTGGCCTGACCGGGCCTGCCGCTCAGGCCGGCGCCGCGGCGGCCGCGTGCAGGGTCCAGCGCACCAGGTTGCGGCCGTCGCGCTTGGCCTGGTAGAGCGCTTCGTCGGCGCGGCGCAGGATGTCGGCCAGCGTATCGGCGGCGCCGAAGGTGGTGACGCCGATGCTGACGCTGACGCCGCGGTCGGGCAGCCAGCGGGAAGCGTCGATTGCGGCCACTGCCGCGCGTGCGGCTTCCGCCACGGCGACGGCCTGCGCCTGATCGGCCTCGGGCAGCAGCAGCACGAACTCCTCGCCGCCGAACCGGCCCGCCCGGTCGTA
>CAZXLI010000479.1:0-3389 GCA_964641795.1 uncultured Bordetella sp. | reverse complement strand
AGCGTCTCGCCCAGCGACATCACCGGGAACTCGAGCGGGAAGCCGCCGGCCTCGTACACGCCGATCTTCACCTGCTCGGCGAGCGTGCGGAAATGCGAGTTGCAGGGCGTGAGTTCGCTGAAGGTGTTGCAGATGCCGATGACCGGCCGGCCATCGAACTGGTCGTGCGGCACGCCCTTGCCCTTGACCCAGCTGCGGTACGCAAACCCGTCGCGGTCCTGGCGGCCGAACCATTGCTGGCTGCGCAGGTCTTCGGGCTTCTTTCTCGGCTTGTCGCTCATCGTCTGCTGGCTTTCCCGGGGTGGGTGTTCAGGGCCTGCCAGCATATTATGGTATGACGATTGAAAGCCGACTGCGGTAGAACCCGAAGGAGCCCCGATTGAACCGACCCGATGTGCTGACCGTGGCCAAGCTGTCGCCGCTGCTGCTGCCGCAACTGCAGGCCGCCTTCACGCTGCATGACCGGCTGCACCAGCAGGACCCCGCGGCCTTCGCGGCGGTGGCGCCGAAGATCGAGGCCATTGCCGCCAGCGGCGAATCGAGGGTCGATGCCGAGCTGATCGCGCAGCTGCCGGCGCTGAAGATCATCTCGGTGATGGGCGTCGGCTACGACGGCGTCGACGTGGCCGCCGCCAAGGCGCGCGGCGTGATGGTGACGCACACGCCCAACGTGCTGAACGACGACGTGGCCGACCTCGCGCTGGGCCTGATGCTGGCCGCCGCGCGCAACCTGGCGGCGGCCGACCAGTACGTGCGCCAGGGCCGCTGGCCCGAGGGCCCGATGCCGCTGGCGCGCAAGCTCTCAGGCTCGAGGCTGGGCATCGTCGGCATGGGCCGCATCGGCCAGGCGATTGCGAAGCGCGCCGCCGCCTTCGACATGCCGATCGCCTACACCGCCCGCACGCCGCGGCCCGATCTGCCCTACGCCTACCACCCGAATGCCACGGCCCTGGCCGAGGCCAGCGACGTGCTGGTGGTCATCACCCCCGGCGGTGCCGCGACCCGCAAGCTGATCAACGCCGAAGTGCTGAAGGCGCTGGGCCCGATCGGCCTGCTGGTGAACGTGGCGCGCGGCTCGGTGGTGGACGAAGAGGCGCTGATCGAAGCGCTGGAGGCCGGCACCATTGCCGGCGCCGGCCTCGACGTGTTCGAGAACGAGCCCAACGTGCCCGAGCGCCTGCGCGCGCTGCCGCAGGTGATGCTCACCCCGCACATCGGCAGCGCGACGCAGAGCACGCGCCAGGCGATGGCCGACCTCGCGTTCGGCAACCTGCGCGCGCACTTTGCCGGCCAGCCACTGCTGACGCCGGTTCCCGAGTGCCAGTGACGGCCACGCGGCCAGCGGCCGTACGCGGCGACCCGGGTCCGGGAAAGTCCGCAGCCGGCGCCCGATCAATCATCATACGATAACACCACAAGCGGTCAGACCGTACCACCCCCTGGAGACACCTGCATGAAGCTGAAGAAGACCACCTGGCTGGCCTGTGCGCTGGCCAGCAGCCTGCTCACCGCCGGCCCCGCGCTGGCGCAGGAGAAGCTCACCGTGTGGTGGGTGAAAGGCTTCTACAAGGCCGAGGACGACGCGCTGCTCGCGGCCATCAAGAAGTTCGAGGAAAAGCACAAGGGCATCAAGGTCGAGCTGTCGCAGTACCCGGTGCAGGACATGATCCCGAAGACCGTCTCGGCGCTCGATTCCGGCAGCCCGCCGGACGTGGCGTATGCCGACGTGTACGACTTCCAGGTCACCGCGAAGTGGGCCTACGACGGCAAGCTGGAAGACATCTCCAGCGTGATCGATCCGTTGCGCAGCAAGTTCGAGCCGGCGGCGCTGAGCACCACCTTCCTGTTCAACAACGCCAACCAGTCGCGCGCCTACTACGCCTTCCCGATCAAGCAGCAGACGATGCACATCCAGTACTGGAAGGACATGCTCGCTGAATCGGGATTCACCGAAGCCGACATTCCGAAGACCTGGAAGGAGTACTGGAGCTTCTGGTGCGAGAAGGTGCAGCCCGCCTACCGCCAGAAGAGCGGCAACCGCGCCTTCGGCATCGGCCAGCCGATGGGCGTGGACTCCAGCGATTCCTTCTACTCGTTCCTGACCTTCATGGACGCGTACAACGTCAAGCTGGTCAATGACTCGGGCAAGCTGCTGGTCGACGACCCCACCGTGCGCCAGGGCCTGATCAGCGCGATGAGCGACTACACCTCCGTGTACAGCAAGGGCTGCTCGCCGCCCTCGTCCACCAGCTGGAAGGATCCCGACAACAACGTGGCCTTCCACAACAAGACCACGGTGATGACCCACAACGCGACGATCTCGATTGCCGCGAAATGGCTGGACGACGCGAACAACGAAGCGCTGAACGAGGGCCAGCGCGCTGCCGCCCGCAAGAACTACAACATGCTGATCGCCACCGCCGGCTTCCCGAACAAGCCCGACGGCAGCAAGATGGTCTACCGCGCCGCCGTGAAGACCGGCGTGATCTTCAAGGACGCGAAGAACAAGGCCGCCGCGAAGAAGTTCGTCGCCTTCTTCCTGGAGGAAGCCAACCTGCAGCCCTATGTCGAAGGCTCGCTGGGCCGCTGGTTCCCGGTGCTGAAGGCGTCGCAGCAAAGCCCGTTCTGGAAGGCCGATGCGCACCGCCAGGCCGTGTACAACCAGTTCATGAACGGCACCACGCCGTTCGAATTCACGAAGAACTACAAGTTCACGGTGCTGAACAACGAGAACGTCTGGGCCAAGGCGATGAACCGCATCCTGAACGAGAAGGTGCCGGTGGACAAGGCGGTCGACGAGATGATCGCCCGCATCAAGCAAGTAGCCTCGAACTGATGGAGCCCCCGGCCGCCTGGCGGCCACCCCCCCCCGAGGGGGCACCCAACCCGACCGGGCAACCCGGATCGGGTCGGGCCCTCCGGCTTACAGCCCGCTCCCCTGGCCGCTGGCGCGGCCCGTCCCCTGCCGGGGAGATAGAACCGCATGAGTACGATTGCCGTTAGCAATGCAGCAGCACTGGCGCCGCGCGCGCGCCTGAGCCCCTGGCAGTTCTGGGGCCGCATGCTGGTGCTGCCCTACCTGCTGGTGTTCCTGGTCTTCGTGCTGTACCCGGTGGGCTACGGGCTGTGGCTGGCGCGGCACCCGGCCAGCTACGTCAAGCTGTTCGAAGATCCGATCTTCTTCCGCACCGTGGTGAACACGGTGATCTTCCTGGTCGTCGCGATCAACATCAAGATGCTGATCGCGCTGCTGCTGTCGGGCTTCTTCGTCGAGACGCGCTGGTGGATCAAGGTGCTGTCGGTGCTGTTCATCCTGCCCTGGGCGGTGCCGTCGATTCCCACCATCCTCTCGGTGCGCTTCATGCTCAACCCCGAGTGGGGCGTGATCA
>CAZXLI010000478.1:0-3399 GCA_964641795.1 uncultured Bordetella sp. | reverse complement strand
GCGGACGACCCACCGCATCCCTCTCCCTTTCCCGCTGCACAAGACACTACCGGAGGCTGCTGCCATGGCAGACACCAGCAACGACGGCGCGCACATGTCCGCCGGCATCGACCTGAGCCAGTTCTTTCAGGTCTTCTTCGAAGAAGCCGGCGAGAACCTCGGCTCGATGGAGCAGATGCTGCTCGAGCTGGATGTCAGCGCAGCCGACGATGAAGAGCTCAACGCGATCTTCCGTTGCGCGCACTCGGTGAAGGGTGGCGCGGCCACCTTCGGGTTCACCGATGTCGCGGAACTGACGCACCAGATGGAAGCGCTGCTGGACAAGCTGCGCCGCCACGAGCTGCAGCCCACCTCGCAGATGGTGGACGTGCTGCTGCAGGCCGGCGATGCGCTGAAGGCCCAGCTGGCACGGCACCAGGGTTCTGGCGGCGGCGAGATCGACACCACCGAACTGCTGTTCACGATCAAGACCTTGTGCGAAGGCGGCAAGGTCGACACGCCCGCCACCGTGCCGGTGGTGGCCGCCACGGCCGCGCCGGCCCCGGCCGCCGCACCGATGGTGCTGAAGAACGACGTGCGCGTGGTCGAGCTCACCGTGGGCGAGCTGGCCGACATGAGCGCGGCCGACAACATCGTCGATCTGTTCAAGGAAATCTCCGGCCTGGGCACGATCGAGCCGCTGGATGCCGGCCGTGGCGCCGATGGCATGCGCCGCTTCAAGATCACCACGGCCAGCAGCGACAACGACCTGCTGGACCTGTTCACCTTCCACGTGCCGCGCGAAGCCGTGCGCCTGGAACCGCTGGGCCCGGGCTACGGCTTCCATGAAGGCGCGCCCGGCGCGCCGCCGCCGGAAGTGGCGAGCACCGACCCCGGCTACGGCTTCTTCGACAACGCCCCCGGCGCACCGACGGAGCACGCCACGCCCGCGGCCGAGGCCGCGCCGGCACCGGCCGCCGATGCCGCGCCCAAGGCCAGCGCGCCGAAGGCCGCCGCACCGAAGGCCGAGGGCAAGGGCGCCGCGCTCGATTCCGCGACGCTGCGCGTCTCGGTCGAGAAGGTCGACCAGCTGATCAACCTGGTCGGCGAACTCGTCATCACCCAGGCCATGCTGGCGCAGAACAGCAAGAACATCGATGCAACGCTGTCGCAGCAGATGATGTCGGGCCTGGCCGACCTGGAGCGCAACACCCGCGACCTGCAGGAAGCGGTGATGTCGATCCGGATGATTCCGATGTCGATGGTCTTCAACCGGTTCCCGCGCATGCTGCGCGATCTGGCGGCCAAGCTCGGCAAGAAGGTCGACCTGGTCACGGTGGGCGAAGCCACCGAGCTGGACAAGGGCATGGTCGAGAAGATCACCGACCCGCTGACGCACCTGGTGCGCAACAGCTGCGACCACGGCATCGAACTGCCGGCCGACCGCGTGGCCAAGGGCAAGCCCGAGACCGGCACCATCACGCTGGTCGCCTCGCACCAGGGTGGCTCGATCGTCATCGAGGTGCGCGACGACGGCCGCGGCCTGAATCGCCAGAAGCTGATCAAGAAGGCACGGGAAAAGGGCATCGACGCGCCCGACACGATGACCGACCAGGAATGCTGGAACCTGATCTTCGCGCCCGGCTTCTCCACCGCCGACGTGGTGACCGACGTCTCCGGCCGCGGTGTCGGCATGGACGTGGTGAAGAAGAACATCCTGTCGCTCGGCGGCTCGGTCGAGATCGACTCGGCCGAAGGCTACGGCATGAGCGTGAAGGTGCGGCTGCCGCTCACCTTGGCCATCATGGACGGCATGAGCGTGGGTGTCGGCGACGAGTGCTACATCCTGCCGCTGGGCTCGGTGGTCGAGTCGTTCCAGGTGCAGGCGAACATGATCAAGACCATCGGCGGCTCCGGCCGCGTGGTGGAGGTGCGAGACGAGTACATGCCGGTGATCGACCTCGAGAAGGTGTTCGACGTGCCGCGCTTCGACTTCGAGCATGTCAGCAACATCATGGTGGTGGTCGAGGCCGAGGGCCAGCGCGTCGCGCTGCTGGTGGACGAGCTGCTCGGCCAGCAGCAGGTGGTGGTGAAGAACCTCGAAGCCAACTACCGCAAGGTGCCGGACGTCTCGGGCGCCACGATCATGGGCGACGGCCGCGTCGCGCTGATCCTGGACATCGGCACCCTCGTGCGCCGTACGCGGCATTGAGCCCACCCCCGGAGCGCCTTGCGGCGCTTCCCCCTCGAGGGGGCGACGCCGAGGGCCCGGCAGAGCCGGTTCCCTGGCGTCCGCTTGGAAACAGGAGATTAGGATGAAGATCGTCGACAAGCTGATGCGCCACTTCACGATCCGCCTGCGCATGCTGGGCGCGATCGCGATGGTGGTGCTGTTGCTGGTGATGGTGGGCGGCGCCGGGCTGATCGGCATGTTCCGCATCCAGTCGCTGAGCGACAAGCTCACCGAGCAGACGCTGACGGTCAACACCCACCTTGCCTCGCTGGGTGAGCAGCTGAGCCTGTTGCGCCGCTACGAGAAGGACCTGATCATCAACTACGAAAAGCCCGAAGCGATCACCGCGCTGAAGGCCAAGTGGCAGGAATCGTTGAAGAACACGCTGGCCGAGGTCAAGAGCCTGGGGGCCGCCGAGCACGGGCTGGACCCCAAGGTCATCGACCAGGTGGCCGCGCAGGTTCAAGGTTATGCCACCGCGTTCGAGCCGGTGCTCAAGCAGATCGAGGCCTCGGCCTACGACTCGGCCACCACGATCAACAAGGTCTCCGGCAAGGCTGCCGCGCAGGCCCAGGCTGCCGAGCAGAGCATGGCCGCGCTGCGGCAGTCGAACACCAAGGCCGCCGACGAAGCGCGCGAGAACATCGGCGCCTCGATCAACCGCACGCTGCTCACCTTCGGCGCCGCGCTGGCCGTGGCCGTGCTGATGGTGGTACCGCTGACGCTGGCCAACTCGGCCTCGATCCTGCGCCCGATGCGCCAGGCCAACGAGCTGGCCCGCGCCATCGCCAGCGGCGACCTGACCCGCCCGGTGCTGGACGAAGGTCGCGACGAAAGCGCCGACCTGCTGCGCAGCCTGAGCGCGATGCAGGACCAGCTGCGCACGCTGGTCGGCCAGATCCGCAATTCCGCCGATTCGATCCAGACCGCCAGTGCCGAAGTGGCCTCCGGCAACGCCGACCTCAGCCACCGCACCGAGCAGGCCGCGTCGAACCTGCAGACCACCGCCAGCTCGATCGAGCAGCTCACCGGCACCGTGCGCCAGAGCGCCGATGCCGCTTCGCAGGCCAACCAGCTCGCCTCGTCCGCCTCGTCGGTGGCGCAGCGCGGCGGCCAGGTGGTGAAGCAGGTCGTCACGACGATGGACGAGATCAACACCAGCAGCAAGAAGATCAGCGACATCATCG
>CAZXLI010000477.1:0-3450 GCA_964641795.1 uncultured Bordetella sp. | reverse complement strand
GTGCTGGAGAGCGAGACCGACCTGAGCTACGAGCGCCTGCTGCGCCTGTACAAGGAAGTGGCCGGCAAGAGCCCCAGCAAGGGCCAGCTGCCGTTCTCCACCGACTGGTTCATGACCTGGCAGCCGAACATCCATGCCAGCCTGTTCCTGAACATCCACGAATACCTGAACAAGGTGGCCGAGCTCGACGAGATCGACACCGTCATCAAGGCCTACAAGCTGTACCTCGAGCAGGTGGGTGCGCAGGAGCTCGAGCCGCAGCTGTCGATCACCCGGGCGTGGCGCCTGGTGAAGTTCGTCGACAACGGCATGCTCTCGATGACCAAGTGCAGCAAGTGCAGCGGCCACTTCGTCACGCACCCGCACGAGATTGCCCGCCACTACGTGTGCGGCCTGTGCAACCCGCCGGCGCGCGCCGGCAAGGGTCGCAATGCCGGCGGCATCCGCCTGGCCGGCGTGTCCGACGAGATGCGCACGGAACTGCGGGCAGAAGCGCAGGATTGCACGGCCCATTGAGCTTCGTGCGGCAGCGTGGCTTGACCGGCTGCCGCCAATGGACGACAACTGTCCCGTATGCGATGACTTCTTGTTTGCTTGTCTCCTCCTAGCACATCCCCTGTGCTTTTGCGGGCGGGTTCCTCGAGCGGAATCCGCCCTTTTCTTTTTGGGTCGCGGCTCAAGCTTGGCCAGGGCTGACCGATAAAAACGACAGTGGCACTCCGCCGAGTGCCGTGAACCCTTGAACCCGTGAACCTCGTCCCGTTTTCCAAGCAGTACCTGCGACTCAACGAAGCCTTGCCGTTCGGCCTGCGCGACGCTGCCGGCCGCCTGCTGCTGGCTGCGGGGTCGCGGGTGGACAACGCCCACGTGCTCGAGGAACTGCACGCCGCCGAGCTCTACGCCGAGGAGAGCGAATCCAGCGACTGGCGCCGCCGCCTCGGCGGTGCGATCGATGCGATGCTGCTGCGCAATGCGCCGCTGGGCCGCATTGCCGATGCGCGGCCCGATCCCATGCGCGACGACAACGCCCCGGTGCGCCAGTTCACGCTGCGCTTTGGCGAGCAGTGGGACGAGCTGTGCGCCGGCCTGGATACGCTGCTGCGTGACGCCAGTGGCGACCGCAGCTGGCAGCAACGCCTGCAGGCCCGCTGCGACAGCGCCCGCACGCTCAGCGAACGCCGGCTCGACGATTCGCTGTACCACCTGATCTACACCGCTGGCCACAACACCGAAAGCTACAGCGCGCACCATGCGCTGCTGTGCTGCATCGTCGCCCGCGAGACCGCACGCCTGCTCGACTGGGATGCCGCGCTGATCGGCAGCCTCGAGCGCGCCGCGCTGACGATGAACCTGTCGATCCGCCGGCTGCAGGACATGCTGGCGGCGCACGCGCCGACGATCACGCCGGCGATGCGCGCCGAACTCGACCAGCACGCGGCCAAGTCGGCCCGCATGCTGGCCGACGCCGGTGTCACCGACCAGGTCTGGCTCGAGATCGTGCAACTGCACCACGACGACAGCCGCAAGGCCATGCCGCTCGCCGCACTCAGCGGCCCGCAGCAGGCCGCACGCCTGCTGCGCCGCGTCGACATCTTCACGGCCAAGCTGAGCCGCCGTGCCACCCGCGTGCCCGCCACGCCGGTGCAGGCGGCGCGCGAGGCCTGCATCGGCGCCGATGGCGTGCCCGACGAGATCGGCGGCGCACTGCTCAAGGCCGTCGGCCTGTACCCGCCGGGCAGTTTCGTCGCCTTGGCCAGTGGCGAGATCGGCATCGTCATCGGCCGCGGCCGTCGCGCCAACCTGCCGATGGTGGCGGCGCTGGTCGCGGCGTCCGGCGCACCGCTGGGCACGCCCGCGCTGCGCGACACGCTGGACAAGCGCTTTGCGGTGAAGTCGGCCGTCAGCGTCGACAAGGTCAAGGTCATTCCGCCGCACGATCGTCTGATGTCGATGCGCTGACGCCGGCCCGGCCCCTGTGGGCCGTTCACCCGGCTTCCCATTGCTTTTCCGTCGATTGCCCGTTGCCCGTCGATCCGACACTGGCGCAATGAGCGTCACCTTGCCCCTGCCACGTGTGCCCTGGCCGCTGCCCGCGCTGCTGGCCTGGGGCACGGGCTGGGCGTTGTTCATGGCGCTGCGCGGCCGGCCCGAAGTGCAGGCGTTGGCGCTGCCCGCCGGCGTGCTGGCCGCTGCGGCCTGGGCCTGGCCGCCGCAGAGTGCCTGGCGGCGCCTGATGATCGCCATGGGCTTTCCGCTCTCGGCGCTGGCCAGCGGACTGGCTGCGGGGTTGCCGGCCTGGACCTGGCTGCTGCCGCTCTCGCTGCTCGCGCTGGCCTACCCGCTGCGTGCCTGGCGCGATGCACCGCTGTTTCCGACGCCGGCCGACGCGCTGGCCTGCTTGCCGCAGCACATCCGGCTGCCGCGCGGCGCCTGCGTGCTCGATGCCGGCTGCGGCCTCGGCCACGGACTGAAGGCGCTGCACGCGGCCTGGCCCGAGGCGCATGTCGAAGGCATCGAGTGGAGCTGGCCGCTGCGCCTGGCCGCGGGCTGGCGCTGCCGCTTCGCGCGCGTGCGGCAGGGCGACATGTGGCGGCTCGACTGGTCGGGCTACGACCTCGTCTACCTGTTCCAGCGGCCCGAGAGCATGGCCCGCGCATTGGCCAAGGCCGAGGCACAGATGCCGCGCGGCGCCTGGCTCGCGAGCCTGGCCTTCGAGGTGCCCGATGCCCGCGCCCACGCGGTGCTGCGTGCCGAGGGCGGTCACCCGCTGTGGCTGTACCGAATCGGCGAAAACAAGTCGTTCCGCTCAATCAACGCCGACCCCGGCCGATAACCCTCGCAGAAAGTCAAGCGACGGCTCGATGAGCTGTCGCAGTCTCCAACAAGCTACGCACCATGTTCGTCATCATCGGTTGGCTCCTGGCCCTGGGGTGCATCTTCGGGGTGTACATCGCGCACGGCGGCAACATCGGCGTGATCCTGCACGCGCTGCCGTTCGAGCTGATCACCATCTTCGGTGCGGCGATGGGCGCCTTCCTGGCCAACAACCAGATGAAGGTGGTGAAGGCCGCGATGCGTGGCCTGGGCCAGTGCTTCAAGGGCGGCAAGTTCAGCAAGGCCCGCTACATGGAGCTGCTGGCGCTGATGTTCGACATCCTGCAGAAGGCCCGCAAGGAGGGCCTGATGTCGATCGAGAAGGACGTCGAGGACCCGCACAGCTCGGCGGTGTTCCAGAAGTACCCGACGGTGGGCAACGACCACCATGTGGTCGAGTTCATCACCGACTACCTGCGCATGATGGTCTCGGGCAATCTCAATGCCCACGAGATCGAAAGCCTGATGGACAGCGAGATCGGCACGCACCACCAGGAAGAACATCCCGCCGGGGCCGCCATCGCGGGCCTGGCCGGCGGCCTGCCCGCCTTCAGCATCGTGGCCGCGGTGCTGGTC
>CAZXLI010000476.1:0-3474 GCA_964641795.1 uncultured Bordetella sp. | reverse complement strand
GCTTCGCGCGCATCGCCTTGGCGAAGGCCACGCTGTCGAGATCGAAGCGGTGCATCACGTAGAAGTGGCCGCTGCCAGCCAGCATCTCGGCGATCGGCTCGTCGATCACCGTCTTCATGTTGGCCGGCACCACCGGCAGCACGAAGCGCCGCCCGCCGAACTCCACCGCGGCGTCGCACTCGCTGCGGCTGCCCACGCGGCACTTGCGCGGCAGCAGCAGGATGTTGTCGTAGTCGAAGATTTCCATGGCAGGGGTCTCGTCAGTTGACGTGACGGCGTTGGCGCAGTGCCGTCACAAGGCTGCGAGCGCTTGACTTGGTGCCCCCACGCTCCCTGCCGGTCGCTGCCCCCGGAAGGGGGCGCTTGCTGCGGACCGGCGAAGCCGGATCCGCGCAAGTTTCCTGACGAAAGCCGCGTGGCGCGGGACGTTCAGGGCGTGCGAGGCGAGTAGATGCCGGGGTCCAGGATTTGGGCCCGGTGGCTGATTCTACGCGGCGACCCCGGCCAGCTCGGCGGGCGGGGTATCGGTGCCGAACAGCGCTTCGATGTCGGCACTGGCCTTATGGCCGAACGCCCCGCCGTGGCGTGCCAGCCAGTCCAGCGCGCGCTGGCGGCCGGCATCGCGCAGGTGTTCGAGGAAGGGCCGGTGGGCGATCAGGCGACTGTCCGGCGCCAGCGCGGCCAGCGTGTCGTGGCCGTCGATCAGGTGCCAGCGAAGCCCGGCCTGGCGCTGCTCGGACGGGCTGCGCCACAGCCGCCGCCGGGCCGCGTGGCGGGCATGCGCCAGCGCCTGCATCTCGCGCAGGAAGCCGGCGTTGAAGCCGATGTCGGCGGCGCGCTCGGCGATGCGCGCGCTGGTGGTCGGCAGCTCGCCGAAGTGCCAGGGGCTCAGCATCACCAGCAGCAGGTCGGTGGCGCGACCCTCCTGCACCAGCGGGAACAGCGCAGGGTTCGCGCTGTAGCCGCCATCCCAGTAGGCGGCGCCGTCGATCATCACCGCCGGCTGCAGCATCGGCAGGCAGGCCGATGCCAGCAGGGCGTCGGCGCTCAGCTCATGGCGTCGGAACAACCGCAGCCGGCCGTTGTCGGCACGCGTGGCGGCGATGTGCAGCGCCGGACCGGGCGTGGCGCGCAGGCGCTCGAAGTCGATCTGTGCCTCGATCAGCGCTCGCAGCGGGTTGGGCTCGATCGCCAGGCGCTGGTAGGGCGAGATCATGCGGGACCACTGCAGCCACCAGCGGGCCGCCGGCGTCAGCGCGGTGTCGTGGCCATCGCCCTGCGTGATCCACTCGAACGGCATCTGCGTGCCCACCGCGTGCCAGAAGCGCGCCAGCGCCGCGCGGCCGCCCTCGGCGGCCCCCGCCGTGCCGCCTTCGAGCAGCCCCTGGGCCAGCACCACGGCGTTCATCGCGCCGGCGCTGGTGCCGCTGATCGCCTCGATCGCTGGCAGTGCGCCGTGCGCCAGCAGCGCATCGAGCACGCCCCAGGTGAAGGCGCCATGCGCACCACCGCCTTGCAGCGCCAGTGCGAGGCCGGATCGTCGGCGCCAGGGCGGGATCCAGCGCCAGGCCATGCTCACGCTTCGCCCGCGGCCGTGGCCGGCACGGGGCCATCGTCGTCGATGTGGAGGTGTCGGGTGCTGCGCATGCCCGCATCTTGCAAGTGTCTGGCCAGCAGGCGTGTGTCAGCCCGTACCTGGCCGATGGTGGAATGGCGCCGTCCCGCTCAGGGACGCGCCGCAGGCCCCTTCGGACCGGGCTGGAGATGGACGCTCATATGGAAGGTCAGCACGCGTCCGCCGGGCCAGGCGCTGAAGCCGACCCGGTCTTCAGCGCGCCGGGCGGCTGCAGCGCGCTTCGGTGACCGCCAGCAGCCGGCCGTCGGCGCCTTCAACCCAGCCGCGCGCTTCGATGCGTGTCGGGTCGGCGCTGCCGGGCCAGCGCAGCGCGCGCAGGTGCTTGGCGCCCTTGGCGCTGCTGGCGCCGTCCACCGACAGGGGGCCGACCACCGTGCGCATCAGCTGGCGCTCGACCGTCGAGCCTTCGCTGCCGGCAGGGATCTTCTCGACCAGCGCCATCCAGGCGCTGCTGCCGGGTGGCAACCGGCCGCGCAAGTCGAGCTGCAGGCCGAAGTAGCCGTTCCACGCCGGACCGGAAGCAACGCGCAGCCGGATGCCGTTGCGCGGCAGCGGCTGCAGCGGCGACGTGCGTTCACCGGTCGGCGCCGGCGGGCCGCCGAAGCGTTGCGCGCGCTCCAGCGCCTCGGTCGAGGCGGCGGCCGACAGCGCCGCCTCGTCGCCCTGCGGCGTCGGCACGATCCAGTCGAACACCCAGGCGCCGGCCGGTGCCGCGGCCTCGGGCCTGGCAGCCCAGCAATCGGGGCAGTCGGCACCGATGAAGCGCTCGACCACCGGCGCGCCGGTGCGGGGGCAGGCCGCTGTGGCCGTGGGCGGGGCGGCGGGCGGAGCGGCGAGCAGCGCCGTCGAACTGAAAGCCAGCGCGAGGGCCGCGCATGCATGCGGTGTCATGCGGCCGATTGTCGCGCCCGCGCCGGCCCCGGCGGAGGCCCCCTCCTAGAATCCCGCGATGCACCCTGATGTTTCCGACCGGCAGCCCGCGATGGATGGCACCGGCACGCTGCTGCACAACCTGAACCCCGAGCAACTGGCCGCGGTGACGCTGCCAGCGAAGCCGGCGCTGATCCTGGCCGGCGCCGGCTCGGGCAAGACGCGGGTGCTGACCACGCGCATCGCCTGGCTGCTGGCCACCGGCCAGGTCTCGCCGGGCGGACTGATGGCGGTGACCTTCACCAACAAGGCCGCCAAGGAAATGCTGACGCGGCTGCAGGCGATGCTGCCGATCGCCGTGCGCGGCATGTGGATCGGCACCTTCCACGGGCTGTGCAACCGCTTCCTGCGCGCGCACTGGAAGCTGGCCAACCTGCCGCAGTCGTTCCAGATCCTCGATTCGGGCGACCAGCTCTCGGCCGTCAAGCGGGTGATCAAGGCGATGAACCTGGACGAGCAGCGCTTCGTGCCCAAGCAGGTGGCCTGGTTCATCGCCGGCAGCAAGGAAGAGGGCCAACGTCCAAAGGACGTGGAGGCGCGCGACCCGCAGACGCGCACGATGGTCGAGGTGTACCAGGCCTACGAAGACCAGTGCCAGCGCGAGGGCGTGGTCGACTTCGCCGAGCTGATGCTGCGCACCTACGAGCTGCTGCGCGACAACGCCGCGCTGCGCGAGCACTACCAGCACCGCTTCCGCCACATCCTGGTCGACGAGTTCCAGGACACCAACCGGCTGCAGTACCGCTGGCTGCAGATGTTCGCGCCGCCGCCTGCACGCCAGGGCGCGCACAGCCCGCAGGCGCAGGGCGTGTTCGCGGTCGGCGACGACGACCAGAGCATCTACGCCTTCCGCGGCGCGCAGGTCGGCAACATGGCCGACTTCGAGCGCGAGTACCACGTCGAGCGGG
>CAZXLI010000475.1:0-3493 GCA_964641795.1 uncultured Bordetella sp. | reverse complement strand
CACCGCCTGCAGGTCGCTGCCGGCGCCGGGCTCGGTCATCGCGATGGCGCCGATCACCTCGCCGCGCGCCATGAGCGGCAGCCAGCGGCGCTTCTGTTCCTCGCTGCCGTAGGCCAGGATATAGGGCGCGACGATGTCCGAGTGCAGCCCGAAGCCGATGCCGCTGGCGCCCGCACGCGCCACCTCCTCGATGAGCACCGCGCTGTGCAGGCGGCTGCCGCCGCCGCCGCCGTAGGCCTCGGGGATGGCGGGGCAGAGCAGCCCGGCCTCGCCGGCGGCGCGCCAGACCGAGCGCGGCACGATGCCGGCCGCCTCCCAGCGCGCGTGGTGGGGAACGACCTCGCGTTCAAAGAAGCGCCGAACCTGTTCTCGGAAGAGGTCGTGTTCGGCGGTAAAGAGGGGACGTTGGAGCATGGCTGGCGAATGATGATTCGATTCGTCTGGATCTTCGACCTAACGCTTGTTAGCTGGTATAGTGTAAGCGATGACGCAGCAGGTGGATAGCCATCGACGACAGGAAATCCTGAGGGCCGCAGCCAGCCTGTTCAGGCGGCATGGGTTCGAGCGGACCTCGGTGCGATTGATCGCCGGTGAGTTGGGGATCAAGTCGGGCTCGCTCTTCTATCACTTCGCCACCAAGGAGGAACTTCTGGTGGCGGTGATGGAAGAGGGCATCCGTGACGTGCATGCGTCAGTGCAGGAGGGGCTGGCGCGCGAGGGTAGGTTGCCTGAGCAGTTGCTGGCCATGGTGCGCTGCCATCTGACGGCGCTGCTTGGGGCCAACCTGGACGCGCTGATGGTGTTGGTGTACGAATGGCGGTGCCTCTCCGATCCGGCGGTGCGGCGTGTGTTGGCATGGCGAAATCGCTACGAGGATCTCTGGGACCAAGCCATCGCCTCTGCCGCCGCCAGAGGGTGGGTCGACCTCGACGTGATCGTCGTGCGGCAAACCGTTCTCGGTGCGCTGAACTGGGCAGGCCAGTGGTATCGGGCGACCAGCCGGCTGAGCGTCGATGGGTTGTCGAGGCGCATGTTCGCCATCCTGATGCCCGATGTGTACGCACAACTCGGCTGCCCACTGGGGCAGGGCAAGGCTGCCGGCGACTGTCGCGTTGATGGTTCCGCCCTTGGTGCTGATCACTCTCTCCTGGCGTCGAACTCAGTCACCTCACTTCCGCCGACCAAGGAGAACTCTCCATGAGCCCTGCATCGACCATGATGCGTGTGCCCCTTTCGTTGAATCACTTTCTGGATCGCGCGGGGCGGTATCACGTCGACGTCGAAATCGTCACCCGCCTGCCGGACAAGTCGCTGCACCGCCACACGTTTCGAGACTTCCACCGGCGTGCGCTGGCGTTGGCCGAGGCCCTGGTCGAGGCGGGTGTCCGGCCCGGCGACCGTGTGGCCACCCTGAGCTGGAATCACTACGCGCACCTGGAGTGCTACTTCGGCATTCCGGCTGCGGGTGCGGTGATGCACAACCTCAACCTGCGTCTGTTCCCGCATGACTTGGCGTTCATCGTCAACCATGCCAAGGATCGCGTTCTCATCGTCGACGACGTGCTGCTGCCCTTGCTGGCGCAGTTCTCGAAGGACGTGAAGTTCGAGCGCATCATCGTCGTGCCCTTGACCGGCAAGCCGGTTCCGGCCGGGTATGACGACTACGAGGAACTGTTGCGCAAGGCCAGCGGCAAGTTCGAGCCGGTGGCGGTCGACGAGCACGCGCCCAGCGGCATGTGCTACACCTCGGGAACGACCGGGCATCCGAAGGGCGTGGTGTATTCGCACCGCTCGACGGTTCTTCACACCTTGGTGGCCGCCCTGCCGGGTGCGCTCAAGGTGTCCGATGCCGACACCGTGCTGCCGGTGGTGCCGATGTTTCACGCCAACGCCTGGGGACTGCCGTACCTCGCGGTGTTCGTGGGGGCTAAGCTGGTGATGCCGGGGCCTCACCTGGACGCCGAGTCGCTGCTCGATCTGTTCGAGCGCGAGGCCGTCACCGTGACGGGCGGCGTGCCCACGATCTGGCTGTCGATCCTGCAGGCGCTGCGCAGCCAGCCACAAAAGTACCGGCTCAAGCCGGGGATGCGCATGCTGGTCGGCGGCTCGGCGGCGCCGGAGTCGTTGTTCCGTGGTTTCGACGAGTTCGACCTGGAGGTGGGCACGGCTTGGGGCATGACCGAGACATCGCCGCTGGGCACGGTGTCGACGCTGACGACGGCGATGAAGTCGCTGTCCGAGGATCAGCGCTATGCCCTTCGCGTGAAGCAGGGGCGTGCGGCGCCTCTCGTCGAGATTCGGCTGGTCGGCGAGCAGGGGCCGGTCGCCTGGGACGGCCAGTCGGTCGGCGAAATCCAGGTGCGTGGGCCATGGATTACCGGCAGCTACCACGAGATGCCGGTCAGCGAGAGCAGTTTCACGGCGGACGGTTGGCTGCGAACCGGTGATGTCGGCTGCATCGACGAACACGGATTCCTGCGTCTGACCGACCGCACCAAGGACCTGATCAAGAGCGGTGGCGAGTGGATCAGTTCGGTCGATCTGGAGAACGCGATCATGGGGCACCCGGCCGTGCTGGAAGCCGCCGTGATTGCCGTGCCGCACCCGCGCTGGGCCGAGCGTCCGCTGGCCGCTATCGTCCTGCGGCCCGGCATGTCGGCGACCGCCGAAGAGATCCGGCAGTTCCTCTCGCTCACGTTCGCGAAGTGGCAGGTGCCGGATGCCTACGACTTTGTGGCGGAGATCCCGCGCACGTCCACGGGCAAGTTCCTGAAGACAAAGCTGCGGGATATGTACAAGGACTGGTCTTGGCCGGATGCTTGACGATCTTTCTGCAACATCCCGTGGTTGCCAGAACCGTGCTGGGCTGCCGGCCAAGGTCATGCTGGGTCGCCATTTGCGTTCAACGATAGGAGTGCTTTTGAAGTGAAGATTCTGGTCGCTGTGAAGCGGGTTCTGGACTACAACGTCAAGGCCCGAGTGAAGTCCGATGGTTCGGGGGTCGACCTCGCGAACCAGAAGCTGTCGATGAATCCCTTCGACGAGATCGCCTGTGAAGAGGCGGTGCGCCTGAAGGAGGCAGGGGTGGCCACCGAGGTCATCGCCGTGTCGTGTGGCCCGGCGGGGTGCCAGGAGACGCTGCGCACCGCGATGGCGATCGGCGCCGACCGGGGCGTGCTGATCGAGACCGACGCGGTGCTAGAGCCGCTGGCGGTGGCCAAGCTGATGAAGCATGTCGCGGCGAAGGAGGGGGTGCAACTGGCGATCTTCGGCAAGCAGGCGATCGATGACGACGCCGGGCAGGCGGGTCAGATGTTCGCCGGCCTGATGGGCTGGGGCCAGGCCACCTTTGCGTCGAAGGTCAAGGTCGAAGGCGGCGCCGCGCTGGTGACGCGCGAGATCGACGGCGGCCTCGAGAACCTGAGGCTCAAGCTGCCTGTCGCCGTGACCACCGACCTGCGCCTGAACGAGCCGCGCTTCATCACGCTGCCCA
>CAZXLI010000474.1:0-3503 GCA_964641795.1 uncultured Bordetella sp. | reverse complement strand
GAACGAGCCGCGCTTCATCACGCTGCCCAACATCATGAAGGCGAAGAAGAAGCCTCTCGAGGTTTTGAAGGCGGCCGAGCTGGGCCTCGACCTTGCTCCGCGCACGACCACGCTGCGCGTGGACGAACCCGCCGCACGCAAGGCGGGCATCAAAGTGACGGACGTCGCTGAGCTGGTCAAGCGGCTCAAGGAAGAAGCGAAGGTGCTGTGACATGACGATCCTGATCATTGCCGAACACGACGGCGGCTCGCTCAAGCCGTCAACCCTGAATACCGTCGCCGCGGCTGCCAAGATCGGCGGCGACGTCCACGTGCTGGTGGCCGGCAGCGGCTGCGCCGGCGCGGCTTCGGCCGCCGCCGCGGTGCCCGGCGTCGCCAAGATCCTGGTGGCCGATGCGGCTCATCTGCAGGCGCAGTCCGCCGAGAACCTGGCTGCCGTGGTTGTGGCCTGCGTGCAGGGCGACCCGACCTGCACCCATGTGCTTGCGCCCGCCACGCCATTCGGCAAGAACGTGCTGCCGCGCGCGTCGGCCCTGCTCGACAGCTCGCAGATTTCCGACGTGATCGCCATCGAGTCGCCGGACACCTTCCTGCGGCCGTTCTACGCTGGCAATGCGGTGGCACGCGTGAGGTCGGCCGACAAGGTCAAGGTGCTCAGCGTGCGCACCACGGCCTTCGACCCGGTGGCGGCCAGTGGCGGCAGCGCCGCGGTGCTGCCCGTGGAGGCCGGCGCCGACCTCGGCCTGAGCGAACTGCTCGGCCGCGAGGTCGTCAAGCTCGAGCGTCCCGAGCTGACCGCGGCGTCGATCATCGTCTCCGGTGGGCGTGGCCTCGGCGCGGCCGACAAGTTCCACGCGGTGCTCGAACCGCTGGCCGACAAGCTCGGTGCAGCCTTGGGTGCGTCGCGCGCCGCGGTCGACGCGGGTTACGCCCCGAACGACTACCAGGTCGGCCAGACTGGCAAGATCGTGGCGCCGCAGCTCTACGTGGCCGTGGGCATTTCGGGCGCGATCCAGCACCTGGCCGGCATGAAGGACAGCAAGGTGATCGTCGCGATCAACAAGGATCCCGACGCGCCCATCTTCCAGGTGGCCGACTACGGGCTGGTGGCCGATCTGTTCGCTGCCGTACCAGAGTTGACCGGCGCGGTCTGAGCATCCACAGCGCCGGGTTGCGCCCGGCCCGCCCCCGGCTCGGGGGCGGCAAGCAAAGTGGCAAAGCCATATTTGCTTGAGCGGCCTGCAGGCCGTGGCGCTGGGGTGCTTGGGCACCCCTTGGCACTTTCATCTGGAGACGAGCCATGTCTGAATCGAACGCTTCCACGGTGACCGCAGGGGTTCCCGGTCCGGGGCAGATCGCGCGCGTCACCATCGGCGACTTTCTTCGCCGCTGCGCGGCCCGTGATCGAGCCAAGACGGCGTTTGTCCTCGAGGGTGAGCGGCTTTCCTACGGGCACTTCAACGACCAGGTGACGCGCTGTGCCAATGCGCTCCTGGCCAATGGGCTGCGCCCCGGCGACCGGGTCGCGACGCTGTGCGGCAACTCGCTGCAGTTCCTCGCCACGATGTTCGGCGTTCATCGCGCCGGATTGGTCTGGGTGCCGATCAACATCGGTTTGGGCGACGCCGATGTTCGCTACATCCTCGAGCATTCCGAGTCGCGCTTTGTCGTGGTCGATGCTGCGCTCGTCGCCCGCCCCGGGCTGGCAAGCTTGCTGGCCGCTACGCCCGGGCGCGGCTGGGTGCTCGAGGGGCCGGCTCAGGCCGGCTTCGGTGCGTTCACACAGGCCCTTTCACAGCAGTCGGACGTGGAGCAGGAGGTCGAGATCCACGACCGCGACGTGGCGCAGATCATGTACACGAGCGGCACCACGGGGCGGCCCAAGGGCGTCATGCAAAGCCACCTCGCGGTGGTGATGGCGGCGATGAACAACGCCGTCGAGTTCGGCCTGTGGCGCGACGCCGTCTGCAACGCTTCTTTGCCGCTGTTCCATTGCGCCCAGCACACGCTGGTGTGCGGGCTGCTGGCAGCAGGCGGTACGGCGGTCGTCACGAAGGGCTTCGACCCTGGGCAGATGCTCGAGATCATCGAGCGCGAGCGGCTGACCTTTTTCATGGGCCTGCCGCTGATGCATCAGGCGCTGCTCGAGCATCCGTTGCGGCCCAAGCGCGACCTGTCGAGCCTGCGCATGTGCATGTACGCGATGGCGCCCATGCCCGAAACTTTGCTGCGCCGCCTGATCGCCGAGATCTGTCCGAACTACATGCTGGGCACCGGGCAGACCGAGATGTACCCGCTGACCGTGGCTTTCCGGCCGGAAGAGCAACTCCGGCGCTTCGGCTCCTACTGGGGCGTAAGCGCGATGATCAACGACACCGCCGTCATGGACGACGCGGGGCGACTGCTCGGCGAGGGCGAGGTGGGCGAGATCGTGCACCGCGGCCCGAACGTGATGGAAGGTTACTTCAAGAACCCGCAGGCCACCGCCGAGGCGCGTGCTCACGGCTGGCACCACACCGGAGATCTCGGCATGTGGGTTGACGGTCAGCTCATGTTCAAGGACCGCAAGAAGGACATGATCAAGACCGGCGGCGAAAACGTGCCGTCGATCAAGATCGAGGCGGTGCTGCTGCGACATCCGGCGGTGGCGAATGCCGCGGCGATCGGCCTGCCGCATGCGCGTTGGATCGAGGCCGTGACGGCGGTGGTGGTCAAACGCCCCGGTGCGCAGGTCAGCGAGGATGAACTGCTGCAGCACTGCCGCGGGCATCTGGGCGGCTTCGAGGTCCCCAAGGCCGTGGTGTTCGTCGATGCGTTGCCGATGACCAGCACGGGCAAGATCCAGAAGCACCCCCTGCGCGAGCGGCTGAATGCGCTCTACGCCGACCGCGCCGGATGATGGGTAGGAGCGCGTCGCAAGCAAACGTTTGTTAGGCAACCGTAGGCGTGCCCCCACCACTTCTTTCCCGTCACTTCTTTCCGCCTCCCTTGTTCATGACAACTGCTGCAGAACGTCACCCTGAACTCCGTGCTTCGCTGAGAGATCTGTTCAAGCGCTTCCCCGACGAGTACTTCCGCAAGGTCGATGACGCGCGCGGCTACCCTGCGGAGTTCGTCGATGCGCTCACCGAGGCCGGCTGGCTGGCGGTGATGATTCCGGAGGAGTACGGTGGCGCCGGCCTCGGCCTGGCCGAAGCCTCGGTGGTGATGGAGGAAGTGAACCGCTGCGGCGGCAACGCAGGCGCCTGCCACGGCCAGATGTACAACATGGGCACGCTGCTGCGCCACGGCTCGGCGGAGCAGAAGCGCCGCTACCTGCCCGGCATCGCCAGCGGCAAGCTGCGCCTGCAGAGCATGGGCGTCACCGAGCCGACCACCGGCACCGACACGACCCAACTCAAGACGACGGCGCTGCGCAAGGGCGATCGCTACGTCGTCAACGGGCAGAAGGTGTGGATCTCGCGCATCCAGCACAGCGATCTGATGATCCTGCTGGCGCGCAC
>CAZXLI010000473.1:0-3521 GCA_964641795.1 uncultured Bordetella sp. | reverse complement strand
GCCCGGCCGGGCCGCCGAAGCTGATGAAGCCGAGCTTGAGCCAGAAGCGGAAGGCTTCGCCGAAGCTCACGGGATCGGGGCGGGGCAGGCTCATTCAGGTCGTCCGGGAGGGTGAAGTGGCCGTGGCAGGGGCGGCGTGCAGGGCATCGAACACCTGCATCGCAGCGGCAACCAGCGTGTCGTCGTCGGCATGCACGGTGCGCAGGCCGGCCAGCACCGCCTCGATGCCGGCCGCCTCGGGCACCGGGATGCCGCCGATGTCGAGGTAGTGCACCACCTGGGCCATGCGTTGCAGCTGCGGATCGGCATCGAGCCCGAAGCTCGTGGCCATCACCTCGAAGCTGCAGCGCGCGCCGACGTGGGTGAAGCGGGCGCCGTCGTAGTCGAAGCCCAGCACGCCGCGGGGTGCGTGCGCGGGGTCGGCCAGCCAGACGAACACGGCGTCAGGGTCGATGTAGCGGCGAATCAGCCAGGCGCAGGCGAGGCGGTCGACCCAGGGCCGCGCCCGCGTGGCCCAGCGCCGACCCTGGAACTTGCGGAGGTCCAGCCGTGCGATGCCATGCGCCGCCCGGGCCACCGGTTCGCCGCGCGAGAAGCGCGCCTCCAGCGCCTGGCGCAAGGTGGCCAGGTGGGCTTCGGCCTGCTCGGCGGCGGGGCCGGGGTAGTAGTCGATGCGCTGCAGCGCGTGCAGGGCCTCGGCCTGCGCGCGCACGCGGCGGCGCGCTTCGGCCTCGTCCAGATCAGCCAGGCGCGCGGCCAGCGCATCGGCCTCGGCGCGCCATTCGGCATAGGCCTCGCTGCGATCGAACAGCGCCAGCATCGCGGCGCACTGCGCGTCGCTGCGCGGCGCCAAGTCCATCACCTCGGCGCTGCCGCCGTGGGCACGTGCCTCCTCGGCCAAAGGCTCGAACAGCGCGGCGTGGTCGGCCGGCAGCAGGAAGGTGCCATCGCGCGGCGAGGCGCAGCCCAGTGCCTTGAGCGCGCGCCACAGGCGCAGGCGCACGGCGTTGGGCTGCGTCGGCAGCGTGATGATCAGGATCGCCCACATGCTTGTGAAATAGCTGCTTCTCTTGGTGAAGCAACCATATCACAGAAGTGGGGCCTGTGCGGAATGCGTCGGGCCGTCCCGAGCGGCAGCCTCGCACCGGCCGCCTGCCCCAACGTGAGCGGGCGGCCGGGCCGGAGCGTTTGCCTAGAACGTCGGCGCCGGCTCGGCCGGGCCCTCGTCCTTTTTCGCGGCGAGGGCCGCGGCCGCATCGGGCACGCTGGTGTCGCCGGCCGCCGGCTCGGGCATCGGCGCCGGCCGCGCGCCGGGCGGCAGGTGGCTGCGCCCCGCGAAGGGGTCGAGCAGCACGTGGTCCACCACCACGGCGGCGGCGGCGCCCAGCGTCGCGCTGAGCACGACCGCCATCAGCGGCAGCGCCAGGCGGCGGCGGGTGGGAACGACGGGACGGGTGAAAACGGTGCTCATGGTCGGGCTCCTGTCGGGTGCTGGCAAAGACCACGCCCGTGGCCTTCACTGGATAGGACGCAGAACCGCCGCCAAACCGGACACGCGCCGTCGCGCTGACATCGTCTTGATGCCGTGGCCCGTGCTTTTGATGCCATCTTGATGGCCCGGCTGCTGCAATGACGGAATCGCGGCAAGCCCGCAGGCAGCCCTCATGAACAACCTTCAGATCCGACGTTTGCAGCCCGGCGATTCGCTGGACGACCTGACCGGCCTGGTGCACCGGGCCTTTGCCCCGCTGGGCCGGCTGGGCCTGCGCTGCACCGGCGTGGACCAGACGGTGGACACCACGCGGCGGCGCGTGCAGCGCGGCGACTGCTTCGTCGCCCTGTGCGGCGAACGCCTGGTCGGCACCGTGACGCTCGAAGCGCCGGACCGCGGCAGCGATTGCCCGTGGTACCGCCGCACCGACGTGGCCAGCCTGCACCAGCTGGCGGTGGACCCTTGCAGGCAAGGCTGCGGTTGCGGGCAGGCGCTGGTCCGCCAGGCCGAGCAGTGGGCGCGCGAGCGCGGCCATGCCGAGCTGGCGCTGGAGACACCGGCCGCCGCCCAGGCGCTGCGCGGCTTCTATGCCGAGCAGGGCTTTCGCATCGTCGGCCACTGGCACAAGGCCGACAAGGCCTACGAGAGCGTCGTGCTCAGCAAGACGCTGGGCGCGCCGCGCCGCCGCATCGACCCCTGGTTCGCCCCGCACCGCCTGATGGGGCTGGGTGCTGCCCTCTGCGGTTGATCTGACTCAAGCGCCGGGGAGGCCGGCAGGCAGATGCTGGCCGCCGAAGGGGCCCGCGCACTCGGCGTCTTGACACTTTCTTGATGCGCACCCGCCGGATCTTTCCGACATCTTGATGCGCCTGTTCCTAGCATCTTTGTCTCTACAGGAGGACGACTCACATGGACGTCGCATATCTCGCACTCGCATTGGCTTGCTGGCTGCTGCTGGCCGGCATGGCCGTGGGTTGCGCCAAGCTGGGGGGAGCCCGGTCATGAGCCTGATGGTCGTGCTGGGCGCAGTGGCCGCCGTGGGCCTGTTGGTCTACCTCGTGGCGGCCCTGCTGCAACCGGAGAAGTTTTCATGAGCACCCATGCCTGGCTGCTGCTGGCCGCGTACTGTGCGGTCCTGCTGGCACTGGCCGTGCCGATCGGGCGTTACATCGCCCATGTGATGGAAGGGCGGCTGACGTTCGCCGGCCGCATCGAGGCCGCTCTCTACCGGCTGTGCGGCGTGAAGCCAGAGGCCGAGATGGGCTGGCTGCACTACGCGCTGGCCATCCTGCTGTTCAACGGCCTGGGCGTGCTGGCGGTGTATGCGCTGCAGCGCCTGCAGCTGTGGCTGCCGCTGAACCCGCAGGCCCTGGCCAACGTCACGCCCGACTCGGCCTTCAACACGGCCGTGAGCTTCGTCTCGAACACCAACTGGCAGGGCTACGGCGGCGAGACGACGATGAGCTACCTGACCCAGATGCTGGGCCTGGCGGTGCAGAACTTCCTGTCCGCGGCCACCGGCATCGTCGTGGTGATCGCGCTGATCCGCGGCCTCGCGCGCCACAGCGCGAAGGGCATCGGCAACGCCTGGGTCGACCTGACCCGGGTGACGCTGTGGATCCTGCTGCCGATCTCGTTCGTCTATGCGCTGTTCCTGGTGCAGCAGGGCGTGGTGCAGAACTTCGACGCCTACAAGGACGTGAAGCCGCTGGAGGCCGTGGCCTACCAGGAAGCGAAGAACGGCCCCGACGGCCAGCCCCTGAAGGACGACAAGGGCAACCCGGTGATGGAGGACAAGCGCACCGACACGCAGACGCTGGCGATGGGCCCGGTGGCCTCGCAGGAAGCCATCAAGATGCTCGGCACCAACGGCGGCGGCTTCTTCAACGCCAACTCGGCGCATCCCTACGAGAACCCGACGCCGC
Organism: uncultured Bordetella sp.; assembly: GCA_964641795.1. GTDB lineage: Bacteria > Pseudomonadota > Gammaproteobacteria > Burkholderiales > Burkholderiaceae_C > Pseudaquabacterium. The sequence goes on along the minus strand of CAZXLI010000473.1, from coordinate 104 downwards.
TGGCGAATTTCTTCCAGATGCTGTCGATCTTCCTGATCCCGGCCGCGCTGTGCCTCACCTTCGGCCGCGAGGTCGGCGACAGGCGCCAGGGCTGGGCGCTGCTG
>CAZXLI010000472.1:0-3612 GCA_964641795.1 uncultured Bordetella sp. | reverse complement strand
CGCTGTCGACGGACTCGTTCATCTCCGCCGCTTCCTTCCAGGAAACGACGCGCGTGCTGACCGAAGCCGCCATCATGGGCAAGCGCGACGAGCTGCGTGGCCTGAAGGAAAACGTGATCGTCGGCCGTCTGATTCCTGCCGGCACGGGCATGGCTTACCACCAGGCGCGCAAGGCGAAGGAAGAGATGGACGAGAGCGAGCGCCGTGCGATCGCGATTCAGGAGGCCGAGGAACTGGCCGCGGTGCAACTGGCTGCGGTAGATGCCGCGCCGGGCGAAGCCGCCCCTGGCGGCGACGCGGCTGCGGACTGACGGGGCGTCACGCTTTCAGTCATCAGCAGGGCGGCTTCGGCCGCCCTTTTTCATGGCGGCGCGACCGGCGATGCCATCCGGGCACCCCATGTGGCCGGCGTCAACACCTCGATGCCGCGCAGCCGTGCCTTGCGGCCCAGCCGGAGCAAGGCCTTGTCTCGGCTGAGCAGCCAGCGGGCCGAATGGGTCAGCGCCAGGTCGATGAACTTCTGGTCATCAGGGTCGCTGCAGTGGAGTTGGGCAGCGGGTGGGGCGGGTGCCGCCTCGACCAGTTCGCAGCGCTGGCATGCACGCGCCATCGCTGTTCCGAGCCGAGGCTGCCAACGTTCGAAGCCGGGGCGTCGCAGCACATCCGCCAGTTCGTCGAGCATCGCCTGCGTGGCGATCCAGCGCAGCCCGCCAGCCTCGAGAAGGCCGGCCAAGGCCGTCACGGACGGGTCCTCGAACACCAGCCAATCCAGCAGCACGTTGGTGTCGATGACGGCGAGGGCATCGGGGTCTGAGGGCATTGCGCTGGAGCGACTTGCTGTCGTGTGGGTGCGTGAATATAATCGCGGGCTTTTCGGCAGTTTCTGCTATTGCTCTTTTCGAGCGGCCTGATCAGGTCGCCTAGAAGGCTCAGGCGTCGAACCCGCGCGGTCGGCGCCTTTTGCGCTTCCCGAAGCGGGCTTTGCGCGGCAGGTGGCGGTCGAAAAGAAGTGACTTCAAACGGGAACAAGTTACCTATGCCAACCATCAACCAGCTCGTGCGCCATGGCCGTGAGGTCGAGGCCACCAAGAGCAAGTCGCCTGCGATGCAGAATTGCCCGCAGCGCCGCGGTGTCTGCACCCGCGTCTACACCACCACGCCGAAGAAGCCGAACTCCGCGCTGCGGAAGGTCGCCAAGGTCCGCCTGACGAATGGCTTCGAGGTCATCTCGTACATCGGTGGCGAAGGCCACAACCTGCAGGAGCACAGCGTGGTGCTGGTGCGCGGTGGCCGGGTCAAGGACCTGCCGGGCGTGCGCTACCACATCGTGCGCGGTTCGCTTGACCTGCAAGGCGTCAAGGACCGCAAGCAGTCGCGCTCGAAGTACGGCGCGAAGCGTCCGAAGAAGGCCTGATCAGGCCGTCACCAGGAATTCACGGCACCCCGGCAAGGTCCGGATCGTGAAGGTTGCGGCGAACCGCGCAAGCGCTCGCCGAGTAAGTGAGAGATTCGTTGCGTGATCTCTCGGGTGCGGGCACCAACAGTCATTGCCTGGCACCAACTGAAGCTGAAGAAGGAAGATACCCATGCCACGTCGTCGCGAAGTACCCAAGCGCGAGATCCTGCCCGATCCGAAGTTCGGCTCGGTGGACCTGTCCAAGTTCATGAACGTCATCATGGAGTCCGGCAAGAAGGCCGTGGCCGAGCGCATCATCTATGGCGCGCTGGACCAGGTCGAAAAGAAGGTCGGCAAGGATCCGCTCGAGATCTTCATGATCGCGATCAACAACGTGAAGCCGATGGTCGAAGTGAAGTCCCGCCGGGTGGGCGGTGCGAACTACCAAGTTCCCGTGGAAGTTCGCCCCGTCCGCCGGCTGGCGCTGGCGATGCGTTGGCTGAAGGAATCCGCGCGCAAGCGGGGTGAGAAGTCGATGGCTGCCCGCTTGGCCAACGAACTGCTGGAAGCCAGCGAAGGCCGTGGCGGCGCGATGAAGAAGCGCGACGAAGTCCACCGCATGGCCGAGGCCAACAAGGCGTTCTCGCACTTCCGCTTCTAAGCCTTCCGTTCAACGTCCTCCGGCCGCCTTCAGGGTTAGTACTGACCCGAGGCGGCCCCTGTATTTGGAGTGAATCATGTCCCGCAAGACCCCCATCGAGCGCTACCGCAACATCGGTATTTCGGCGCACATCGATGCCGGCAAGACCACCACCACCGAGCGCATCCTCTACTACACCGGTGTGAACCACAAGATCGGTGAGGTGCACGACGGCGCCGCCACGATGGACTGGATGGAGCAGGAGCAGGAGCGGGGCATCACGATCACGTCGGCAGCGACGACCTGCTTCTGGAAGGGCATGGACCTGTCCTTCCCCGAGCACCGCATCAACATCATCGACACCCCGGGGCACGTCGACTTCACGATCGAGGTCGAGCGCTCGATGCGCGTGCTCGACGGTGCGTGCATGGTCTATTGCGCCGTCGGTGGTGTGCAGCCGCAGTCGGAGACCGTCTGGCGGCAGGCCAACAAGTACAAGGTGCCGCGTCTGGCGTTCGTCAACAAGATGGACCGTACCGGCGCGAACTTCTTCAAGGTGTTCGACCAGATGAAGACGCGCCTGAAGGCCAATCCCGTGCCCATCGTCGTGCCGATCGGCGCGGAAGAGAACTTCAAGGGCGTGGTCGACCTGTTCAAGATGAAGGCCATCATCTGGGACGAGGCCTCGCAGGGCATGAAGTTCAACTACGAGGACATTCCCGCGGAGCTGGTGGCCGATTGCCAGAAGTGGCGCGAGAACATGATCGAGGCTGCCGCCGAGGCCAGCGAAGAGCTGATGAACAAGTACCTCGAGAGCGGCGAGCTCACCGAGGCCGAGATCAAGCTGGGCCTGCGCACCCGTACCATCGCCGGCGAGATCCAGCCGATGCTGTGCGGCACGGCGTTCAAGAACAAGGGTGTGCAGCGCATGCTGGACGCCGTGATCGAGTTCATGCCGTCGCCGATCGACATCCCGCCGGTGCCGGGGACCGATGACGACGAGAAGGAAGTCGTCCGCAAGGCCGATGACAACGAGAAGTTCGCGGCGCTGGCCTTCAAGCTGATGACCGACCCGTATGTCGGTCAGCTGACCTTCGTGCGTGTCTACTCGGGCGTGCTGAAGTCCGGCGACTCGGTCTACAACCCGATCCGCGGCAAGAAAGAACGCATCGGCCGGATCCTGCAGATGCACGCCAACCAGCGTGAAGAAATCAAGGAAATCCTGGCCGGCGACATCGCCGCCTGCGTCGGCCTGAAGGATGTGACCACTGGGGAAACGCTGTGCGACCCGGATCACATCATCACGCTCGAGAAGATGGTCTTCCCCGAGCCGGTGATCTCGCAGGCGGTCGAGCCGAAGACCAAGGCCGACCAGGAAAAGATGGGCATCGCGCTGGGTCGCCTGGCGGCAGAGGATCCGTCGTTCCGCCTGCGCACCGACGAGGAGTCTGGCCAGACCATCATCTCCGGCATGGGTGAGCTCCATCTGGAGATCATCGTCGACCGCATGAAGCGCGAGTTCGGCGTGGAAGCCAATGTGGGCAAGCCGCAGGTGGCCTACCGCGAGACGATCCGC
>CAZXLI010000471.1:0-3625 GCA_964641795.1 uncultured Bordetella sp. | reverse complement strand
GGGCCAAGCGCTATGCCGCTGTCCGCGCGTTACCTCAAACGTTAGGCGTCACAACCATGTCCTCGATCTCCACGCTGAGCCGAGTTCGCGCAATCAACCGACGCACGTCAACAGTCCTCTTCTGGCTAGTCACCGTCGCGAGCCTTGCACTCTTGGCGTTCTTCGCTAGCGTTGAGATGGCTAGGTTCAAACTAGCGGGGTTGCTTCACGCGGAGGCTCGGCCCATCGAGGCAACAGTCATCCGAAAGATTTGCTCTCAACACTCAGGTGTCGAGTACCGCTTTGCGGTTTCTGGAAAGACCTATACCGTTATTGGTCACGCCTGCGACACTCCGTGCGAGTCAATGATCGTCGGAACCAAAGAATCAATCGTCTATGCAGCTTCACGGCCTGAGGCCATCGCTTGCAGCTCGGGCCTTTGGGGCGCCAATGAACCATCGCTCTTTCAGCTCGCGCTCCGCTTCCTCTTAGGATTGGCAATGGCGATCTATGTCATTCGTCGGGCTGCAATGGCACTTCTGCACACGGCCGACCCGACAGATGCGAGTGACGCCTAACCCTTCGGTCAACGCGACGGCCATCGGCATAGCCCTTGGCCCGCGAGGCGCTGTTGCCTATCATCCGCCTCGCGGGCCAAGCGCTATGCCGCCGTCCGCGCGTTACCTCAAACGTTAGGCCTCGGAGCAATACGGCCACTTCAACTCGCAGCATCGCAGGAGGCCAGTGCGCGCGCCGATCAAGCTCCTCGCCCCATCGGACGGTCGGGTTCAGGTTCAGCGTCTGCCAGGTCTCTTGCATCCAGTCTTTGGCAAGGTCAGCGGGGCTTGTCCGCCCCTCAGCAGCCAGCGCACGGTCACCGCTCATCGAACGAAGAAGGTAATGCCCAAAAGTCAGCACAGCCGTCTGTCGATGTCTCGGAAGTCAAACCCGTGCAGGCGGTGCAAGGCAATCGCTGGTGCTCCGCTCCGGCCAGCCGGTCATCAAGTCACCGAGGCAAGCCTTCAGTTCCAAGGGCAATGGGTTCGCTCTCTCAGGTCGCGCCAAAGACCGAGGCCTAACCCTTCGGTCAACGCGACGGCCATCGGTGTTGAGGATCGTCCAGAACTGACCCGGCGGGATCGTTCAGAACTGACCCACCCTGGAGGCTACCCGATGGCAGCCGGCTGTGTGGATAACTCTGCGATGTTCTCGGTTTGAGTTCCTTTCCTGCGAGCTTGTTTGCGGGTGCCGGTGGTTGCCGCCGTGCTGCTGTTCTTGAACCGCCAGGAGTCGTTGCCGGTCTCGACGATGTGGCAGTGATGGGTGAGGCGGTCGAGCAAGGCGGTGGTCATCTTCGCGTCGCCGAAGACGCTGCCCCATTCGCCGAAGCTCAGGTTGGTGGTGATGACCACGCTGGTGTGCTCGTACAGCTTGGACAGCAGGTGGAACAGCAGCGCGCCGCCGGATTGGCTGAAGGGCAGGTAGCCGAGTTCGTCGAGGATGAGCATGTCGACGTACATGAGCCGGTGGGCGAGCTGACCGGGCTTGCCCTGGGCCTTCTCGGCCTCCAGTGCGTTGACCAGTTCCACGGTGGACTGGAAGCGCACACGCTTGCCGTGGCGCTGCACGGCTTGCACGCCCAGCGCGGTGGCCAGATGCGTCTTGCCGGTGCCTGGGCCGCCGATGAAGACGACGTTGTGCGCCGCGTCGGTGAACTCGGTGGTGTGCAGCTTGCGCACGAGCGCGTCGTCCACGGGCGTGCCCTGGAAGTCGAAGCCGGCGAGGTCGCGGTGCGCGGGAAAGCGCGCTGCCTTCATCTGGTAGCCGATCGAGCGCACCTGACGCTCGGCGCCCTCGGCATCGAGCAGTTGCTCGACCAGTGCCTCGGGGTCGAGCGCCGAGTGCCGGCACCGGGCGACGAGCTCGGGCCAGTTGCTGGCCATGCCGTGCAGCTTCAGGGCCTTGAGCCGGTTGACGATCTCAGTGCTCATGCCGGGCCTCGCGCAGTTGGTCGTAGCGCTGCACGTCAGCGCGCGGCTCCAGTTGCAGGGCGGGCGCCGCCGCGGCCGGGATGTCCACCATCGGCAGCCCCTGCTTGAGGCGGGCCAGCACGTTCAGCACGTGATCGGCGCTGGGGCGACCTGCTTCGAGCGCCACCTCGGCGGCCACCAGCACGGCCTCCAGCCCGTGCACCGGCACGGCGGCCAGCACCTGCGTCATCACCCGATCGCCGCCAGCGTGGCGCAGCAGGTGGCGCTGCAGCGTCTGCAGCACCTCGGGCATCGTCTTGAACGGGGCGCCGTTGCGCAGCGCACCGGGCTTGATCTGCACCAGGTCGATGTAGTGCTGCCAGTCGAAGAAGGTCTGGTCGCGCTCAAAGCAGCGCGCATGTCGGGCCACCTCGACGCCGTCGGCCACCAGCACCAGTTCAGCCGGGTACACCCGCAGGCTGAGCACCTGGTTCACGTGTCGCGTGGGCACGCTGTAGCGGTTGCGCTGGAAGTGCACCAGCGCCGTGGCCGACACGCGCACCGGCTGCTCGACATAGCCGTCGAACGGCTTGGGCGCGACCATCAGCCGCAGCCGCTCGTCCTGCCAGACCTCGGCCACCTTCAACTCCGGCCACTCGGGGTGCGCCATCTCCTCCCAGACCTGACGGCAGCGCGTGGCCAGCCACGCGTTGAGGCTGGCCAGATCGCTCCAGCGCCGCTCGGCCGCCTCGCGCCAGATCTGCCGGCGCCGGTCCTGCACGTTCTTCTCCACCACGCCCTTCTCCCAGCCCGAGGCCGGGTTGCAGAACTCCGGCTCGAACAGGTAGTGCGAGCACATCGCCAGGAAGCGCACGTTCACGCTGCGCTGCTTGCCAACGCCCACCTTGTCCACGGCCGTCTTCATGTTGTCGTAGATCCCACGCCGCGGGATGCCGCCAAACGCCGCAAACGCGTGCGCATGGGCGTCGAACAACATCTCGTGGCTCTGCGCCGGATAAGCCGTCAGCCAGAACGCACGCGAGGCTGCCAGCTTGGTGTGTGCCACCTCCAGACGCCGCCGCAGCCCGCCAACGAACGCGTACTCGCAGCTCCAGTCGAACTGGAAGGCATCGCCCATCTCGAAGCTCATCGGCACGAACGCCGCGCGCCGCGGGGCATCGGCCTGCGCCTGACGCCAGCGCCGCACCCACACCACCACGCGCGGATAGCTGCCGGGGTAGCCCAGCGCCTGGATCTGCTCGAACAGCGCCTTGGCGGTGCGCCGATCACGCACCGGGCGCCGCGCATCGGCCTGCAGCGCCATCTCCAGGTGCTGTGCCCACGCGTCCACCACGCTCGTCTCGTCGCGCTGCGGGTACTTCGGCTCGGTCACCCCCTCCTGGCGAAGCCAGCGCTTGACCGTGTTCCTCGACAGCCCCGTGCGGCGGCTGACTTCCCGGATGGACAGCCCATCCCTGAGATGCATTCGTCTGATCTTGGCCAACATGCCCACGTTGATCACTCCTGCTTCCCCTGCTCGTTCCACGAGCAGGGCAGTGTCGTCACGTGGGTCAGATTTGCTCGATCACGCCGCCCTTAGGTGGGTCAGTTCTGGATGATCCTCAACAGGCCATCGGCATAGCACTTGGCCCGCGAGGCGCTGGTGCCTATCATCC
>CAZXLI010000470.1:0-3637 GCA_964641795.1 uncultured Bordetella sp. | reverse complement strand
ACAGCAGCAGCCGGCACAGCGCCACGCGGCGTTTCTCGCCGCCCGACAGCGGGCCGATCTTGGCGTCCCAGGGCGGCAGCTGCAGCGCGTCGGCCGCGATCTCCATCACGTGGTCGGTGTTCTCGCCGCCGGCGCTGGCGATGATGGCTTCGAGCTCGGCCTGCTCGGCCGCCAGCTTGTCGAAATCGGCATCGGGCTCGCCATAGGCCGCGTAGACCTCCTCGAGCCGCTTCTGCGCGGCCAGTGCGCCGCCCATGCCCTCTTCCACCGCCTGCCGCACGGTCTGCTCGGGGTCGAGTTGCGGCTCCTGCGGCAAGTAGCCGATCTTCAGGTTCGGCATCGGATAGGCCTCGCCCTCGATCTCCTTGTCGAGGCCGGCCATGATCTTCAGCAGCGTCGACTTGCCCGAGCCGTTGAGGCCGAGCACGCCGATCTTGGCGCCGGGGAAGAAGGACAGCGAGATGTCTTTCAGGATCTGCCGCTTCGGCGGCACGATCTTGCCGACGCGGTTCATGGTGTAGACGTACTGGGCCATGGCGAGAGGTCGCTTCGAAGGTCTGAGAGGGGGGACGCGCCGGTGCGTGCGGGGTGGACGCGGGGCGCAACCCGGCTATTGTCGCCGGGATCGGCTGCGGCGCCCGCCGCTCAGGCGACCCGGCGGCCGATGTCGAGCTGCCCCGGCGTGCTGACGGGCTTGTCGACCCAGTTGGCCAGCAGGCGCAGGAAGTCGCCGCGCGGCATGGGCCGCGCGACCATGAAGCCCTGGATCGCGCCGCAGCCGGCTTCGCGCAGCAGCGCCAGCTGGGCCGGCTCTTCCACGCCTTCGGCGATGGTGCTCATGCCCAGCGTCTGCGCCAGCTCGAGGATGGTCTTGACGATGGCCCGCGCATCGTGCCGGGTCATCAGCTCGCGCACGAAGGCGCGGTCGATCTTCAGCGTGTCGAACGGGAAGCGGCGCAGGTAGGCCAGCGACGAGTAGCCGGTGCCGAAGTCGTCGAGTGCGATGCGCACGCCCATCTCGCGCAGTGCATGCAGGTTGGCCAGCGCCAGTGGCGACGAGTCCATGAACAGCGACTCCGTGACCTCGACCTCGAGCCGGTCGGGCGGCAGGCCGGCCTGATCGAGCGCGCGTCGCACGCTGATCGCGAAGTCCTCGCGCAGCAGCTGCGCCGGCGAGACATTGACCGACACCCCCAGTGGCAGCGGCAGCTGCGCCGCGTGGACGCAGGCCCGCTGCATCACCCAGCTGCCGATCTCGACGATCAGGCCCGACTCCTCGGCAATCGGGATGAACTCATCGGGCGCGATGCGGCCGAGCTCGGGATGCTGCCAGCGCAGCAGCACTTCGGCGCCGGCCACGCGCCAGCCGGCGATGTCGACGCGCGGCTGCCAGTGCAGGTGCATCTCGTCGCGGTGCACCGCCCCGCGCAGCGCCTGCTCGATCGCGACACGGCGACGGTGGCGATCGCCCAGCCGTGGCACGAACAGTTCGTAGCGGCCCCGCCCGGCGTCCTTGGCGGCATAGAGCGCCAGGTCGGCGTTGCCCATCAGCTCATCGAGCGTGCTGCCGTGGTCCGGCGCCACGGCAATGCCGATGCTCGTACCCAGGCCGACCTGGCGGCCAGCCACGTCGCAGGGCTGGCACATCACCTGCACGACGCGACGCGCCAGCGACTCGAGCTGCTCGTCGTCGCGCACGTCGGTGATCACCAGCGCAAACTCGTCGCCGCCCAGGCGCGCGGCCAGGTCGTCCTGGCGCAGGCAAGCCTGCAGCCGGCGGCCCACCTCGGCCAGCACCGCATCGCCCGCCGCATGGCCCAGCGTGTCGTTGATGGCCTTGAAGTGGTCGACGTCCAGGCACATCAGGGCGGTCCGCCGCTCCGGCCGGCCGGGTTCGGGGGCGATCATCCGCGCCAGGCGTTCGCGCAGTTCCAGGCGGTTGGCCAGGCCGGTGAGCGAATCGAAATGCGCCAGGTAGGCCAGGCGACGGTGGGTCTCGCGCACCTGGGTCACGTCGGAGATCACGCCGCGCCACCCGGCATGGTGGCCGGCCTCGTCGTGCACCGGCTTGCCTGCCAGCGACCACCAGCGCAGGCCGCTGGAGGTCTTGACCGGCAGCACGCGCTCGCGAAAGGCCTGGCCCTTGTCCAGCGCCTGGCGCAGCGCGGCCAGGTGGCTCTCGGCATCGGCGCCAGCCTTGCGCAGTTGCAGGGCTTCGATCAGTCCGGTGGCCTGCAGGGCCTTCACGCTGCTGCCAAGCGCCGAGGAAAGGCGCGGCGACACATGCGTCAGCAGGCCGGTCGGGCCGGTGGCCCACAGCACGTCGGCCGAATGCTCTTCGAAGTCGCGCAGCAGCAGGCTCACCAGCTGCTTCTGCCGGCCGGCCTCGCGCTCGGACTGCAGGCGTGCGGTGGCCACGCGGGCCGCGGACAGCGTGCTGCTGACGAGGATCACGCAGTAGACGATCAGCAGGCACTGCATGAAGCCGATCACGGGACCGTCCACCAGCAGCAGCACCCACTGCGCGCCGGCACCCAACACGCCGATGTAGGCCATCGCCGCCTGCGGTATCGCCGCCAGCGCGAAGGCGCCGCCACACATCATGCCTAGCACCAGGGCGGACAGCAGCAGCTGCTGGTCGTGCGTCGCCCCGGGGAACCAGGCCACGGCCACTGAAGCCCACACGCCACCCAGCACGGCAGCCCCCACGGTGGCGCGGTGGATGCCGCGGGGCGAGACGCGCTGCACCGGTCGGTGCCGGCCCTGCCACCAGGCGCGCAGGCCCAAGGCGCACCACACCAGCAGCAGGCCCGCCCAGGCCAGGGTGAACGGCGACGCCGCCCTGTCTCGAAACGCCACCAGCAGCGCGGTGGCATTCAGGAGGTTGGCGCCCACCATCAGCGGCGTGAGGCGCGTCACGGTCTGCAGATGGCGGGCGCGCACTTCGGCCGAATCGCGGTCGAGCGCGGTGTAGACGTGAAATTCACGCCGCCACCATGTGACAAGCAACTGGATCAGCGACGAAGCGGACATCAAGCCGGCCGGTTTTCGTTGGTTGTGACCACGGGGCGTCTGCATGGGCGGCCCGGGGCTTCGGTCGGATATCGGCGTCTGTGGGGACAACTTGATGTGACCGATGCCGCAAGGCCTTCTCGTCGCATGGGCCGGGGCCACGCCCGCTACAATGCCCCACTGCGGCAGCGCCACCAGTCACGCCGCCGCAGTCGTTTCCGACCTGCCAAGACCTGTTGGCCTTCCCGACTGGTGCACATGCGAAGCGCATGCTGCAGCAGGCCGATGCAATTGCCCGCCTCGAAGAGCCGGGCCCTCAACCCCGATGAATTTTTCCGACCTCGGCCTGGCCGAGCCGCTGCTGCGCGCTGTGCGCGAGCAGGGTTATGACACCCCCACCCCGATCCAGGCGCAAGCCATTCCTGCCGTGCTGCAGGGCGGCGACCTGATGGCCGGCGCACAGACCGGCACCGGCAAGACCGCCGGCTTCACGCTGCCGATGCTGCACCGCCTGGCCGCGGCCAAGCCGCTGCGCGACGCGCGCGGCCGCATCGCAATCCGCGCACTGATCCTCACGCCCACCCGCGAACTCGCGGCGCAGGTCGAAGAAAGCGTGCGCACCTAC
>CAZXLI010000469.1:0-3641 GCA_964641795.1 uncultured Bordetella sp. | reverse complement strand
AGGAGCCCAGCTACCTCACCGGCATGATCGCCGGCGCTCTGAGCAAGACCAACAAGATCGGTATGGTCGGCGGCTACCCGATCCCCGAGGTCAACCGGCTGATGAACGCCTTCATGGCCGGCGCGAAGGAGGTGAACCCGGAGGTCGAATTCATGGTCACCTTCATCAACAGCTGGTTCGACCCGCCCAAGGCCAAGGAGGCCGCGTTCGCGATGATCGACAAGGGCGCCGACCTGATGTACGCCGAGCGCTTCGGCGTCAGCGATGCCGCGAAGGAGCGCAAGGTGCTGGCCATTGGCAACGTGATCGACACGCAGGACAAGTACCCCGACACCGTGGTGGCCTCGGCGCTGTGGCACATGGAACCGACGATCGACCGCGCGCTGAAGCTGGTGAAGGAAGGCAAGTTCACGGCCGAGGACTATGGCCAATATTCGATGATGAAGCACAAGGGCTCGTCGCTCGCTCCGCTGGGCACCTTCGAGAAGAAGGTGCCGGCCGAGCTGGTGGCCAAGGTCAAGGCCAAGGAGAAGGCCATCCTTGACGGCAGCTTCACCGTGAAGGTGGACGACAACCAGCCGAAGTCGACCGCCAAGTGATGCGGCGGGCGAGGGCGCGCGCGCTCGGGCTGCTGCTGGCAGCGGTCGGGCTGGGGGTCGGCCTGGCCGGCTGCCAGCGCGGCGGCGAGGGCCCGTCGGCCGCGGCGTCGGCCGCTTCGGCGGCGTCCTCGGCGCCGTCGCCGGCCGAGGCGCTGCGCGCCCAGCTGCGCGAGCGCGCCGATGCGGTGCTGGCCGCGCACCGGCAGATGATCGTGCTGATGTCCGGCGAGCGCACACTGCCGCCGGCCGAACGCCGCGCGGCCGGGGCAGTGGGGCAGCTGCTGTTCCACGAGCAGCTGGCGCGCGCCGATGCGCTGGTGCAGGCCGCCGGCGCGGTGACCGATGCGACGGGCATCGGCGCGGTCGAGGCGCTGCTCGACCGCATCGAGTCCGAGCCGGGCTGGTTCGACGCCGACCGCCTGGCCTTCAAGGACGTGCTGACGCGGCTGCAGGCACAGTACGCGGCCTCGCAGTCGCTGGCCTTGCTGAAGCTCGCGCGCCGCATCGGCGACGACCTGGGCGTGCTGGCCGAGGTGGAGCAGGCCTACGACCGCGAACTCAAGGACATCTTCGGCCGCTTCGTGCAGCGCGGCATCGAGTTGAAGCGCGAGAAGTGGAGCGACTACCTCGCCAAGTTGCAGGGCCTGTACCGGCGCGAGCAGATCATGAAGGACTTCGGCACCATCGTGCCGTACACGCTGCCGCCGGCGGGCAAGGGCGGCGAGAAGTCCGGCGGCGAAGGCGATGGCCGCGAGGTGTTCGGCAGCTCGCTGCCGCCCAAGACCGTGGTGCTGACCTTCGACGACGGCCCGCACCCCAGCTACACCGACGCGATCCTCGAGATCCTGGCGCGCTACCAGGCACCGGCGATCTTCTTCCACCTCGGTCGCAACCTCGGCACGGTGGATGCGCAAGGCCAGGTCAAGCCCGGCGCGCAGGCTGCGGTGGCCAAGCGCGTGCTGGCCGCCGGCCACCTGCTGGCCAACCACAGCTACAGCCACAGCGTGATGGCCAAGATGAGCGAGGACGCGGTGCGCACCGAGGCCCAGGAGACCGAGGCCCTGCTCGATGCGGCGGGCCGCCAGCCCTCGTCGCTGTTCCGCTTTCCGTACGGCGCGCGCAATGCCGGCGCGCTGGAGGCGGTGGAGGGCTTGAAGCTGCGCTCGATGATGTGGACCATCGACTCGATGGACTGGGCCGACCCGGTGCCCAAGTCGATCGCCGAGCGCGTGCTGCACGAGACCGAAGCCCTGCAGCGCGGCGTGATCCTGTTCCACGACATCCAGGGCCGCACCGTGCAGGCGCTGCCGCTGGTGCTCGACCAGCTGGTGGCCGAGGGCTACCGCTTCGCGACCTGGCGCGACGGGCAGTTCGTGATCAGCGCGCCGAAGGCCGGTGCGCCGGCGGTGGCGCCGCTGGCCGCCGGCAGCGACGCCAGTGCGCTGTACCGCGACAGCCATGCGCTGGTGATCGGCATCGACCAGTACGGCAAATGGCCGCGCCTGCAGCATGCGGTGCGCGACGCCAAGGCCATGCAGGAGATGCTGGTGCAGCGCCTGGGCTTCCGTGCCGAGAACGTGACCACTTTGCTCGACGGCGAGGCCACCCGCGCCAACATCCTGCGCGCGCTGAACGACAAGCTGGCCGACGCCAAGCGCGTGAAGCGTGACGACCGCGTGCTGGTGTTCTTCGCCGGCCATGGCGCCACGCGCAAGCTGGCCAGCGGGCGCGACGTGGGCTACGTGATGCCGGTGGATGCGCCGCTGAACGACTTCGCCGCCGACGCCATCGCGATGCCGCAGCTGCAGGAGGTGGCCGAGGCCATCGCCGCCAAGCATGTGCTGTTCATTGTCGATGCCTGCTACTCGGGCCTGGGGCTGACGCGCGGCGGCGGCGCGCAGGGCGACAGCGCGCGCTTCCTGGCCGACAACGCACGGCGCATCGGCCGCCAGATGATCACCGCCGGCGGCGCCGACCAGCAGGTGGCCGACGACGGGCCGGGCGGCCATTCGGTCTTCACCTGGACGCTGCTGCAGGCGCTGGGCGGCAAGGCCGACCTCAATGGCGACGGCGTGATCACCGGCACCGAGCTCGCCGCCTACATCGCGCCGACGGTGGCCGGCATCGCGCGCCAGACGCCGGCCTTCGGCAGCCTGCCGGGCTCGGCCGGTGGCGAGTTCATCTTCGAGCTGCCGGCCGAGCGCGAGGCCTTGAGCGGCGAATCGCGCCAGCTCGACGCCGCGGCCAGCCAGTTCACGCAGAAGCTGGACCAGGTGGCCGCGCGGGTGCTGCCGGCGCCGGCCAGCGCGGCCAGTGGCGCGGTGCAGGTGACGGTGCGCAACCTCGAGGGCGGCGAGACGAAGATCAGCACGCCCACCGGCGCCAGCCTGCCGCCGCGCGTGGCCGCCCAGCGCGCCAACGACCGCGGCCTGGCGCTGTACCGCGAGCGCCGCTACGACGAAGCCGAGGCCGCCTTCACCGAGGCGCTGAAGCTGCAGCCGCGCTTCGCGCTGGCGGCCAACAACCTCGGCTTCGTCTACTACAAGCGGGGCAAGCCGACAGAGGCCGCGCGCTGGTTCGAGCAGGCCATCGCGATGGACGGCAGCCGCGCGCTGGCGCACCTGAACCTGGGCGATGCGCAGCTGTTGGCCGGCGACGAGGCCAAGGCGCAGCAGAGCTATGCACGCTTCGTGGCGTTGAATCCGCAGCATCCGCGCGCGGCCGGCCTGCAGGCCTGGCTGACGGATCCTAACGATAAATCGAAGCGGCCAGTGCCGCCGGCGGCGAGTTGAGATGAGGTCGAGTTGCGCGGCCGTGGTTCATGGGGCTGCTCGCGGCCCGTTGCGGTCGTTCGATACGAGACTTGCGGATGTTGGCGCGACAAAGCCGCGGGCGAGCAGGCCGCAGCGCGCGACGCAGGCGGTCGGCCTTGCAGGCCGACTGCCCGTCCTGTCACGGCCCGGGGGGCGCGCGGTCTACTTTGCTCCGTCCGCGCAGCGGACGGAGCTCTTATGGTCGCCATTGTCAATCGAGCTTTCTCTT
>CAZXLI010000468.1:0-3642 GCA_964641795.1 uncultured Bordetella sp. | reverse complement strand
GCTACCAGGGCGTGACCGCCAAGGTGGCATTCGAGGCCGATGGCGAGCTGAAGAATCCGGCGATGACGCTGTACGTCTACAAGGACGGCAAGAAGTCGCCGCTGAACTAAGGCCCACCCCCGGAGCGCCTGCGGCGCAGCCCCCTCGAGGGGCTGAGCCCGGACACGGAAGGTCCAGTGGACCTTTCGTGCCTGGTGAAGGGTCGGGCCTCTGGCCCGGCGCGGCCCGCAGGGCCACGCCAGCGGCCCGGCGGAGCCGGATCCGCGGCGTGTGCTTGGGGCGTTAGGCACTCTGGCAAGAAGGGATGCTTCGGCATCCCTTCGTCGTTTCAGCGGTCGCGCGGGGTCACTCGCCACACTCGTTCGGCATATTCGCCGATCGTTCGGTCGGCCGAGAACGGGCCCATGCCGGCGACGTTGGCGATCGCCTTGCGTGACCAGGCCTCGGGGTCGCGGAACAGCGCGTCGACGCGCGCATGGGTCGCGACATAGGCCTCGTAGTCGGCCAGCAGCAGGTAGTGGTCGCCGCCCCACAGCAGCGAATCGACCAGCGGCCGGTAGCGCTGCGGCTCATCGGGCGAGAACAGGCCGGCGGCAATGCAGTCGAGCACCGCCTTCAGCTGCGGGTTGTTCTCGTAGATGCGCATCGGCTGATAACCCGCCGCGCGGATGGCCGCCACCTCGTGCGTGAGCTTGCCGAAGATGAAGATGTTGTCGTCGCCGACGTTCTGGCGGATCTCGATGTTGGCGCCGTCGTCGGTGCCGATCGTCAGCGCGCCGTTGAGTGCGAGCTTCATGTTGCCGGTGCCCGAGGCCTCGGTGCCGGCGGTGGAGATCTGCTCGGAGAGGTCGGCGCCAGGCATGATGACTTCGGCGACAGAGACACCGTAGTTCGGGATGAACACCACCTTCAGCCGGTCGCCGATGCGCGGGTCGCTGTTGACCAGGCGGCCGACGTCATGGATCAACCGGATGATCTGCTTGGCCATGTGATAGCTGGACGCGGCCTTGCCGGCGAACACGATCACGCGCGGCTGCCAGTCGGCCTGCGGCTGCGCGAGGATGGCGCGGTAGCGCGTCACCGCGTGCAGCAGGTTCAGCAGCTGGCGCTTGTACTCGTGGATGCGCTTGACCTGCACGTCGAACAACGCGGTCGGATTGACAACCACGCCGGTGCTCTTGTGGATCAGCGCGGCCAGGCGCTGCTTGTTGGCGAGCTTCACCTCGCGGAAGGCCTGGCGGAAGCCGGCATCGTCGGCCAGCGGCAGCACTTTCTTCAGCTGGCCGAGGTCGCTCCGCCAGGCCTTGCCGAGCTGCTTGTCCAGCAGGCTGGCCAGCCCGGGGTTGGCCTGCGCCAGCCAGCGCCGTGGCGTCACGCCATTGGTCAGGTTGGTGAAGCGGTCGGGCCAGAGGCTTGCGAAGTCCGCGAAGATCGTCTGCACCAGCAGGTCGCTGTGCAGTTGCGAAACGCCGTTGACCTTGTGGCTGCCGACGATGGCCAGGTGCGCCATCCGCACGCGGCGCTCGCCCTGCTCGTCAACCAGCGAGAGGCGCCGCAGGAAATCGGCATCGCCCGGACGGTGCGCGCCGGCCTCGAGCAGGAACTCGTGGTTGATGCGGAAGATGATCTCCAGGTGCCGCGGCAGCACATGCTGCATCAGCGACACCGGCCATGTTTCCAGCGCCTCGGGCATCAGTGTGTGGTTCGTGTAGCTGAACACCCGCTGGGTGATGCGCCAGGCCGGCGCCCAGCTGAAGCCATGCTCGTCGACCAGCAGCCGCATCAGCTCGGCCACGCCGATGGCCGGATGCGTGTCGTTCAGGTGGATCGCGACATGCTCGGCCAGCTGCGTCAGCTGGCCATGCTCGGCGAGGTGGCGTGCGACGATGTCCTGCAGCGACGCCGAGGTGAAGAAGTACTCCTGCCGCAGACGCAGCTCGCGTCCGGCGGGCGTGCTGTCGTTCGGGTACAGCACCCAGGAGATGTTCTCGAACTGGTTCTTGTACTCGGCCGCGCGCGCATAGTCGCCGCTGTTGAAGGCCTGCAGGTCCATGTGTGCCGGCGCGCTGGCCTTCCACAGCCGCAGCGTGGCCACCCGCTGTGTGCCATGGCCGGGGATCACGTGGTCGTAGGCCTTCGCGCTGACCTCGCCGGCGTGGCGCCACAGCGGCGGCGCATCGGGCGATTCCGAGCGCTCCACCCAGCCGCCGAAGCGCACCGGGTAGGCCAGTTCGGGTCGCGGAAACTCCCAGGGCGTGCCGTCGGCCAGCCAGGGGTCCGGGTGCTCGACCTGGCGGCCGCCCTGGATGCTCTGCGCGAACATGCCGAACTCGTAGCGGATGCCATAGCCGAACGAGGGCAGGCCCAGTGTGGCCATCGAATCGAGGAAGCAGGCTGCCAGCCGGCCCAGGCCGCCGTTGCCCAGCGCCGCATCGGGCTCCTGCGCCTGCACGTCTTCCAGCGTGCGGGCATGCTGCGCCAGGTCGGCGGCGCAGGGGCCGTCCAGCTGCAGCGCCGCCAATGCGTTGCCGAGGCTGCGGCCGATCAGGAACTCCATCGAGAGGTAGTACACCCGCCGCGCCTTGGCGGCCCGATCGGCGGCGTCGCAAGCCACCCAGCGGCGGGAGAGTTCGGAGCGCGCCACCTGGCTGACGGCGGTCATCAGGTCACGTGCGCTGGCCTGCGCCGGCTCGACGCCGACGGTGTGCAGCAGATGGCGCTCGATGCGTTCGGCGACCGCGCCGGCTTCGGCCGCGCTGGGAAGGTTGGGAGCCATGGATGTCCTCGCTGGTTCTGGGCACGTCGTATGCCGCAGACGGAAATGCATTATTCATGCCCTGGTCGCCGCAGGCGCGCAGCCAGCCATGGCACCATGCCATGACCCGGCCGCGGCGCAGCGCGCCGGTACCGACGACGGAGACACATCACCATGGCCGCCAGCGAACTCGCCTCCAGCCTCGATCTACCCAAACGCGCTGTCGCGCTGGTGCTCGCCGGCGGGCGAGGCAGCCGGCTCAAGCAGTTGACCGATCGGCGCGCGAAGCCGGCGGTGTACTTCGGCGGCAAGTTCCGCATCGTCGACTTCGCGCTGTCGAACTGCCTGAATTCGGGCATCCGCCGCATCGGCGTGATCACGCAGTACAAGAGCCACAGCCTGCTGCGCCACCTGCAACGGGGCTGGGCCTTCCTGAAGACCGAGATGAACGAGTTCGTCGACCTGCTGCCGGCGCAGCAGCGGGTCGACGAGGAAAGCTGGTACCGCGGCACTGCCGATGCGGTCTACCAGAACCAGGACATCCTGGCCGCCTATGGCGCCGACTACATCGTGGTGCTGGCCGGCGACCACATCTACAAGATGAACTATGCGCTGATGCTGGCCGACCATGTGGCCCAGGGGCGCGAGTGCACGGTCGCCTGCATCGAGGTGCCGCGCGCCGAGGCCACGGCTTTCGGCGTGATGGCTGTCGACGCCCAGCGCCGCATCATCGATTTCGTCGAGAAGCCGGCCGATCCGCCGGCCATGCCAGGCAAGCCGGACAGGGCACTGGCCAGCATGGGCATCTACGTGTTCAACGCGCGCTACCTCTACCGCGAGCTCGAGCGCGACATCAAGGATCCGGCATCGAGCCATGACTTCGGCAA
>CAZXLI010000467.1:0-3677 GCA_964641795.1 uncultured Bordetella sp. | reverse complement strand
CCTGACCGACGGCACGCTGGAGGCGCAGGGCGCCTCGGCGCAGGGCCTGATCACCTCGCTGCACTATGCCGACAACATCGACACGCCGCGCAACAACGAGTTCCGCCTGTCCTATGCCAAGCAGTTCAAGCTGCAGCCCGACGTGTACGCGGTGCAGGGCTACGACGCCGCGCAGCTGCTCGGCGCCGGGCTCAACGCGGTGAAGGGCGACGTGGCGCAGAAGGACCAGCTCTACTACGCGATGGGCAAGGCCGTGCTGCCCAGCCCGCGCGGCAAGCTGGCCTTCAGCGCCGCGCACAACCCGGTGCAGGACTTCTACATCCGCGAGGTCAAGGGCAAGGAGAACGCCAACGTCGGGGTCGCTGTGAAAGCGCTCGCCGATCCGGCCCGCGGCTGCAAGATGTAGCCCACCCCCGTGGCGCCCATGCGGGCGCCCTCCCCCTCAAGGGGGCACCGCCAGCGGACCGGCGTAGCCGGATCCGCGGCGTCTCCTGGAATGGTGGCACGCTGGCGCGGCCACCTTGGACGGTCTTTGCTCGGGTGTTCGATGGACCTTGCAACGTTTCTCATTCAGTGCCTGAATTCGCTGCAGTACGGGTTGCTGCTGTTCCTCGTCGCCTCGGGGCTGACGCTCATATTTGGCATTATGGGCGTCATCAACCTGGCGCACGGCAGCTTCTACATGATCGGCGCGTACATGGCCTATGCGCTGGCGCCGGTGGTGGCGGCCACCTTCGGCGGCGGCTTCTTCGCCACGCTGCTGGTGGGCCTGGTGCTGGCGGTGCTGCTGGGCTACGTGCTGGAGTGGGCCTTCTTCAGCTTCCTGTACCAGCGAGAACACCTGCAGCAGGTGTTGATGACCTACGGCCTGATCCTGGTGTTCGAGGAGCTGCGCAGCCTGCTGGTCGGCGACGACGTGCATGGCGTGGCGGTGCCCGCGCTGCTCGATGGTTCGCTGCCGCTGGGCGCGGTGATGAGCTACCCGGTGTACCGCCTGTTCGTCAGCGGCGTGTGCCTGGCGCTCGCGCTGGGCATGTACCTGGTCTTCACCCGCACGCGGCTGGGCATGATGATCCGCGCCGGCGCCAGCAACCGCGAGATGGTGCAGAGCCTGGGCGTGAACATCCAGTTCCTGTACCGCGTGGTGTTCGCCGCCGGCGTGGCGCTGGCGGTGCTGGCCGGCATGGTGGCGGCACCGGTCTCGTCGGTGTACCCGGGCATGGGCAACACGGTGCTGATCGTGTGCTTCGTGGTGGTGGTGATCGGCGGCATCGGCTCGATCCGCGGTGCGCTGCTCGCCGCGCTGCTGATCGGCGCGGCCGACACCTTCGGCAAGGTGCTGCTGCCGCAGGCGGCCGGCGTGCTGGTCTACGTGCTGATGGCGCTGATCCTTCTGTGGAAGCCCGACGGGCTGTTCAAGGCATGAAGCCCTCCCTCGTGTTCGTGCTCGCGTGCTTCGGCGCGCTGGCGCTGTGGCCACTGGCCGCCGGTGCCTATGGCATCGACCTGGTCAGCAAGATCATGGTCTACGCGATCTTCGCGCTGAGCCTGGAGCTGCTGGTCGGCACCACCGGGCTGGTGTGCTTCGGCCAGGCCGGCTTCTTCGGCATTGGCGCGTACGCGGCGGTGATGCTGTCGCCGGCGTCCGAGGCCGACGCGCTGCTGGTGCTGCTGCCCGCGGCCATGCTGATCGCGGGGCTGTATGCGCTGGCGGTGGGCGCGTTGTCGCTGCGCACCAAGGGTGTCTACTTCATCATGGTGACGCTGGCCTTCGCACAGATGGCCTACTACCTGGTGCACGACACGCCCTGGGGCGGCGGCTCCGACGGCATCTACCTGAGCGCCAAGCCGGTCCTCGGCAGCCTGCTGGACCTCGACCAGCCGCTGCACCTGTACGGCCTCACGCTGGCCTGCCTGGTGGCCGTGTTCGGCGGGCTCGCGCTGCTGCTGCGCTCGCCCTTCGGCCGCGCGCTGGCGGGCATCCGCGTCAACGAGCAGCGCATGCGCGCCACCGGCTTCTCGACCTATCCGTACAAGCTGGCCGCCTTCACGCTCTCGGGCGCCATCGCGGGCCTGGCCGGCTTCCTGTTCGCGGTGAAGGACGGCGTGGTGAACCCCGAGCTGATGGCCTGGCACCAGAGCGGCGCGGTGCTGGTGATGATCATCCTCGGCGGCCTGGGCCACCTGCGCGGCGCGTTGATCGGTGCGTTCGCCTTCGCGCTGCTGCAGGAGCTGTTCAAGTCCGAGGCGGTGTTCGGCACCTTCGCCAAGCACTGGCACCTGGGGCTGGGCCTGACCATCATCGCCAGCGTCGCGCTGCTGCCCAAGGGCCTGGTCGGCCTGCCCGCGCTGTGGCGCGAAAGGCTGATGGGCCGCGGCGCGCTGCAGCGTGCCAGCGAACCCGAAACCGCAGCGACCGAAGGCGGTGCCGCATGACCATGGCTTCCAACCCGGTCCTGCTGCGCGGCCAGGACATCACGCGCCGCTGGGGCGGCCTGGTCGCGGTCAGCGGCGTCTCCATCGCGCTCGAGCGCGGCCAGGTGCATGCGGTGATCGGCACCAACGGCGCCGGCAAGTCGACGCTGATCAACATCCTCTCCGGCGAGATCCCGCCCTCGTCCGGCCGCGTCGAACTGCTGGGCCAGGACGTCACCGCCTGGCCACAACCGCGCCGCGCGCGGGCGGGCCTGGGCCGCAGCTACCAGCGCAACACCATCTACCCGAGCTTCACGGTGCTGGAGAACTGCCGCCTCGCCGCGCAGGCGCGGCGCCAGCAGCCCTGGGCCTGGTGGCGCGACGCGCAACGCGACGAGGCCACGTTGCAGGCCGCGCGCGATGCCGCCGCGCAGGCCGGCCTGTCCGACAGCCTGGAGCGCCCCGCCGGCAGCCTGAGCCATGGCCAGAAGCGCCAGCTCGAGATCGCGATGTGCCTGGCCACCGCGCCGCAGGTGCTGCTGCTGGACGAGCCGCTGGCCGGCATGGGCGCCGAGGAGACCGAGCGCATGCTGGCACTGCTAACGCAATTGAAGCGCGGCCACGCGATCCTGCTGGTCGAGCACGACATGGACGCGGTGTTCCGCATTGCCGACCGCATCACCGTGATGGTCAACGGCGCGGTGATCGCCTCCGGCAGTCCCGATGAAGTGCGGGCCAGCCCCGAGGTCCAGACGGCCTACCTGGGAGGCCATTGACCATGCCTGCTGCCAAGCCGAATACCGCCACCCTGCTCGACGCCGAAGGCCTGCACGCCTGGTACGGCAGCAGCCACGTGCTGCACGGCGTGGACATTGCCATCCACCGCGGCGAGACCGTCGGCCTGCTGGGCCGCAACGGCATGGGCAAGAGCACGCTGATCCGCTCGCTGCTGGGCCATGTGACGCAGCGCGAGGGCCGCATCACCATCGGCGGCCACGACCGCTCGCGCGCCCGTCCGCACGAGGTGGCCCGCCTGGGCGTGGCCTACGTGCCCGAAGGCCGCGGCGTGTTCCCCAACCTCTCGGTGCGCGAGAACCTGCTGATGGCCGCGCGCCGCGGCGACTGGAGCTACGAGCGCGTGCTGCCCACCTTCCCGCGCCTGGCCGAACGGCTGCGCAACCTGCCGGCGCAGCTCTCGGGCGGCGAGCAGCAGATGCTGGCCATCGGCCGCGCGCTGATGACGCAGCCCAGCCTGGTGATCC
>CAZXLI010000466.1:0-3695 GCA_964641795.1 uncultured Bordetella sp. | reverse complement strand
CGTCGCGCGAGTGGAACTGCAGGTTGCCGTTGAGGAACAGCCGCACGCCGGCCGGCCCGGCGGTGACGACGACGCGCTGGTACGCGCTGGTCTCGCGCAGCACCACGCGGTCGCCGTAGAAGCGGTCTTCGGCCCAGGGGGTCAGGTGCTCGGCGCCGGCCATCGCGGCGCCGGGCAGGCCGATCACCAGCGCGCAGGCCAGCGCGCGGGCGCGCCGCGTGCGCAGCTCGGCGCGGAACAGCCACAGCGCCCACACCGCCACCGCGGCATTCAGCAGCCCGAAGAACAGCCCCGTGCGCACCAGCCCCAGATGCGGCACCAGCAACAGCGGAAACGCCACCGAGACGGCCAGCGCGCCGAGGTAGTCGAAGGTCAGCACCTGCGACACCAGCTCGCGCAGCGCATAGCGTTCGTGGAAGTGGCGCTTCAGGATCCGCATCACCAGCGGGATCTCCAGCCCCACCAGCACACCCACCGACAGCACCAGGCCGTAGAGCGCGACCTTGAACGGCAGCGTGTGCCCCACCGGCAGCAGGCTGTGCGCGGCGAACAGCGCCGCCGGCATCAGCCCGCCGACCAGGCCGACCAGCAATTCGATGCGCAGGAACTGCGCCACCAGCTGCCGGTCGATGTGGCGCGAGAGCCAGGAGCCCAGCCCCATCGCGAACAGATAACTGCCGATGACGGTGGAGAACTGCAGGATCGAGTCGCCGAGCAGATAACTCGCCAACGCACCGGCCGCCAGCTCGTACACCAGCCCGCAGGCCGCGATCACGAAGACCGAGGCCAGCAGCGCGACCTCGGCCGCGGAGACCCGAGGCGCACCCGGCTCAACAGCGTCGGCAGGCAATGAATTCATGCGTAGGCGAGGTGCGCCAACCCCTGGGGGGACAGGCTGCCAACGGCAGCCAGGGGAGCGCGATGGTGATCGAAGGCGCCAAACCGGATCCGGGTTCCCCGGTCGGTTTGGAACCCCTAGGGGGTGGCCGCCAGGCGGCCGGGGCTAACCATGAATCGCCGCAGCCACGATCAGGCCGATGGCGATGAACATCGCGCCAACGACGATCGCCAGCGCCATGTTCTTCTTGCCGACGATCTCGTCCCACAGGTTGTAGGGGGTCAGCTTGTCGATGATGAGGAAGCTGAGCCACAACACGACGACACCGATCACCGCGTAGAGGATGGACCCCAGCACGATGGCCGGCTTGAGCCATTCGAATCCCGACATTTGCGTTGCTCCTGGTTATGGCGCGCAAGCCGCTACTTGTGCCCGCCGCCGCCTGAACTGAACCCGCCGTACGAACCACCACCGGTGCGCACGCCGCTGCCCGAGCGGTTGTTCTGCAGGCATTGCTGGTACTCGGCGCTGGCCTCGCCGAAGCTGTCGCGCAGCGGCTGGCAATCGCTGTTGCCGCCGCTGCAACTGCCGATGATGGCCAGGACGACCAGCGCGACCACCAGCACGATCAGCCAGGTCTTCAGGCTGCTGCCCGAGCCGCCCAGCGACTTGGCGTCGCGCCGCATCGCCATGGCTTCCGTCGTGCCGAGGCCGAAGGCCTTGGCGACCACTTCCGAATCGAGCGCAGCACCGGCGGACCAGGTCACTTCCTGGCCAGCCTGCTCGCGGTTCAGGCGTTTCGGGCCGGCCGCGAAATCGGTGTTGCGGGTCTTCTCGCCCTTGTTCAGCCGCCAGTAGAACTCGCCGAGCACATAGGTCACGGCGCCCGAGTAGGTGTACAGCTGGTTGTAGCTGACGCCCTTGTACTCGGCCTTGTCGCCGCGCACCTTGGGCACACCGGTGATCGGGTTGGCATAACTCCAGCCGTCCTCGGCATCGACCAGGAACGCGAAGCCCTCGCGCTGGTTGTACAGCAGGTACTCGCGCCAGGTGGCCTGCTCCTCGCCGGCCTCGACATCGACTTCGATGCGCTCGACATAGCCCACCACCTGCCAGGGCAGCGGCGGCGCCTTGTCGCCCAGCGCCAGCGTGCCGCTGCGGCCCAGCGGGATCAGCGGCGGCGTGCCCGTGTTGTCCTGCGCGTAGTGCTGCAGCTCGGCGCCGGCGCCCTTCGAGATGTCGACCACCGCCTTGCACTGGCCGCAGACGATGCTCTGCGTGGTCTTCAGGCTCGGCTCGAGCGAGGCGCCGCAGCTCGGGCATTCGAGCGCGCGGCCGCGCAAGGTCTTTTCGCTCGCATCGTCGCGCAGGCCGCTCATCGACAGCTCGGCCAGGCGCACCGAGCGGCCCACCGACCACTGCGGCCGCTGCGGATCGCGCCAGTCGAGCGTGCCGACCTCGTCCTGCTGGTTGCGCAGGTCGGCCACGACGAACTCGCCGCCGTCCAGCCGCGGCGGCTGCGGCAGCTCGCCCTGCGCGGCCAGCAGCTTGGCGCGCTGCACCGAGGCCACGTCCCAGATCGCGCCGGCAACGACGCGCCGCTCGCCGGGGTTCAGGTCGCCCGGTTCGGGCACCGGCCCGGACAGCGGCGCATCGAAGGCGATGACGTAGGCGCCGTTGTCCTCGGACAGCCAGCCGCTCTTGAAGCCGGACTCGCTGCCGGCCGAATCGAACAGCACATGCCACTCGTTCCAGCTGCCGCCTTCGTAGCCCAGCTGCTGGCGGCCGACGACGGTGAACGCCGAGCCCGAGTACTTGCCGGCCGCGCCCAGCTGCAGCGGCGAGTGGTCGTCGAACAGCTCGGCGCTGGTGCCGATGCGCTTGAGCGCATCACCCTCGCGCAGCAGCGTGGAGCGGCAGAAGCCGCAGACCGCGCTGGCCGACGCCGCGGACGCGAACTCGACCGGTGCCCCGCAGTTGGGGCACGCGGCACGCCAGGCGCGTTGTGAGCCGGTGGCCAAGACTCAGCGAAGGGCTAGACGAGCTTCTTCAACAGCTCGGCCTTCTTGCTGCTGAATTCCTCTTCGGTCAGGATGCCCTTGGCCTTGAGATCCGCCAGCTTCTCCAGCGTGGCCATCACGTCCTCGGGCTTGATCGACGGCGCAGGGGCCGCCGCGGCCGCCGGCGCGGCCTGGGCCGGCTGCAGCCCGGCCGCAAGGTTCTGCGCCATCACCTGGCCCAGCGCCACGCCGGCGCCCAGGCCCATCGCGCTGCCGGCGATGCCGCCACCGCCTTCGGCCGCGCCCTTGGCCAGCTCGGGCACCGCCTGCGCGGTCTGGTACTGCATGAACTTGCCCATGTCGTTGCCGACCATGCCCATGCCGATCTTCTGGTCGAGGATCTTCTGCAGTTCCTCGGGCAGCGAGACGTTCTGCACCGTCACCGTCTCGAGCTTCAGGCCGATGGCCTCGAACGAGGGCGCGGTGGCGGCCTGGATCTGCTTGGCGAACTCGATCTGGTTGGCGGCCAGGTCGAGGAAGGCGATGCCCGAGCGCGCCACCGCGTCGCTGATGTGCTGCAGCATCAGCCCGCGCAGCTGGCCGTCGAGGTCGGCCACGGTGTAGGTGTCGCGCGTGCCGGAGATCTCGGTGTAGAACTTCTTCGGGTCGACCACGCGGTAGGCGTAGTTGCCGAAGGCGCGCAGGCGCACCGCGCCGAAGTCCTTGTCGCGGATCGTCACCGGCTGCTGGGTGCCCCAGCGCTGGTCGATCTGCTGGCGCGTGCTGAAGAAGTAGACGTCGCTCTTGAAGGGCGACTCGAACAGCTTGTCCCAGTTCTTCAGGTAGGTCAGCACCGG
>CAZXLI010000465.1:0-3738 GCA_964641795.1 uncultured Bordetella sp. | reverse complement strand
TCATCTTCGCGAACGTCGCCGCGATGCGCGCGCGCGACTGGAAGTACAAGAACGGCTACACCTACGGCCTGCACGGCACGCCGACCACCTTCACGCTCGAGGAGCGCATCGCCACGCTGGAAGGCGGACGCTTCTGCGCGCTGACGCCCAGCGGCCTGTCGGCGATCACGATGACCAATGTCGCGCTGCTGAAGCAGGGCGACGAGGTGCTGCTACCGTCCAATGTGTACGGCCCCTCGAAGGAGATGGCGCGCACGCTGCTGGCCGACTGGGGCATCGGCCACCAGCTGTACGACCCGCTGAACCCGGCCGACCTGGCCGCGCGCATCGGCCCGCGCACGAAGCTGGTGTGGATCGAGGCGCCGGGCTCGGTGACGATGGAGTTTCCCGACCTCGCCGGCCTGGTGGCCGCGGCCAAGGCGCGCGGCGTGATCACCGCGCTGGACAACACCTGGGGTGCCGGCATTGCCTTCCGCGCCTTCGACATGGGCCTGGACATCGTGATGCAGGCACTGACCAAGTACCCCTCGGGCGGCGCCGACGTGCTGATGGGCTCGGTGGTCACGCGCGACGAGGCGCTGCACCACCGCATCCTGCAGGCGCACATGCGGCTGGGCATCGGCGTGGCCGGCAACGATGCCGAGATGCTGCTGCGCTCGCTGCCGACCTTGGCCCTGCGCTATCACGCGCAGGACGCGGCCGCGCGGCGGCTGGCGCAGTTCCTGGCCGCGCAGCCGCGCGTGGCGCGCGTGCTGCATCCGGCGCTCGAAGGTGCGCCCGGCCACGCGCACTGGCGCGCCAGCTGCACGGCCGCGGCCGGCTTGTTCTCGGTGCTGCTCGACCCGGCCCTGAGCCCCGCGCAGGTGGATGCCTTCTGCGACGGCCTGCGACTTTTTGAACTCGGCTACTCCTGGGCCGGCCCGGTGAGCCTGGTCGTGCCCTACGATCTGGGCTCGATGCGCAGCCAGGTCGGTGAGCTGAAGGGCCACCTGGTGCGCTTTTCCATCGGCCTGGAGGCCGTCGCCGACCTGCAGGCCGACCTGGCCCAGGCCTTGCGGCATCTGGGTTGAGGCGCAAGAATCCGGGCCGCGCATGTCCACCGACACCACTGTTCTGCTGAAGACCGACGAGGTCACGCTGTTCCGCGAACTGGCGGATGCCGGCAAGCGCCGCTCGTGCCTGATCCTCTACAGCGGCACCGAGACCGGCAAGCGCTTCGTGCTCGATTCGCATGCGATGACCATCGGTCGCCTGGCCGAGACCGAGATCTACATCGACAGCCCGAGCGTCAGCCGGCGCCATGCGGAGATCGCGATCTCGCCCGACACGGTGACGATCCGCGACCTCGGCTCGTCCAACGGCACGCATGTCAACGACCAGCGCATCGAAGGCACCGTGGTGCTGAAGGACGGCGACCTGATCCGGCTGGGCAAGGTGTTCCTGAAGTTCTACGAGCACGAGAGCCTGGACGCGCTGCTGCACGACCGCATCTACCGCATGGCCACGGTCGACGCCGGCACCGAGATCTTCAATCGCCAGTACCTGACCGACGTGCTCAAGAGCGAGCTGAAGATCGCGCGGCTGACGCTGCGGCCGCTGTCGATCATCTACTACGACCTCGACCACTTCAAGCAGGTCAACGACAGCTACGGCCATGGCGCCGGCGACCTGGTGCTGAAGGAAAGCGCCAGCGTCGTGAAGCAGGTGGTGCGCAAGCAGGACGTGCTGGGCCGGCTGGGCGGCGAGGAGTTCATCGTCGTGCTGCCGGGCACCGCGTTGGCCGAGGCCATGGATCTGGCCGAGCGCATCCGCGCCGCGGTCGAAGGCCATGGCTTCGCGCTGGCGCTGCAGAGCCTGACCGCGCGCACCGAGCTCACGCACCGGCAGACCATCTCGCTGGGGGTGGCGCAGATCGGCCCCGAGGTCAAGGACGTCAGCGGCATGCTCGACCTGGCCGACCAGGCGCTGTACCGCGCCAAGCGCGGCGGGCGCAACCGGGTCAGCACCTGAAGCGGCCCGGGAGGGCGGCCGGTCATGCCAGATGGGTGATTCTGGCTAATTTGGCCATTCTGGCCAGATCTTCCCAATCTGCCTAGAATTGGCGCATCGCCCCGAGGCCATGCCATGACCGCCGAACTGCGCCAGCTCGACCAATTGCCGCGCCAGAACGCCACGCAGGTGAAGAACCGATGGGGCGAGGTGGTGCGCATGGTGCGCCAATCGGGCAGCGTGGCCATCACCAACCATGCGCAGGTCGAGATGGTGCTGGTGCCCGCGGCCACCTACCAGCAGGTGGCGCTGCAGCTGCAGGCCCTGAAGGTGCAGCAGCAGTCCCAACTGGACGACCTGGCGCAGCGCTTCGAAGAACGCCTGGCGGTGCTGCAGCAGCCCGAGGCGCCGGCGCGGGTGGAAGCCCTGTTCGCCGCCAAGGGGCGCTTGAGCGGCGCGGCTGCCGGCAAGGCCGCGCGCCGGCCCAAGGCGGGCGCGTCGTTCTGAGGCCTGGCGCCTGATGGCCCGCCGCAAGGCGCGCACGGCGCGGCCCTTCATCCTGGTGCTGGCCGGTGTCAACGGCGCCGGCAAGAGTTCAGTGGCCGGCGCGATGCTGGCGGCCCAGGGCCTGGCCTGGTTCAACCCCGACACGCTGGCACGCGAGTTCGTCTCCGGCCTCGGCATGGACGCCACCGAGGCCAATGCCCGGGCCTGGAACATCGGGCGCGACCGCCTCGAAGCGGCGATGCGCGAGGGCCGCAACCATGCCTTCGAGACCACGCTGGGCGCCAGCACGATTCCGGACCTGCTGGCGTTGGCCGCGCGCACGCATGACGTGATGATGCTGTTCTGCGGCCTGGCCTCGGCCGAACTGCACCTGCAGCGCGTGAAGCAGCGCGTGGCGCAGGGCGGCCACGACATTCCCGAGGCCAAGATCCGCGAACGCTGGATGAGCTCGCGCGCCAACCTCGTGCGGCTGTTGCCGCACCTGGCGCGCCTGCAGGTGTTCGACAACAGCGTGCAGGTGGCGCCGGGCAAGCCGATTCCCGATCCGCTGCTGGTGCTGGAGATGGACCGCGGGCAGGTGCTGCACCCGGCGCCCGGCGATGCCGCCGCGCTGGCCGCGACGCCGGCCTGGGCGCGGCCGGTGGTGCAGGCGGCCTTCGAGCTGAGGCCGGCGGCCCCGCGCTGAAGCCGCCGCACGCGATCCGAACGCGGATCGTCAGCCCTTCGGGTTCGATCCTTCGCCGGTTGAACCGGTCAGCAGCGGAATCGTGCCTTCCTTGCCGCCCAGCAGGCCGGCGCGCAGGTAGATGCCGAGCTTGTCGCGCGTGTCCTGGATGTCCAGGTTGCGCATCGTCAGCTGGCCCACGCGGTCGGCCGGCGTGAAGGCGCCCTCGACCTTTTCCATCGACAGCCGCTCGGGCGCGTAGGTGAGGTTCGGGCTCTGCGTGTCGAGGATGGTGTAGTCGTTGCCGCGGCGCAGCTCCAGCCACACCTCGCCGGTGACGGCGCGGGCCACCCATCGCTGCGCGGTCTCGCGCAGCATCATGCATTGCGGGTCGAACCAGCGGCCCTGGTACAGTAGGCGGCCGAGCTTGCGGCCGTTCATGCGGTACTGCTCGATGGTGTCCTCGTTGTGGATGCCGGTGACCAGGCGTTCGTAGGCGATGTGCAGCAGTGCCATGCCCGGGGCCTCGTAGATGCCGCGGCTCTTGGCTTCGATGATGCGGTTCTCGATCTGGTCGC
>CAZXLI010000464.1:0-3800 GCA_964641795.1 uncultured Bordetella sp. | reverse complement strand
GCGGCGACGAACTCCTTGCACACCAGGTTCATGCCGTCGTGCAGGCTGGTGACGACGCAGACGTTCGCGGCACGGCACAGCTCCATCACCGCATGATGCTCGTGGTGCGTGGCCAGCAGGTGCACCGGCTGGTAGTCCGGCCGGCCGAAGCGGCGGTTGATGCGCTCGGACACCCGCTGCACCCGGTCCTGGAAGTTGCGGTATTCGTCGAGCGCGCTGCGCGTGGGCGCGGCCACCTGCACGAAGACGAAGCGGCCCACCCACTCGGGCCATTTCTCGAGCATGCGCTCCACCGCGTTCAGTCGCTCGAGGATGCCCTTGGTGTAGTCGAAGCGGTCCACGCCCAGCGCGATGCAGGCATCGGCCGGCAGCTTCAGCCGCTCGATCACGCGGCGGCGGCACTCGTCCACCGGCGCCCAGGTCGCCACTTCGGGCTCGCCGGGCCATTCGATCGAGATCGGGTAGCTTTCCACGTACGTGTCTTT
Organism: uncultured Bordetella sp.; assembly: GCA_964641795.1. GTDB lineage: Bacteria > Pseudomonadota > Gammaproteobacteria > Burkholderiales > Burkholderiaceae_C > Pseudaquabacterium. The sequence goes on along the minus strand of CAZXLI010000464.1, from coordinate 3,315 downwards.
TCGGCGATAGGAAATGGTCGAATGCTCGTGCTCGATGCGCGCCTCCAGGAAGCGATCCACCGTCTCCAGGAAGTTCTTGCAGTGGAAGCGCGTGTGGAAGCCGAGGATCGTGCTGCCCAGCATGCCGGTGAGGATCTCGCGCCGCCACGGGCAGATGCCGAAGGATTCGGGGTTCGGCCAGGGAATGTGCCAGAAGGTCAGGATCGTGGCCCGGGGCAGCTTCTCGCGCACCATGGCCGGCAGCAGCGCGAAGTGGTAGTCCTGCACCAGCACCACCGGGTCTTCGCTGCGTGCCTCGGCCACCACCGCGTCGGCAAAGCGCTGGTTGATCTCGCGGTAGGCGGCCCAGTCCGATTCGCGGAACACCGGCCGCACGTGGGCCACGTGGCACAGCGGCCACATGCCTTCGTTGGCGAAGCCGTAGTAATAACCTGCTTCTTCCTCGGCCGTGAGCCAGATGCGGCGCAGCCAGTACGCATCTTCGCCGGGTGGCACGCGCACGCGGTCGTGGCGGTCGACCGCCTGGCGGTCGGCGCTGCCGCTGCCGTGGGCGATCCAGGTGCCCGAGCAGGCGCGCATCACCGGCTCCACCGCCGTCACCAGCCCGCTGGCCGGGCGCTTGACGATCACCTGGCCGTCGCTGCCGCGCTCGTGGATGTACGGCTCGCGGTTGGAGACCACGATCACCTGGTCGCCGCTCAACTGCGAGCGCAGCAATGCACGCAGGCGGTCGGCGTCCCAGGCCAGTTCGGGGCCGAGCGCGCGGCGGTACTCGTCCTCCAGGTCGCGCAGGCGTTCGCGCAGGTCGTCGGCGAACGGGGCCAGCTCGGGCGCGGGCAGCAGGGGCTTGAGCAGGCCTTCGCCCCGCATGATGGCGCGCACGCCGTTGACCCAGCCGCGCCAGCTGAGCTGCGCGACGACCACGGTGATCACCGCGATCACCAGCCCCAGCACGGTGATCAGCCCGATCAGGTAGCGCCGCGTGTCCTGGCTGCGGCGGTCGATGAAGCTCATGTCGTGCAGCAGCACGAGCTGGCCCATCAGCACCGGTGGCGCCTCGGGCGGCGCGGCAGCCGCCGTCGAGGGCGGCTCGATGCTGCCGCCGGGTGAGCCGCCCCCGGGCGGCACGGCATCAACCCCGTCGACCTGTGTGCCCGACGGCGTGCGGCGCTGTGGCGTCGTCGGCATCGTCTGCGGCTGGCCGAAGATCTGCTGCATGCCCACGTGCACGCCGCCGCCGGCCAGCGCCAGCTGCGGCGTCGCGCGCTGCGCGATCTCCATCGCCTGCGTGCAGCCGAGCTGGCTTGGGTAGCGCTCGGTCGCGGCCAGCACCCGCCCATCGGGCGTGCACAGCGCCAGCGCGAACAGCCGCTCATCCTGCGCGGTACGGTCCAGCAGGTCGCGCAGGCGCTGCACGCGCCCGCCGGCCAGCGCATCGGCCACGCTGTCGGAGATGGCATTGGCCACCAGCAGGCCGCGGCTGTTCAGGTCGCGGCTGAACCAGCGCAGCGTCACCTGGTCCATCAGCGGCACGGCCAGGTAGGAGGCACCGATCAGCGTGGCCACCAGCGGCACCAGGAATCGCAATTGCAGCCGAATGGTCTTCAATGCCATTCCGGCTCTTTCGCTGCGAGGATGCCGTGGAACTTTTTGTTCATTCTGGTTCCGAGTGTTGAGGCGGCCCGCAAGTTCAACCATCGAGTCAACCCTCCATGCGCACAACCGACCACCCTGGGGCAAACGGCGTGCCCACCCGCCCGCGGGCCGACCTGGCCATGGCGCTGATCGGCAACTGCGGCATCGCCGCGCTGGTGCACGAGAGTGCGCGCATCGTCTGGTGCTGCCTGCCGCGCTTCGATTCCACGCCGGTGTTCGACGCGCTGCTGAACAGCCCCGACGGGTTGCCCGAGGACGGTGCGATGTGTGTCGAGCTGCAAGGGTTGGCGCGTACGGTGCAACGCTATGAACCGAACACCGCGATCCTGCGCACCGAGCTGTGGGACGAGCAAGGCCACGGCGTCGAGGTGACCGATTTCGCGCCGCGCTTCGTCAACCGCGATCGCGTGTTCCGCCCGGCGCAGCTGGTGCGCCGCGTGCGGCCGCTGGCCGGGCGGCCGCGCGTGCGCATCACGGTGAAGCCGCGCGCCCAGTGGGGCACGGCGCCGGTGCACATCACGCGCGGCAGCCACCACCTGCGCTATGTGCTGCCCGACCAGGTGCTGCGGCTAAACACCAGCGTGCCACTAACCTTCATTGCCGATGGCACCTGGTTCACGCTGGCCAAGCCGGTGGCGCTGCTGCTGGGCCCCGACGAGACCCTGGGCGGCGACGTGGACGACACCGCGCGCGAGTTCGAGGAGCTCACCGCCAGCCACTGGCGCCACTGGTCGCGCCGGCTGGCCGTGCCGCTGGAATGGCAGGAGGCCGTGATCCGTGCCGCCATCACGCTGAAGCTGTGCCAGTTCGAGGAGACCGGCGCCATCGTCGCGGCGATGACCACCAGCCTGCCCGAGGCGCCGAACAGCGGCCGCAACTGGGATTACCGCTACTGCTGGCTGCGCGATGCCTTCTTCGTGGTGCGCGCACTCAACAGCCTGTCCGAGATGGGCACGATGGAGACCTACCTCGCCTGGCTGTACGAGGTGGTGCGCGGCGCCACCACCGGCCACGTGCAGCCGCTGTACGGGCTGGGCATGGAGCACCAGCTGCCCGAGTCGATCGTCGCCGAGGCGCCGGGCTACCGCGGCATGGGCCCGGTGCGGGTGGGCAACCAGGCGGCCGAGCACTTCCAGCACGATGTGTACGGCGGCATCGTGCTCGGCGCCGCGCAGGCCTTCCACGACCACCGCCTGCTGCGCCGCGGCGACCTGCACGACTTCACCGCCCTCGAAACGATGGGCGAGCGCGCCTGGGCGCTGCACGACCAGCCCGATGCCGGCATCTGGGAGCTGCGCACGCGGGCGCGCGTGCACACCTCGTCGGCGCTGATGTGCTGGGTGGCCTGCGACCGGCTCGCGCGCATCGCCCGCGTGCTCGAACAGCCCGAGCGCCTGCGGCAATGGCAGGCCCGCGCCGGCGTGATCCGCGAGCTGATCCTCGACCAGGCCTGGAACCCCGAGCGCCAGGCCTTTGCCGAGAGCCTGGGCGGCCGCGACCTCGATGCCAGCGTGCTGCTGATGGCCGAAGTGGGCTTCCTGCCGCCGCAGGACCCGCGCTTCATCAGCACCGTCGACGCGATGGAGCGCTCGCTGGTCGACGGCCATTTCATGCGCCGCTACGAGGCGGCCGACGACTTCGGCAAGCCCGAGACGGCGT
>CAZXLI010000463.1:0-3828 GCA_964641795.1 uncultured Bordetella sp. | reverse complement strand
CGTTGATCGTGCGGCGGCGCGAGCCGCGGCCGCCGTGGCTGACGGCGGGCAGCTCGTGGCACTCTCAAGCAAATGTGGCTTTGCCACTTTGGTTAACCCCTGGGGGTGGGAATGTCGTAGACATTCTTGGGGGGCTCAGTGCGGCGCCGCGCCGGCGGGTGCGCCGGCGTTGCGCTGCAGGATGTTCGAGAACTCCTCGATGAAGGTCTCGAGCTGCACCGCGATGCGGTCGATGTCGCGCGCGAAGCGGTTGTAGGCCACCACCGCGGGGATGGCGGCGAACAGGCCGATCGCGGTGGCCACCAGCGCCTCGGCAATGCCGGGGGCCACGGTGGCCAGCGTCACCTGCTGCATGTTCGACAGGCCGACGAAGGCATGCATGATCCCCCACACGGTGCCGAACAGCCCGACATACGGGCTGACCGAGGCCACCGAGGCGAGGAAGCCGACATTGCCCTCGATCATGTCGAGCTCGCGCTGCAGGCTCGCGCGCATGGCGCGGCGCGCGCCGTCGAGCTGCGACTGCGCCTCGAGCCGACGCTCGCGCAGCTTCATGAACTCGCGCATGCCGCTGGCGAACAGCCGCTCCATCGCCGCGGTGCGCGGCTTGGTGCCGGCGGCCTGGTACAGCTCGGTGAGGTTCTTGCCGGACCAGAACTCGCGCTCGAAGTCGTCGTTGTGGCGACGCACGCCGCGCAGGCCGAAGATCTTCGCGAAGATCACGGTCCAGCTGGCCAGCGAGGTGAGCATCAGCCCGGCAATCACCAGCTGCACCACCAGGCTGGCATGCAGCACGAGGTTGACGATGGACAGATCCTGGTTCATGCGAACAAGCCCGAAATGACGTTGGGAATGCGGCGCGGCCGGAAGTTCGCCGCGTCGACGCAGCCGATGCGGATCTCGCCTTCGCACAACAGCGTGTCGGCGCGCCAGGCCTGCTGCGAGAGTCGCATCGAAGCCGGGCGCCAGTCATCCACCGCCACGGTGACGCTCAACGCGTCGTCCAGGCGCGCCGGCTGGCGGAAGCGCAGCGTGGTGTCGGTGACGATGAAGATCGCGCCGGTCTCCTCGCGCAGTGCCTGCTGCTGTACGCCCAGCGAGCGCAGCCACTCGGTGCGCGCCCGCTCGAAGAACTTCAGGTAGTTGGCGTAGAACACCACGCCCCCGGCGTCGGTGTCTTCCCAGTACACCCGCAGGGCGTGGCGGAACGGCTGTTCGGCAGTGGGCAGGGCGGGCGCGGACATCGGCCGGGCGATGATACGCGAGCGCCTGTGGCGCCCTGGCGGTAGGCGGGCTCAGCCGGCGCCGGGCCGCCCCAAGGCGGCTGAGCACCCGCTGAGGCGGCGGCTGCGGTACTCCGCAGCCGGGTGCCCCAGGTCAGCCCGGCAACGAGGGGGCGGTGGCGTCGATGCGCTGGCCCGAGCGCTTGGCGCCGGGCTCGGCACCCGGCCACAGCCACCAGGCGCTGGCGGCCAGCACGATCAGCGCGAGCGAAGCGACCAGGCCGACGCGCCGCTTGCGCCGGGCGCTGCGGTCGCGCTCGCGCCGCGCCGCGGTGGCGGCGGCCACCGCCGGGCTGCGCCGATGGCTGCCGGTGGGCGCCGAGGGCAGGGTGCTCGGCGGGTCTTCGGCGACGGCCGGCACCGGCACCTGCGCGGCCTGCGCGGCGAGCGCCGCGGTCTTGGCCTGCCAGCGGCGGATGGCCTGCGACATGTCGCGGGCGGTCTGGTAGCGCTCGGCCGGGTCGCGCGCCATCGCGCGGATCGCGATCTGCGACAGCTCGGCCGGCAGCCCCGGCACCAGCGCATGCGGCGGCACCGCATTGCCTTCGAGCACCGCGTCGGTGATGCCGGTCAGCGAGGTGCCGCTGAAGGCCTTGCGGCCGGTGAGCAGCTCGTACATCACCACGCCCAGCGCGTAGACATCGCTGCGCTCGTCGACCTGGCCGCCGCGCAGCTGCTCGGGCGCCAGGTAGTGCGGCGAGCCGGTGATCAGGCCTTCCAGCGCCGGCAGGCCGGGCCGGTGCGCGATGCGCGCGATGCCGAAATCAAGCACCTTGGGCTTGCGATGGTCGACCATGAAGATGTTGGCCGGCTTGATGTCGCAATGGATCACGCCCATGCCGTGCGCGTAGGTCAGTGCCTCGGCCACGCGGCGGATCAGCTTGGCCGCGCGCTGCGCATCGGGGCGCCAGCCTTCGGCCAGCATCTCGCGCAGGTCGCGGCCGGGCAGCTGTTCCATCGCGATGTAGACGCCGCGCTCGGACAGGCCGGCATCGAACACTGTGACGATGTGCGGATGGTTGAGGCCCGCGACCGCGCGCGCCTCGTTCAGGATCATCGCGTTGAGCAGCTCGCGGTCGGTGTTGGCGTTGGACAGCTGCACCGTCTTGATCGCCAGGTTGCGCGAGAGGATCGGGTCCCAGGCGGTGTAGACGCGGCCCAGGCCGCCTTCGCCGAGCCGGCGCTTCAGCGCATAGCGGCCGACATGGCCGATGGTCGGCTCGGCCTGGTTCGGCTCGGGGAACAGGTCCAGCGGGACCGGCGCGCTTTCATCGCTGAACGCCGGCCATTCTTCAGCCGGCAGGTCGCCAGGGTGGGGTTCGAACTGCGTCGGCGCGAAGCCTTGCTGCAGATCGCCGGGTTCGGGCGGAGGGGGCGTGCTCACAGCTGCGCAGCTTAGGGGCGCCGCACCTTTTTCGTGATTCGAAATGCGTGGGGGAATGCCGATCGTTTACCGCTTGTCACGGCTTTGCCGGCGCCCGTCGGGCAAATGTCACGCGCGCCGGAGCCACTCGCGGATCACGCGCGCCGGTGCAGTTCGCGGCGCAGGCGCTGCAGCGCTTCCTCCAGCTGTTCCATGCTGCTGGCGAACGACAGCCGCAGCCAGCGCGCCGGATCATGCCGGCCGAAATCACGGCCCGGCGTCAGCGCCACATGGGCGCTGCGCATCAGCTCGAACGCGAAGTCCCAGCTGTTGGCGCTGAAGCGGCTGCAGTCGGCATAGGCGTAGAACGCGCCGTCGGGCATCACCGGCACGGTCAGGCCCAGCTCGTTCAGCGCCGGCACCACCACGTCGCGGCGGCGGCGGAACTCGGCGCGGCGGCGTTCGTACTCGGCGATCGACTCGGGTTCGAAGCAGGCCAGCGCCGCATGCTGGGCGATGGTGGACGCGCAGATGAACAGGTTCTGCGCCAGCCGCTCGACCGGTGCCACCAGCGCCTCGGGCAGCACCAGCCAGCCCAGCCGCCAGCCGGTCATGTTGAAGTACTTCGAGAAGCTGTTGACCGAGACGATGTGCTCACCGAGACCCAAGGCGCTGTGGCCATAGGTGTCGTCGTAGCTCAGGCCCAGGTAGATCTCGTCGATGATCGTGACGCCGTCGTGCGCCCGCACCACCGCGTCGATGCGGCGCATCTCGTCCGGGTGGATCGAGGTGCCGGTGGGGTTGGACGGCGAGGCCAGCAGCACGCCGCGCGTGGCCGGACCCCAGGCGCGGGCGACCGCGTCGGCATCGAGCTGGAAGCGGTGCTCGGCGCTGGCCGGCAGCAGGTGCGCCACCGCTTCGGCCGCGGCCACGAAGTGCCGGTTGCAGGGGTAGCAGGGGTCCGGCATCAGCACTTCGTCGCCGGCCTCGAACAGCGCCAGGCAGGCCAGCTGCAGCGCGGCCGAGGCACCGGCGGTGACGACGATGCGCCGCGCCGGGATGTCCAGGCCGAAGCGATCGGCGTACCACTGCGACAGGCGCTCGCGCAGTGCGGGCAGGCCGGTGGCTGACGTGTATTGTGAGCGGCCGTCGCGGATGGCCCGCTCGGCCGCTTGCTGCACC
>CAZXLI010000462.1:0-3841 GCA_964641795.1 uncultured Bordetella sp. | reverse complement strand
CCCATGCCCAGCAGCGTGCGGCCGTGGAAGCCGCCGCCGAAGGCGATGACGGCCGAGCGCTTGGTGTAGGCGCGGGCGATCTTGATCGCGTTCTCCACCGCCTCGGCGCCGGTGCTCATCAGGAAGCTCTTCTTCGCAAACTGACCCGGCGCCAGTGCGTTCAGGCGCTCGGCCAGCTCGACATACGGTTCGTAGGCCAGCACCTGGAAGCAGGTGTGGGTGTAGCGCTCGAGCTGCTGCTGCACCGCGGCCACCAGGCGCGGATGGCGGTGGCCGGTGTTGAGCACCGCGATGCCGCCGGCGAAGTCGATGTAGCGGCGCCCTTCCACGTCCCACACCTCGGCGTTCTCGGCCCGCTCGACGAAGATCTCGTGGGCCTGACCCAGGCCTGCCGGCAGGGCGGCGCGGCGGCGTGCCATCAGGGCGGCGTTGTTCAGGTGGGCTTCGCGTTGCATGTGGCTTTCCGTGCTGACTGTGGCCGCGACTCTAGGAGCCCGGGTCGGGCGATACCATGTACAGACCGGGGTCTTCGCGCGATGCACTGTGCTGGCCCGAGACCCTGTACAGATCGCCTGCCACCCGACCCATGCTGACGCTCCAAGCCCATTCGCCGGTTCCGCTGGTCACGCAGATCGTCGACGGCCTGCGCAAGCTGATCGAGGACGGCGGGCTGCGCGCGGGCACCAAGCTGCCCTCGATCCGGCAGTTCGCGCAGGCCCATGCGGTCAGCGTGTTCACGGTGGTCGAGGCCTACGACCGGCTGGTGGCGCAGGGCTGGCTGGTGTCGCGGCCGCATTCGGGCTTCTTCGTGCGGCGGCGCGCCGGTGCCGCGCCCGGGGCGGCGCTGGCGGCGCCCGGGCCGGCCGGCGCGGCCTTCGATGCGATGTGGTACCTGCGCAAGATCTTCGAGAACCGGCACCTGTCGATGAAGCCCGGCTGCGGCTGGCTGCCGCACGACTGGCTGTTCGAAGACGGCCTGAAGCGCAGCCTGCGGGCCCTGGCGGCCGATGACATGGACCTCGGCGGCTACGGCGACCCCAAGGGCTTTCCGCCACTGCGGCAGCTGATCCGTGATGCGCTGGCCGAGCAGGAGATCGCCGTCACCGCCGAGCAGGTGCTGCTGACGCAGGGCAGCAGCCAGGGCCTGGACCTCGCCGCGCGGCGGCTGGTGCGCCCGGGCGATGCGGTGCTGGTCGACGATCCCGGCTATGCCAACCAGTTGTTCGCCTTGCGCTTCCTGGGCGCACGGCTGATCGGCGTGCCGCGCCTGCCCGGCGGCTACGACCTGCCGGCCCTGGAGCGCTTGATCGAGCAGCACAAGCCGCGCGTGTTCTTCACGCAGCCGCGGCTGCAGAGCCCCACCGGCACCGTGGTGCCGCTGGCGCAACTGCACCGCGTGCTGCAGCTGGCCGAGAAGCACGACCTGCTGATCGTCGAGAACGACATCTACGCGGATCTCGACCCGCAGCCGCGCGCGTCACTCGCCAGCCTCGACCAGCTCAACCGCGTGGTGCAGATCGGCAGCTACTCGAAGACCATCTCGCCGAACATCCGCGTGGGCCATGTCGTGGCGCACCCGGACCTGGTGGAAGACCTGGCGCAGATGAAGCTGCTGGCCGGGTTGACGTCTTCGGAGTTCGGCGAGCGCCTGGCCTACGGCGCGCTGACCGAGGGCCGCTGGCGCAAGCACCTGAAGGCCCTGCGCGAGCGGCTGGCGCAGGCGCACGAGCGGGTGGGCCAGCGGCTGGATGCGCTGGGCTTCGAGCTGTTCTGCGAGCCCAAGGCCGGCATGCTGCTGTGGGCCCGGCACCCGGCGATTCCCGATTCGGCACCGGCCTCGATCGAGGCGGCCGAGAACGACATCCTGCTCGGCCCCGGCCACCTGTTCAGTGCCGACATGGCGCCCACGCCGTGGATGCGCTTCAACGTCGCGTTCTGTGGCGACGAGCGGGTGTTCGCGTTCCTCGAACGGTGCTGCCAGGCAAAGTGAGCGGCCGGTGCGGCCGCCGCCGCTTCACTTGGCCATCAGCTTGGCTTCGCGCATCAGCACGCGGTGGTAGCTGTCGGCCCGGTCGAGCCATTCGACAAACTGCGCGCCGCTCATTGCCGTCTGCCGGAACGCGCCCTTGGCCATGAACTCGCGCCACTCGGGCAACTCGCGCACCTTGGCCAGCAGCTGCACGTAGTAGGCCACCTGCTCGGGCGTGGCCTGCGGCGTCATGAAGAAGCCGCGCAGCATCAGGTACTGCGCCGGAATGCCGGCCGACATGCAGGTGGGGATGTCGTTCCACGACTGGCCGTTCGACAGCTTGGCCGGGTAGCCCAGCGGGCCACCATCGAACACGCACAGCGGCCGCAGCTTGCCGCTGCGCCACAGGCTCTCGGCCTCGATCGGGTTGTTGACCGTCAGGTCCACTTCGCCGGCGGCCAGCGTCTTCGCGACATCACCGCCGCCCTTCAGCGGCACGTACTGGATGCGCGTGCCGGCGGCGGTCTCGAGCAGCACGCTGATCAGCTGGTCTTCCTGCTTGCTGCCGGTGCCGCCGAGCTTGAAGGCGTTCGGGCCTTTCTGCTTCAGCGCGGCCAGCAGGTCCTGCGCGGTCTTGTACGGGGTGTCGGCGTTGACCCACAGCACGAACTGGTCGAGCGCCATCATCGACAGCGGCGTGATGTCGCGCCAGCCGAACGGGATGCCGGTGGCCAGCGGCACGGTGAACAGGTTGGACAGCGTGATGATCAGCTTGTGCGGGTTGCCCTTGTCGGCCTTCACGTCCTGCAGGCCCTCGGCGCCCGAGTTGCCGGCCTTGTTGGTCACCTTCATCGGCTGGTTCATCAGCTTGTGCTTGGTGACCATCTCCTGGACGAAGCGCGCCATCTGGTCGGCACCGCCCCCGGTACCGGCCGGCACCACCACCTCCACCGGCTGGGTCGGTTCCCAGGCGGCTGCCGCCAACGGCAACGCGAGCAGCAGCGTGGCCATGCCGGTGCGCCAGCGCCGCGGCAACCAGCGGTTGGACAGCGGGCCGAAGCCCGGGCGGATAGGCGATAGGCGTTGGTCTGGCAAGGCGCGGCGCATGCGGCCGTCGGCGGGCGGCCGGCAAGAGGTGAACGGGATGCACCAACTGTAAGCGGTGTCGGCGCGCCGCGTCAGTCGGCATCGGCCCCAGGGCAGTGCGGTGAGGACAAGCGCACGGATGCCCGCCAGTAGAATTGCAACCTTATGAAAGCCGCCGACATCCGCTCCACATTCCTGAAATTCTTCGAGTCGAAGGGCCACCAGATCGTGGCCTCGTCACCGGTGGTGCCGGGCGACGACCCGACGCTGCTGTTCACCAACGCCGGGATGAACCAGTTCAAGGATGTGTTCCTCGGCTTCGACAAGCGCCCCTACACGCGCGCCGCCACCTCGCAGAAGTGCATCCGCGCCGGCGGCAAGCACAACGACCTGGACAACGTGGGCTACACCGCGCGGCACCACACCTTCTTCGAGATGCTGGGCAACTTCAGCTTCGGCGACTACTTCAAGCACGACGCGCTGCTGTTCGCCTGGGAACTGCTGACGGTGCACTTCAAGCTGCCGAAGGACAAGCTCTGGGCCACCGTCTACGCCGAGGACGACGAGGCCTATGACATCTGGAAGAACGTGATCGGGCTGCCGGCCGAGCGCATCGTGCGCATCGGCGACAACAAGGGCGGCCGCTACATGTCCGACAACTTCTGGATGATGGGCGACACCGGCCCGATGGGGCCGTGCTCGGAGATCCACTACTTCGGCGCGGGCCCGCCGCCCGCGTGGCCGACTACAGATCCGGCGAGCTGGACGGGCGGGCTGGAGATCTGG
>CAZXLI010000461.1:0-3848 GCA_964641795.1 uncultured Bordetella sp. | reverse complement strand
CCCTGCGGGCTGACTCCGCTGCGGTCCTCGGCTTGGGGGCGCGCGGTCTACTTAGCTCCGTCCGCTGCGCGGACTGCGCACGGATCCCGCGAGTATGTTGGTCGATGCGCGCTGCGCGCGCCGCCCCCAAGCCTGCGGTCCTCGCCGCCTCCCACGGCCCGCCGCGCCCGCAGACCAAGCCGCTCTCCTGTTGGGGCGGTGGCCTGCGATTCGTGCCCTGCCTCCGCTGGTTCGCAAAGGCGCGGGCGGGCAGGCTGCGGCGCGCGTGGCGGGCGCCGGCCTGGCGCGGTTCGGGGGGCGGCGTGCCCGCAGGGCACGCTTCGTGAACTGACTCGCGGGATCCGTGCGCAGTCCGCGCAGCGGACGGAGCAAAGTAGACCGCGCGCCCCCCGGGCCGTGACAGGACGGGGAGTCGGCCTGCAAGGCCGACCGCCTGCGTCGCGCGCTGCGGCCTGCTCGCCCGCGGCTTTGTCGCGCCAACATCCGCAAGCCTCCTCGGCTCGAACGACCCCAACGGGCCGATTGCCGCCAGCGAGGACAGAGACAGATTCACTTCAAGCCTCCACGGATCAGAACCGCAGCGTCGCGCTGGCGCTGGCCAGCCAGCTGCGGCCGGGCGCCGGCTCGAAGAAGCGACCATTGCCGTCGTTGACGATCACCGAGCCGGCGTAGCGCCTATCGGACAGGTTGTCCACGCGCAAGAGCGTGCCAACCTCCCAGGCCCCTAGATTCAGCTGGTAGCCGATGTGAGCGGCCATCACCGTGTAGGCCGGCGCGGCGTCGTTGTTCAGGTCGTTGACCCACACCTTGCTCAAGCTGCGCAGCTCCAGCCCGCCACGCCAGCCCGAGGCCGGCTGCCAGGCCAGGCCCGCATACAGCGCGTTCTTCGCGATGCCGGGAATGCGGTTGTCGGCGGCCACGCGCTGGTTGGCGCTGGCGCAGGGCGTGGCGGTACAGGTGACGAAGGCATCGCGGTACCGCGCATCCAGCACGGTGGCGGCCAGCTCGGCACGCAGGTCGCCGGCCAGCGCCAGCTGCCAGCCGAGCTCCATCCCGCGGCGCCGCGTGGCCCCGGCGTTCTGGAAGGTGGCGCGGCCGCCGACATTGGTCTGCGTGACGATCTCGTGCTCGGTGCCGGTCTGGAACAGCGCCAGGCTCATCTCGCCCCAGCCGGCTGGCCGCGCCTTCACGCCGGCTTCGACGCTGTGGCTGCGCGCGGCCTGCAGGGAGAAGTTCAGGCCCGTGCCACCGCCGGGGCGGTAGGCCAGTTCGTTCAGCGTGGGCGTCTCGAAGCCGCGCCCGGCGGTGGCGTAGATGTGCACGCGCTCGTCCAGCGCCCACAGCAGGCCCAGCACCGGCAGCGTGGCGCCATAGTCGGCGCTGCCGCTGTCATTGGGGTTGGTGGCGGTGATGTAGGCATCGCTGGAGCGGAAGCGCACCTGGCTGTGGCGCAGCCCGGCGTTCAGCGTCCAGGCCGGCAGCGGCTGCCAGCTGGCCTGCAGGTACTGGTCGCTGTTGGTGACGCGGTTGTTCTCGTTGCGGCGCAGGGCACCTTCCACGCCGAGCTGCGTACCGATGAAGTTCTGATAACCCACACGTTGCTCGTCCAGGTCGTCCCAGGCCAGCCCGGCCACCAGCGTGAACGGGGCGTCGGCCAGCCGAGTCTTCCAGCGCCAGCGCGCGTCGACGCCGCGGTAGTCGCGGCCCAGCGCGATCACGCCGCCGGGGTGCAGCGCATTGGCCTGCGTGGCCACGGGAATCGACTGGAACTGCTCGGTGCCGCGGTGGCCCTGGTAGGCCAGCAGTCGCAGGTCGTTCGCGGCATCGAGCCGCTGCTCGACGATCAGCCCGCCCTGCGTCTGGTTCATCGTCTTGCGGGTGTCGAAGCTGATCGCCGACGGATCGACACCGCGCGGGTTGGCCTGCCACTGCGCCCGGCTCAGGCCCAGCGGGTCCTGCGCCTCGGGCAGCGCGACGCTGTTGGCCACCAGCGTGATCTGTGTAGTGGCACCGGCTTGCCACGCCAGCTTCACGTTGCCCAGCCGGCGCTCGGTCTGGCTGTGGTCGCGGTAGCCGTCGGTCTGGAACAGGCTCGCGCCCAGCGTGTAGCCGAAGCCGCCGCTGCGGCCGCTTGCATTGATGCCCAGGCGCTGCAGGCCGTCGCTGCCCGCGCCGAACGAGAAACCCACGCGCGGCGTGTCCGACGGCGCTTCGCTGAACACGCTGATCACGCCGCCCGACGAATTGCCGTACAGCGCCGAGAACGGCCCGCGCAGCACTTCGATGCGACCGACCGAGCCGAGCTCGACGTTGGTGATCTGGCCCTGGCCATCGGGCAGCGTGGCCGGGATGCCGTCGACATACAGCCGCACGCCGCGGATGCCGAAGCTCGAGCGCGCGCCGAAGCCGCGCACCGAGATCTGCACGTCCTGCGCATAGTTCTGGCGGTCGCGCGCCAGCAGGCCGGGCACCGCGCCCAGGCCTTCGGAGAGGTTGACCTGCGCGCGGCCGGCGCGCAGCGCGTCGCCGTCGATGCGGCTGATCGAGGCCGGCACATCGAAGGCTGCCGCCTCGCTGCGGGTGGCGCTGACCACCACGGTGGCGCTGGCCTCGGTGGCTTGCTGCGCCATCGGTGCGCCCGTGGCCAGGGCTGCGGCGAGGGCGATCACCCCCCTGCGCAGCAGGTGCGCATCGTGTCCTTGCATGGCTTGTCTCCGTTGTGTCGTGGGCCGGGCCGCTCAGGCGGCGCGCCAGGCCACGTTGTACTTGGCAAACATCTCTTTCAGGCGACCCTGCTCGGCCAGCAGGTTCAGCGCCTGCTGCAGCGCCTGCGCCAGGTCGGTGGCGTCACGCTTGACCGCCATGCCGGTGGCCCAGCCCTGGCGTGGCGCGCGCGGAGAAGGCAGCGGCTCGATGGCATAGGCCGCGTCGCCGCGCAGCACCGCTTCCAGCTCCGAGGCCAGGCCGGCCGCGGCGGCCACGTCGCCGCGCTGCAGCGCGCGGGCGCACTCGGTGCCGTCCTTCCACTGCGTCAGCAATTGCTCGCGGTACGCCCCGCCATCGGCGCCGATCAGCAGCCAGCCGGCCAGGCTCTGGCCCGTCACCGCGATGCGCTGGCCTTGCAACTGCGACAGTGAGTCCAGCGTCGGCAGCTTGTCGACCCGCCGCGCCAGCATCACCCGCTCGCGGTAATAGGGCGCGAAGATCGTGGCCTGCGGCGTCGCGTCGATCAGCGGCTTGTCCACCGGCACATGCAGCAGCACATCGGCCGGACCGTAGCCCAGGTAGTGCCCGCGCCACACCATGTTGCGCAGGTCGTCGTTCATGTTGTCGTCGGCATGGAAGGGCAGCGGCGCGTACTTCACGCCCAGTGCCGCGGCCAGCGCCTGGCCCAGTTCGACATCGATGCCGGCGCCACGCACATGGAAGGGCGGCATGTCCTCGTACAGCCCGACGCGCAGCAGGCCGCGCTCGCGCACCTGGGCCAGCGTGGCGGCGCCCGCGCCTGCACAACCCGCGGCTGCGGCCGCGCCCCAGGCCAGCAGCGTACGCCGCTTCACAGCGGCTTCTCCCGCCGGGTTTCCAGGTAGGCCTTGATGGCCCAGATGGCTTCCTGGTTGAAGGTGCCCTCGAACGGCGGCATGTACACCGCGCCGTTGCGGCTGCGGCCGTGGCGCACGGTGGTCAGGAAGTACTCGTCGTTCTCCTTCACGCAGGCGGCCTTGCGCGAGGCGTCCTTCACCGTGGCGCAGTCGTTGTCCAGCTTGCGCAGGTCCGGCGCAATGCCGCCGGAGATCGCTTCCAGGCCATGGCAGCGCGCGCAGTTCTGGTTGAAGGCCGAGGTGCCG
>CAZXLI010000460.1:0-3859 GCA_964641795.1 uncultured Bordetella sp. | reverse complement strand
GAGCGAAGTAAAGGAGGAGGGGTGGGCGCAGCCCGCCCCGGGGGACATGAGCGGAGCGAAGCGCCCCGGCGGCCTGATCTCGCGCCGTCCTCCGCAAGAGAAGGACAGCAACGGGGCGTGCGCCGCCGGAGCGCGACGCAGCGCAAACAGACCCGCAGCACTCGCCGATGCAGGCTTCATCCCGCCACCCCCATGCGCCTGGCCACCGCAACCTGCAGCCGCAGCGTCAAGGCGTTCAGCGCGAAGCCCAGCACGCCGATCCACAGCAGCCAGGCCAGCATGCCGGCGGGGTCCAGGCTCTGCTGGGCCAGGCTCATCGCGTAGCCCATGCCGTGGGGATTGGCCGCGATTTCGACAGTGACCGCCACCACCAGTGCGATCGTGACACCCAGCCGCAGCGCGACGAACAGCCGCGGCACGATGGCCGGCAGCACGATCTTGGTGATGCGTGCCAGCGGCGACAGCCCGAGCGCCAGTGCCACCTCCAGCAGCTGCGGTTCCACCTGGCGCACGGCCGCCTGCGCCAGCACCAGCAGCGGCCAGAAAGTGGCGAAGGCCACCACGGCCAGTTCCATGCGCGCGCCGAAGCCCCACACCAGCATCGCCAGCGGGATCAGCGCGACCGAGGGCATCGGCCGCAGCACCTCGATGCCGAGGAAGCCGATGCGCGCCGCGCGCGGCGACAGCCCGAGCAGGATGCCGCCCAGCACGCCCAGCCCGCCGCCCAGCAGCAGCCCGGCCGCCGCGGCACCCAGCGTGAAGCCGGTGGCCGCCAGCAGCGAACCATCGGCCAGCGCGGCGGCAAAGGCCTTCAGCGCCGCACTCGGCGGCGCCAGCGCATCGCTGCCGGCACCGGTGCCGCGGGTGTAGGCCTCCAGCGCCGCCAGCAGCAGCAGCGGCACGACCAGGGCGCGGGCGCGTTGCAACATCAGTGATGCCCGAGAAACTGGTAGAGCTCGCGGCGCAGGCGCAGGAACTCGGGATGCTCCTTGGTGGCCAGCTGCTCGCGCGGCCGCGGCAGCTTCACCTCGATCATCGCGGCCAGGCTGGGCCGCTCCGCTGTCGGGTTAGCACGCAGCGCGATCACCCGGTCGCCGAGGTAGATCGCCTCCTCGAGGTCGTGGGTCACGAACATCACCGTCAGGCCCTGCTCGCGCACCAGGCGCGCCAGCTCGTCCTGCAGGCTTTCGCGCGTCATCGCGTCGAGCGCGCCGAAGGGCTCGTCCATCATCAGCAGCTGCGGCCGCTGCGCCAGGCAGCGCGCGATCTGCACCCGCTGCTGCATGCCACCGGAGAGCTGCGCGGGGTACTTGTCGGCATGCGCGGAAAGACCCACCGTCTTCAACACCTCCGCAATGCGCGCGGGCCGCTGCTCGGCCGCGACCTTGGCCGCCTCCAGCGCCAGGCTGACGTTCTGCGCCACCGTGCGCCAGGGCAGCAGCGCACGGCCGTAGTCCTGGAACACGAAGGCCACCTCGCGCGACGGCCCGCGCACCGGCTGGCCGGCGCGCCGCACCTCGCCGCCGGCCGGCGTGACGAAGCCGGTGGCCGCGCGCAGCAGCGTGGTCTTGCCGCAGCCCGAGGGACCGATCACGCAGGCGAACTCGCCCGGCTCCACGCTCAGGCTGGTGGGCGACAGGATCTCGCGCCCGCCGAGGCGGATCGCGACCTGGTCGAACTCAAGCAACATGGCCCATCGCTTCCCGTGTTATTCGGCAGAGCGGCTCCAGCCAAGCGCACGCCGCGGAACCGGCTCTGCCGGGCCGCCGGCGTGGCCCCCTCGAGGGGGAAGCGCCGCAGGCGCTCCGGGGGTGGGCGTCATTTCGCAATCAGAGCGGCCGTGTTGATCGAGGTCTTCAGCATCTCCTGGTCCTTCATCATCGCGACCCAGGCATCCAGCTGCTTGGCCGTGACCAGCGGCGCCGGCGGCGACACCTGGGCCTTGGCCAGCACCTCGGGCGGCAGCTTGATGTACTTGCCGATGTGCTCGCGCATGCGGGCATCATTGGCGGGCTTGCCCATCCAGGCCGCGGCCTCGAGCACCGCCTCGCGGAAGCCCTTGACCTGCGCGGCGTTGCGCTCGGCCCAGTCGCGCCGCGCGGTGTGGATGATGGTGGGCAGGCCCTCGGGCAGGAAGGTCGAGTAGTACGAGGCGACGTAGCCGACGCCGCTGTCGGCCGCGCGGCGCATGAACGGGTCGGCCGAGACCACCGCGTCGACCGTGCCGCCCTTCAGCAGGTCGGCATGCTGCGGGAACGCGGCCTCGACGAAGTTGACCTTGCGGTAGTCGACACCGCTCTGCTTGAGCCACGCCCGGAAGGTGACATGCAGGAAGGCGCCCAGGCCCGGCACGCCGATCTTGCGGCCGACACAATCTTGCGCCGAGCGGATGCCCGAGCCGGCGCGCGCCAGCAGGCCGAAGCCGGTGACCGACTTCGACGTGGCGCCGCCACCGGCCACCACCACATGGTCGAGCCCGCCATCCACCGACTGCAGGTACACCGACGGCGTGGGCCCGCCGATCTGCAGCGAATCGGCCTGGATCGCCGCGGGAATGGTCGAGTTGATCGGGATGAACTTCGGCTCCACCTCGAGCCCGCGTTTCTTGAACAGGCCCTCTTCGACGGCGACGAAGACCGAGGCGAAGTCGGTGACCGCGGTGTAGCCGAACACGATCTTGCTGCTCTGCGCGCGGACGATGGCCGGGGCCAGCAGCGCGGCGGGCGCCGCCAGCAGATGGCGTCGTTTCATGGGTGAGGTCTCCTGCGATGGGTTCTGGCTGTCGAGCGAGGCGGTGGCTCGGCGAAGGCCGCGCGCAGCCCGCCGGTGATGAAGCGCAGCAGCAGCGGCCCGGCCGCCGGATCGGCCGGTCGGTTGTGCCCGCGCGAAAGGCCGACGATGCGCGTGTCGCTCAGGTGGTTGAGCAGCGCACCGAGCATGAACTGGTAGCCCCAGGCCACCTGCGGCCGCGTCGCCGCGGGCAGCGCGGCATGCAGCGCGTCGATGAAGGCGTGGGCCATCGGGTCGAAGTACTCGTGCAGCACCGCCTCGGCTTCGTCCACCGCCTGGTACAGCTGGCGCGCGACCAGCAGCGCGTAGTACTCGCCCTCGGGGCTGGCGCGCAAGGCCAGCACCGGCAGCACGAAGGCTTCGACGATGGCCGCCAGCGTGGCCTCGTCGCCCGGCACGATCTGCACCGCGCGCAGCGCAGCCAGGCGCGCCTCGATGGTCGGGTTCCAGTGCGCGAAGATCGCGATGAACAGCTCGTGCTTGGCGCCGAAGTAGTAGCTCAGCAGCGCCAGCGGCACGCCGGCTTCCTCGGCGATCTGGCGCAGCGACACCGCGTGGTAGCCGCGCAGCGCGAACAGCTTCTCGGCCGCCAGCAGGATGGCCATGCGCCGGTCCGGCCGCGGCTCGGCCGGGGCGGGAACGACGAGGGGCGGTGACAGCGCGCGGGCCATGACGGAATTGGACGCTTGTACAAATCCTTGGACAACCGTGCAAACCCGCAGCCGCCACGGCCCCGCAGCCTAAAATCAGCGCCCTTTTCCCCCGATGATGGTCACCATGACCCGCAAGCTCTTCGTCACCACCGCCCTGCCCTATGCCAATGCGGCCTTCCACATCGGCCACATGATGGAGTACATCCAGGCCGATACCTGGGTGCGGGCGCAGCGGATGCGCGGCGCGGAGGTGAACTTCGTCTGCGCCGACGACGCGCACGGCGCGCCGATCATGATCGCGGCCGAGAAGGCGGGCAAGACGCCGCGGCAGGTCGTCGCTCACATCGCCGCGGGCCGGCCGCAGTACCTGAACGGCGTCCACATCGCGTTCGACAACTGGCACTCGACCGACGGGC
>CAZXLI010000459.1:0-3889 GCA_964641795.1 uncultured Bordetella sp. | reverse complement strand
CAGAGCATTGGCGCCAAGGGCGTGCGGGTCAACGGCATCTCGGACGGCCCGATCAAGACCTTGGCAGCCTCGGGCATCAAGGACTTCGGCAAGCTGCTGACCGAGTTCGCCGCCAACACGCCGATCCGCCGCACGATCACGATCGACGACGTCGGCAACGCCGCGGCCTTCCTGCTGTCCGACCTGGCCGGCGGCATCAGCGCCGAGATCGTCTACGTCGACGGCGGTTTCAGCCACGTCGCCGTCAGCAATCCAACAGCCTGAGGCTGACGAGTCCCCGGGAGGGGACAGGTCGCGGAGCGGCCAGCGGAGCGCGCCGTGGTCGAAGGGCCAAACCCGATCCGGGTTGCCTGGTCGGGTTTGGTCAGCCCCTCTGGGGGGATGAGCGAGCACGCGGACGGTCCGGGGGACCGGCTGCGCCCGCGAACGTCAGGCGGCCGGGGCCGTCAATTCCCCACGCAATCCACCGCGTAGCGGCGACCGCCCTGGCCGTCGTCGATCTCGACCAGCCCATGCACGTCGGTGTCGAAGCCGGGGAACTGGGCGTTGAACTCGCGCGTGAAACGCAGGTACTGCACGATCTTGCGGTTGAAGCGCTCGCCCGGGATCAGCAGCGGGATGCCCGGCGGGTACGGCGTCAGCAGCGCGGTGGTGATGCGACCCTCGAGCTCGTCGATGTCCACCCGCTCGGTGTCGCGGTGGGCGATGCGGGCGAAGGCGTCGCTCGGCTTCATTGCGGGTTGCAGGTCGGACAGGTACATCTCGGTGGTCAGCCGCGCGATGTCGCCCTTGGCATAGGTCTCGTGGATGGCCTGGCTCAGGTCGCGCAGGCCCATGCGCTCGTAGCGCGGGTGCTGCTGGCAGAACTCCGGCAGGATGCGCCACAGCGGCGCGTTCTTGTCGTAGTCATCCTTGAACTGCTGCAGCGCGGTGAGCAAGGTGTTCCAGCGGCCCTTGGTGATGCCGATCGTGAACATGATGAAGAACGAGTAGAGCCCGGTCTTCTCGACCACCACGCCGTGCTCGGCCAGGAACTTGGTGACGATGGCCGCCGGGATGCCCGTCTTGGCGAACTTGCCGCTGACGTCCAGCCCCGGCGTGATGATCGTGCTCTTGATCGGATCGAGCAGGTTGAAGCCCGGCGCCAGGTTGCCGAAGCCATGCCACTTCTCGTTGGCCTTCAGCACCCAGGCCGACGCTTCGCCGACCGAGCCGCCGGCCAGCTTGTCCGGCCCCCAGACCTTGAACCACCAGTCCTTGCCGAAGTCCTTGTCGACCTTGCGCATCGCGCGGCGGAAATCGAGCGCTTCCTTCAGGCTCTCCTCGACCAGCGCGGTGCCGCCGGGCGGCTCCATCATCGCCGCGGCGACATCGCAGCTGGCGATGATCGAGTACTGCGGCGAGGTGCTGGTGTGCATCAGGTAGGCCTCGTTGAACAGGTGGAAGTCGAGCTTCCGCGTCTGCGAGTCCTGCACCAGCACCTGCGAGGCCTGGCTGATGCCGGCCAGCAGCTTGTGCGTGCTTTGCGTGGCGTAGACCATCGCCTCCTTCGGGCGCGGCCGGTTCTTGCCCATCGCGTGGTAGCTGCCGTAGAACTTGTGGAAGGCCGCATGCGGCAGCCAGGCTTCGTCGAAGTGCAGCGTGTCGACGTAGCCGTCGAGCTTGGCCTTGATGGTCTCGGTGTTGTAGAGCACGCCGTCGTAGGTGCTCTGCGTCAGCGTCAGGATGCGCGGCTTGACCTTCTTCGCATCGACGCCGGCCAGCAGCGGGTTGGCGGCGATCTTCTTGCGGATGGTCTCGGGCGAGAACTCGCTCTCGGGGATCGGGCCGATGATGCCGTAGTGGTTGCGCGTGGGCGTCAGGAACACCGGCACCGCGCCGGTCATGATGATCGAATGCAGGATGCTCTTGTGGCAGTTGCGGTCGACCACCACCACGTCGCCCGGCGCCACCGTGTGGTGCCAGACCATCTTGTTCGAGGTGCTGGTGCCGTTGGTGACGAAGAAGCAGTGGTCGGCATTGAAGATGCGCGCCGCGTTCTTCTCGCTGGCCGCCACCGGGCCGGTGTGGTCCAGCAGCTGGCCGAGCTCTTCCACCGCGTTGCAGACGTCGGCGCGCAGCATGTTCTCGCCGAAGAACTGGTGGAACATCTGGCCGACCGGGCTCTTCAGGAAGGCGACGCCGCCCGAATGGCCGGGACAGTGCCAGGAGTAGGAGCCGTCCTGGGCGTAGTCCACCAACTGGCGGAAGAACGGCGGCGCCAGGCCGTCGAGGTAGCTGCGCGCCTCGCGGATGATGTGCCGGGCCACGAATTCCGGCGTGTCCTCGAACATGTGGATGAAGCCGTGCAGCTCGCGCAGGATGTCGTTCGGGATGTGCTCTGACGTGCGCGTCTCGCCGTACAGGTAGATCGGGATGTCCGAGTTCTTGAAGCGGATCTCCTCGATGAACTTGCGCAGGCTCAAGACGGCCGGGTCGAGCTCGGGGCCGGGCGTGAACTCCTCGTCGTCGATCGACAGGATGAAGGCCGAGGCCCGGCTCTGCTGCTGCGCGAACTGGCTCAGGTCGCCGTAGCTGGTGACGCCCAGCACCTCCATGCCCTCTTTTTCGATGGCCTGCGCCAGCGCACGGATGCCGAGGCCGGAGGTGTTCTCCGAGCGGTAGTCTTCGTCGATGATGACGATGGGAAAGCGGAAGCGCAGCATCACGAGGCTCCTTCGGAGCGAGGGGTCGGAAATTGACGGAGGGCGAAGTGTAGGGCCGCAAGGTCACCGCTTGATGAAGGCTGGCCGCTGGCTACACTGACCGCATTCCTGGCTGTCCGACAAGGCGGTGCCGCATGAACTGGAACGCCCCCACCTGGTGGTGGCTCATCACCGGCGCGCTGGTGGCCGCCGAGCTGGCCACCGGCACCTTCTACCTGCTGATGCTGGCCGTGGGCACGGCGGCGGCGGCGGTGGCCGCGCACCTGGGCCTCGGCCCGAATGCCCAGCTGGTGGTGGGCGCGCTGATCGGTGGCGGCGCAGTGGTGGTGTGGCACTGGAAGCGCGGCAAGCCCCAGGGTGACGTGGCCAGCAGCCCCGACCTCAACCTCGACATCGGCGCCACCGTGCAGGTGACGCACTGGCAGCCCGATGGCAGCGCGCGTGTACAGTACCGCGGCGCCGGCTGGGACGCTCACTTTGCCGGCCAGGGCCACCCGCATCCCGGCGAGCATGTGATCCGCGCCGTCCAGGGCAGCCGCCTGTTGCTGGACCGGCCGTCCGCCTGAACCGCCCTCTTCTTCCTTCACCTTTAGCTGGAGCTGCCTGCCATGGAAATCGTCGCGCTGGTGCTGTTGATCCTGGCCGCCATCTTTGTCGTGCGTTCGATCAAGGTCGTGCCGCAGCAGAACGCCTGGGTCGTCGAACGGCTGGGCAAGTTCCACGCCACGCTGACGCCCGGGCTGAACTTCCTCGTGCCGTTCGTCGACCGGCTGGCCTATCGCCACTCGCTGAAGGAGATCCCGCTCGACGTGCCGAGCCAGGTCTGCATCACCAAGGACAACACGCAGCTCACCGTCGACGGCATCCTCTACTTCCAGGTCACCGATCCGATGCGCGCGAGCTACGGCTCGTCGAACTACATCGTCGCCATCACGCAGCTGGCACAGACCACGCTGCGCAGCGTGATCGGCCGCATGGAACTCGATCGCACCTTCGAGGAACGCGACTCGATCAACGCCTCGGTGGTGCAGGCGCTCGACGAGGCCGCGCTGAACTGGGGCGTGAAGGTGCTGCGCTACGAGATCAAGGACCTGACGCCGCCGGCCGAGATCCTGCGCAGCATGCAGGCGCAGATCACCGCCGAGCGCGAAAAGCGCGCCTTGATCGCCGCGTCGGAAGGTCGC
>CAZXLI010000458.1:0-3927 GCA_964641795.1 uncultured Bordetella sp. | reverse complement strand
CGGCGTCGGCGATCCGCGCTGCAAGCTGGCCATCCTGATGGGCAAGACCGACCCGAACGCGCCGAAGCACTCCGCGCAGTCGCAGATCCTGGTGCCGCTGGATGCGCCCGGCATCGAGGTCGTGCGCATGCTGCCGGTGTTCGGCTTCGACGACGCGCCGCACGGCCATGCCGAGGTGATACTGCGCAATGTACGCGTCCCCGCCAGCAACCTGCTGCTGGGTGAGGGCCGCGGCTTCGAGATCGCGCAGGGGCGGCTCGGCCCGGGGCGCATCCACCACTGCATGCGCTCGATCGGCTCGGCCGAGGTGGCGCTGGAGCAGATGGTCAAGCGCCTGCAGTCGCGCACCGCCTTCGGCAAGCGCATCATCGAGCAGTCGGTGTGGGAGCAGCGCATCGCCGAGGCCCGCATCGACATCGAGATGACCCGCCTGCTGTGCCTGAAGGCGGCCGACATGATGGACAAGGTCGGCAACAAGGTGGCGCAGATGGAGATCGCGATGATCAAGGTGGCCGCGCCGCGCGCCGCACTGAAGGTCATCGACATGGCGATCCAGGCCTTCGGCGCCGCCGGTGTCTCCAGCGATGCGGGCCTGGCCAAGCGCTACGCCAGCATGCGCACGATGCGCCTGGCCGACGGGCCCGACGAAGTGCACAACCGCACCATCGCGCGGCTGGAGATCGGCCGCTACAAGGCCAACGCCTGAACGAAAGGCACCGCGATGAACCTCTTCGATCTGAGCGGCAAGGTCGCGATCATCACCGGCTCCTCGCGCGGCATCGGCCGTGCGATCGCCGAGCGCATGGCCGAGCATGGCGCGCAGGTGGTCATCTCCTCGCGCAAGGCCGAGCCCTGCCAGGTGGTGGCGGACGATCTCAATGCCCGCTATCCGGGCCCGAACGGCCAGCCGCGCGCCATCGTCGTGCCGGCCAACATCTCGTCGAAGGAAGCGCTGCAGCACCTGGTCGACGAGACCAACCGGCAGTTCGGCCGCGTCGACATCCTGGTCTGCAATGCCGCCAGCAACCCGTACTACGGACCGCAGGCCGGCATCACGGACGACCAGTTCCGCAAGATCCTCGACAACAACATCGTCGCCAACCACTGGCTCATCAGCATGGTGGTGCCGCAGATGATCGAGCGCCGCGAGGGCTCGATCATCATCGTGTCGTCGATCGGCGGCCTGCGCGGCTCGCCGATCATCGGCGCCTACTGCATCAGCAAGGCCGCCGACATGCAGCTGGCGCGCAACCTGGCGGTCGAGTACGGCCAGCACAACATCCGCGTCAACTGCATCGCGCCGGGCCTGATCAAGACCGACTTCGCCAAGGCGCTGTGGGAAGACGAAGCCGCGCTGGCGCAGCGCAACCAGCACACGCCGCTGCGCCGCATCGGCGAGCCCGACGAGATCGCCGGCGCCGCGGTGTACCTGGCCTCGAAGGCCGGCTCGTTCATGACGGGCCAGAGCCTGGTCATCGACGGCGGCGTCACGATATGACCCACCCCCGGAGCGGCCTCGCCGCTGCCCCCTCAAGGGGGCGGCGCCGGCGGCCCGGCGAAGCCGGTTCCGCGGCCCCTACTCGGGAACACACGCCATGACTGACACCACCGCTGTCGACAGCTTCCGCGCCGAGACCCGCGCGTGGCTCGAAGCCCACTGCCCGCCCGAGATGCGCCAGCCGGTGCGCAACGAGGACGACATCTGCTGGGGCGGCCGCAAGTTCCAGTTCCAGTCCGAGGCGCAGCGCCTGTGGCTGCAGCGCACGGCCGAGCGTGGCTGGACCGTGCCCACCTGGCCGAAGGCCTACGGCGGCGGCGGCCTCTCTGGCGAGGAAGCCAAGGTCCTGGCGCAGGAAATGAAGCGCCTGAACTGCCGCGTGCCGCTGCAGAGCTTTGGCATCTGGATGCTCGGGCCGGCGCTGCTGAAGTTCGGCAATGAGGAGCAGAAGCGCGAACACCTGCCGAAGATCGCGCGCGGCGAGATCCGCTGGTGCCAGGGCTACAGCGAGCCGAACGCCGGCTCCGACCTGGCGTCGCTGGCCACGCGCGCCGAGGACCGCGGCGACCACTTCATCGTCAACGGCCAGAAGATCTGGACCTCGTACGCCGACAAGGCCGACTGGATCTTCTGCCTGGTGCGCACCGACACCGCGAAGAAGCACACCGGCATCAGCTTCGTGCTGTTCGACATGGCCACGCCCGGCGTCAGCACCCGGCCCATCCTGCTGATCTCGGGCAAGAGCCCGTTCTGCGAGACCTTCTTCGACAACGTGCGGGTCGAGAAGCGCCACCTGGTCGGCGAACTGAACGCCGGCTGGGACGTGGCGAAGTACCTGCTGACGCACGAGCGCGAGATGATCGGCGCGATCGGCGACCGCGCGCAGCCCAAGCCAATGGGCCAGCTGGCCGCGGCGCAGATCGGCATCGACACCACCGGCCGCCTCGCCGACCCCGGGCTGCGTGCGCAGATCGCCGAGTTCGAGGCCGACGAGGCCGCGTTCCGCCTCGCGCTGGAACGCGCCGGCGACCTGCACCGCGCGAAGCAGGCGCATCCGGCGATGTCGTCGATGTTGAAGTACTACGGCGCCGAGCTGAACAAGCGCCGGCTCGAGCTGGTGATGGCCGCCGGCGGCAGCGATGCGCTCGAATGGGACAGCGAGCGCTCGCAGCACGGGGCCGCCGCGCGCAACTGGCTGCGCAGCAAGGCCAATTCGATCGAAGGCGGCACCAGCGAAGTGCAGCTGAACATCATCGCCAAGCGCATCCTCGAGTTACCGGGAACATGACCCACCCCCGTAGCGGCTTCGCCGCTTCCCCCTCGAGGGGGCGGCGCCAGCGGACCGGCAAAGCCGGCTCCGCGGCCCCCGCTTGGACCCCAGCGCATCCAGGACATGGTGAGTGATATGCCTCTCGTACTGACTGACGAACAAGCCATGCTGCGCGACAGCGCACGCGACTTCCTGGCCGAGCAATCGCCGATTACGGCGCTGCGTCATTTGCGCGATAGCGCCGATGCCGACGGCTTCTCGCGCGCGCTGTGGGCGCAGTTCGCCGAGATGGGCTTCACCGGCGTGCTGGTGCCCGAAAGCCATGGCGGGCTGGGCCTGGGCCATGTCGAGGCCGGCGTCGTGATGGAGCAGATCGGCCACCAGCTCTGCGCATCGCCGCTGCTGGCCTCGGGCATCGTCGCGCTCACCGCATTGAAGGCCGGCGGCAGCGCCGCGCAGCAGGACAGCTGGCTGCGCCGCATCGGCAGTGGCGAGGTGATCGCGACGCTCGCGGTCGACGAATCGGCCAAGCACCGGCCGCTGCAGATCAGCACCACCGCCACGCCGGTGGCCGGCGGCCTGCTGCTGGACGGCGCCAAGACCTTCGTGCTCGATGGCCATGTGGCCGACCTGCTGATCGTCGCGGCGCGCTCGTCCGGGCAGCCTGGCCAGGCCGAGGGCATCACCTTGTGCCTGGTGCCGCGCACGGCCGCCGGCGTGGCTGTCGAGCGCACCACGATGGCCGATGCGCACAACGCCGCCCGCATCCGCTTCGACCGGGTGCAGCTGCCGGCCGACGCGGTACTCGGCGAGATCGGCCGTGGCGCGCCCGCCCTTGAGGCCGCGTTGAACGCCGGCCGCTGCGCCGCTGCCGCGGAACTGCTGGGCCTGGCCGACGAAGCCTTCGAGCGCACCGTGAACTACCTGAAGGAGCGCCGCCAGTTCGGCCGCCTGATCGGCGAATTCCAGGCGCTGCAGCACCGCGCGGCGCTGCTGTACTGCGAGCTCGAGATCACCCGCGCGGCCGTCATCAAGGCGCAGCAGGCGCTGGATGCCGATGCCGCGACCGCCGGCATGGCCGTGGCCGTGGCGAAAGCGCGCGCCGGCCGCACCGCCACGCTGGCGGTGCAGGAAGGCGTGCAGATGCATGGCGGCATGG
>CAZXLI010000457.1:0-3930 GCA_964641795.1 uncultured Bordetella sp. | reverse complement strand
GCGGCAGGCCGCTTATGTACGAGACCGGCCATTCGCTGATCAAGGCCAAGCTGGCCGAGATCAAGGGGCCGATAGCGGGCGAAATGAGCGGCCACATCTTCATCGGCGAGCGCTGGTACGGCTTCGACGATGCGATGTACACCGCGGCCCGCGTGCTGGAGATCCTGTCGCGCAGCGACGACCCGAGCGCGGTGCTGAATGCGCTGCCCACGGCCTACAACACGCCGGAGCTCAACGTGCCCTGCGCCGAAGGCGAGCCCGCCCGGGTGGTGCAGGCGCTGCTGGAAACGGCCCGCTTCCCCGGTGCCGAGCTGGTGACGATCGACGGCCTGCGCGCCGACTATCCCGACGGTTTCGGCCTGATCCGCGCCTCGAACACCACACCGGTGCTGGTGCTGCGCTTCGAGGGCCACACCCCCGAGGCGCTGCATCGCATCGAGACCGATTTCATGGCCGCGCTGCGCTCGGTAAAGCCCGATGCGCAGGTGGCGCAGGCGGCGCATTGAGCGTGCCCGATCGCGGCGGCAGGCGGCCGCGATGAAACGACGGCGATGACCCCGGTCATGCACCGCGTGGCGCGCGGGCTGTACGCGCTGCTGCTGTTGCTGGGCCTGCCGCTGTACCTCTACCGGCTGTGGCGCCGCGGTGCGCGTGAGCCGCTGTACCGGCGCCGCTGGAACGAGCGCCTGGGCTGGTACCACGGCAGCGTGGAGCCGGGGGCGCTGTGGCTGCACGCGGTGTCGCTCGGCGAGACGCGCGCTGCTGCGGCCTTGATCGAGGCGCTGCGCCAGCAGCAGCCCGACCTGCGCCTGCTGCTGACCCACGGCACCGCCACCGGCCGCCAGGCCGGCAAGCAGCTGCTGCGCGAGGGCGACATGCAGGCCTGGCTGCCCTACGACACCCCGGGCGCCGCGCATCGCTTCCTGCGCCACTACAAGCCCAGCATCGGCGTGCTGATGGAAACCGAGCTCTGGCCCAGCCTGATGCGCGAGGCCGAGCGCCTCGGCGTGCCGATGGTGCTGGCCAATGCGCGCTTGTCGGAGCGCAGCGCGAAGCGCGGGCGCCGCCTGGCGGCGCTGATGCACCCGGCCGCGCGGCGCCTGACGCTGGTGCTGGCGCAGACGCCCGACGACGGCGGCCGCCTGCGCGCGGCCGGGGCGCCGCAGGTGATGATCGGCGGCAACCTGAAGTACGACATGACGCCCAGCCCCAAGCTGCTGGCGCGCGGCCTGCAGTGGCGGCAGGCGCTGTCGCGTCCGGTCGTGCTGGCCGCCAGCACGCGCGAGGGCGAGGAGCAGGCGCTGCTCGAGGTGTGGCGCCAGCTGCCGCAGCCGCGTCCGCTGCTGGTGATCGTGCCGCGTCATCCGCAGCGCTTCGACGAGGTCGGCGCCTTGGTGCTGGCCCTGGGCCTGCGCCTCGCGCGGCGCCGTCAATGGGTCGAGACGCCGCCGGTCGACGCGGCATCAGCCGATGTATGGCTGGGCGATACGGTGGGCGAGATGCCGCTGTACTACGCCATGGCCGATGTGGCGCTGCTGGGGGGCAGCTTCGAGAAGCTGGGCGGGCAGAACCTGATCGAGGCCGCCGCCTGCGGCTGCCCGGTGGTGATGGGCCCCCACACCTTCAACTTTGCGCAGGCGGCCGAGCTGTCGCTGGCCGCGCGGGCCTCGCTGCGGGTGGAGGACATGGCCAGCGGCGTGGTCGCGGCGCTGGCACTGGCGCGCGACCCCCGGCGCAATGAATGGGTGCAGCGCGCCTTCGATTTCGCCGCCTCGCACCGTGGCGCTGCGCAGATGATGGCGCAGCACGTGCTGGAGCTGCAGCGGCGCGGCTAGTTAGCGCGCCAGCAGCGCGTCGATCGCCTGGATGTCCTGCGGGCTCAGCTGCCCGGCCGCCTGGCGCAGCTTCAGCGAGGTGACCAGCGTGTCGTGCCGTGCCTTCGACAGATCGCGCTGTGCATTGAACAACTGCGTCTGCGCGTTCAGCACGTCCAGGTTCACCCGCACGCCGACCTTGTAGCCCAGCTGCGTGGCTTCCAGCGCCAGCTTGTTGGAGGCTTCGGCTGCTTCCAGCGCCTTGGCCTGGGCCTGCAGCGACTGCGTGCTGTAGAAGGCCTGGCGCGTGCCCTGGGCCACGCTGCGGCGCGCGTTCTCGAGGTCGTTGCGGGACTTCTCTTCCAGCACCGTGGTTTCCTTGATGCGGGCGTCGAGCGAGCCGCCCGAGAACAAGGTGTAGCTGGCCTGCACGCCGATGGACGCGGCCTTGGTGGTGCCGGGCTTGCCACCGCTGATGGTGACGCCCGAGCCGCTGGCATGCGTGCCGCTGACGCCGCCCACCAGATCCACCGTCGGCAGCGTGGCGGCCTTGGCCTTTTCGGTGTCGAGCTTGGCGATTTCATAGCCCAGCCGCGCCTTGCGGATGGACGGGTGCGAACCGTCGGCCATCGTCACCCATTCCTCGGCATTGCTCGGATTCACCGAGGGCAGGTTGATCGGCAAGGCCAGCGGCTTCGGGGCCACGTTGGACTGGCCGACCAGCTGGTCGAGGGCGATGCGCTTGGTGCGCAGATCGTTCTCGGCGGCGATCTCGGCGGCCACCGCGCCGTCGTAGCGGGCCTGGGCTTCACGCGTGTCGGTGATCGTGGCGGTGCCGACCTCGAAGTTGCGCTTGGCCGAGGCCAGCTGCTCGGCAATCGCCTTCTTGTTGGCCGACGCCGCGGACAGCGCGTCCTGCGCCGTGAGGACGTCGAAGTATCTCTGAGCCAGGCGGACCATCAGGTCCTGCTCGGCGGCCGCCAGGTCGGCTTGCGCAACCTCGTCGCCGCGCTGGGCCTGGCTCAGGTTCACGTTGTTCGTGCGGTTGAACAGCGGGTAGCTGGCCTGCAGCTCGAGCTTCTGGGTGGTGGTTCCCAGCGTACCCGTCGGCCCGGCCGGATCCGATTCGGCCCGGCTGGCGGAGCCGTTCAGCTTCGCTCCCGGCAGCAGCGCGCCCTGGGCCTGGGCGACCTTGTACTTGGTCGAATCCGCCTGGGCACGCGCCGCCAGCACCGGCGCGTCGTAGTTGCGGGCGATCTCGTACAGCTCTTTCAGGCTCTGTGCCTGCGCCGAGACGGCGCCCAGCATGCCGATCGCCAGAGCCAGGAGGTGCAGGCGCGGAGTCAGGGGGCGCAGGTTCAGGCTGGGCATGAAAGGATTCCTCGCGGGGGTATGCGTTGTGGAAGAAGCGGGCGGCTCGCTTTGTACGTGGCGGGCCGCCCTCAGGACAAGCCGCTTGCGACGCACTGCCGGCAAATCGCCCTGGGTGCGCGCAAACCGCGGATGGATTGCATGCGCGGCGCGGATCAGAAGCTGAATCGGGTGGGGGCGTCGAAGCCTTGCAGCGGCGGTGCGACGGTGTCGAACAGGGCCACCGTGTCGAACTGACGCTCGGCGCTGCGGGTGATCTTGACCGCCCGCATCATCGGCTCGCCGCCGACGATGCCCACCAGCCGGCCGCCGACCTTCAACTGGTCCAGCAGGACCTGCGGTACCACCGCCACCGAGCCCGACAGCATGATCACGTCGAACGGTGCCTCGCCGGCCAGCCCCATCGCGCCGTCGGCCTGGCGCACGCTGGCGTTGGCGATGCCGGCGCGGCGCAGGTTGTCGGTGGCCATCTTCACCAGCGAGGCATGCAGTTCGAGCGACACCACGCTCTGCGCCCGATGGGCGAGCAGCGCGGCCATGAAGCCGGAGCCGGTACCGATCTCGAGCACGCGCTCATGGCGCAGCACATGGGCTTCCTGCAGCAGCCGGGCCTCGACGCGCGGCGCCAGCATGCACTGGCCCTCTGGCAGCGGCACTTCGGTGTCGACGAAGGCCAGGGCCTTGTAGGCCGGGGGCACGAAGTCTTCGCGCCGGACCATCGCCAGCAGGGAGAGGATGCCGCCGT
>CAZXLI010000456.1:0-3934 GCA_964641795.1 uncultured Bordetella sp. | reverse complement strand
GACCGGCGAGGTGATGGGCGCCAGCCGCAGCTTTGGCGAGGCGATGCTGAAGAGGCAGCTCGGTGCCGGCTCGCGCCTGCCCGGCAAGGGCACGGTGGTGATCACCGTGAAGAACAGCGACAAGGTGCGTGCCGTCAAGGTGGCTGCCGAGCTGGTCAAACTGGGGTTTGCCGTCGTGGCGACCAAGGGCACGGCGGCGGCGATCGCGGCTGCCGGCATTCCGGTGAAGACAGTCAACAAGGTCAAGGACGGCCGCCCGCACATCGCCGACATGATCAAGGGCGGCGACATCCAGCTGGTCTTCACGACCGTGGACGAGACGCGCACCGCCATTGCCGACTCGCGCTACATCCGCACGGCAGCGCTGGCCAATCGGGTGAGCTACTACACGACGATGGCCGGGTGTGAAGCCGCCACCGAGGCGTTGAAGCACCGCGACGATTTGCTGGTGCTTTCCTTGCAGGAACTGCACGCGGAACTGCACTAAACTGACACCATTCCGTACCCGCCGCTGGCGCCACTGAAGGGGCCCGGCGGCGATTTCGTTTTGTTCACGGGTTTTGCGTTTCACCATGACCACCATCCCCCTCACCAAGCGCGGTGCCGAGAAGTTGAAGGAAGAGTTGCAGCGGCTCAAGACCGTTGAACGCCACGCGGTGATCCAGGCCATTGCCGAGGCGCGCGCGCAAGGTGATCTGTCGGAAAACGCCGAGTACGACGCGGCCAAGGACAAGCAGGGCTTCATCGAGGGCCGCATCCTCGAGATCGAAGGCAAGCTGGCGGCGGCCCAGGTGATCGATCCCTCCGCGCTCGACGCCGGCGGCCGTGTGGTGTTCGGCGCAACCGTTGAGCTCGAGGAAGAGGCTTCGGGCCATGAGGTGACCTACCAGATCGTCGGCGACGATGAGGCCGACCTGAAGCAGGGCCTGATCTCGATCAGCTCGCCGATCGCGCGCGCGATGATTGGCAAGGAAGCTGGCGACGTCGCTGAGGTGCAGGCGCCGGGCGGCGTCAAGCGCTACGAGATCGTCGAAGTCCGCTACGTCTGACGACCAGCTTGATGCTCGAGCGCTTGCGCCTCCTGCTGCCGGGGCTGTGGGGCGGCGTGCTGTTGTGCGTGGCGCTGATTGCGACGCCGGCACCGTTCGCAACGCTGGTGCCGGCCGAAGCTGGCCGGGTGGTGGCCCGGATCTTCGTTCAGGAGGCCTGGACGAGCCTGGGGTTGGCCCTGTGGTTGCTGCTCGCCGAACGCCGGCGCGCCAGACTGGCGGCCGAGGAGGGCAGGGGCTCGGTCCTGAGCACCGAGATGCTGCTGCTACTGGGCACCGTGTTCTGCACGGTGGCGGGGTATTTCGGAACTCAAGCCTTGCTGCCTGCCGCGAGAGCCGGGCAGGGCGCCCTCAGCTTTGGCCAGCTCCATGCTGCCAGCGTGGCCTTCTTCGGGCTGAAGCTTGTCCTGGTGCTGGCGTTGGCCTGGCGCGCCGGGCGCCCGGTGCTCAGTTCGCCTGGGCCTTCTTCTTGACGCTGATGTTCTTGACGCGTGCGCGCTTGACCGACCCCCCGGCCGTGACACGCTGGTTGCCGAAGACAGTGACTTTCTTGATCTGCGGCCGGTGCGTCCCGCTCTTCGAGAACTTGAGGATCTTGACCACGCGCGGCCCTGCCATGCGGTCTTCGTCGCGCTCGGCCTTTTCCTTTGCAGGGATCGGTCGCCACAGCACCAGCAGCTTGCCGATGTGCTGGATCGGTGCGGCACTCAGCTGGTCGGCCAAAGCGGCCAATGCGGCTTCGCGATCGCTCCGGACATCGGAGAACATGCGCACCTTGATCAGGCCGTGGGCCTTGAGGGCCGCGTCGGCCTCCTTCAGCACTGCGGCGGTCAGGCCTTCGGCGCCGATCAGCACCACCGGGTCGAGGTGATGGGCTTCGCCGCGCTTTTCCTTGCGCTGGGCGGGGGTCAATTGAAGTGCAGGCATCGCCCTATTATCCCTTTGCAATGAAGATCAAGACCAAAAGCAAGAAGGTCAACAAGGCGTGGTTGCACGACCACATGACGGACCCCTACGTCAAGCTCGCCCAGAAAGAGGGCTATCGCGCCCGGGCGGCCTACAAGCTCAAGGAGATCGACGAGGCGCTGGGGCTCATCAAGCCGGGCCAGTTGGTGGTCGATCTGGGCTCGGCGCCCGGCGCCTGGAGCCAGTACCTGAGGCGCCGCTTCGCGCCCAAGGTCGCCGGCGCCGGTGGTGCGGCCGTCGGTGAGCTCGACGGCACGATCATTGCGCTGGATCTGCTGCCGATGGAGTCGATCGAAGGCGTGCAGTTCCTGCAAGGCGACTTCCGGGAAGATGCCGTGCTCGCTCAACTGCAGGGCTTGCTGGCCGGCCGGCAGGCCGACCTGGTGGTTTCGGACATGGCGCCGAACCTGTCTGGTATCGAATCGTCCGACGCGGCGCGCATAGAACACCTGATCGAACTGGCGATCGAGTTTTGCTCTGCCCACCTGAAGCCGGGCGGCGCACTGGTCGCCAAGGTGTTCCATGGCAGCGGTTACAGCCAACTGGTCGAGCGCTTCAAGAAGGCGTTCCGCGTCGTCAAACCCATCAAACCCAAGGCTTCGCGCGACAAATCGGCGGAAACCTTTTTGGTCGGCATCGGTCTGAAGGAGTCGATCACAACATCGCGTTGATTTGCGCTAGCGCCAATTTGACGCCGATTTCACCCTTTCACGCGCGGCTTGCCGACCTGCTGCCCGCACTTGACTCGAATAGAATCGCCCCCATGTCCCGGGGGTCCGGCCAAAGGTTCGAAGACTGTTTTTCGATCCGGCCGCCTGAACGGAATTGGCTGAAGGAGCCACGGTGAACAATCAATGGTTCTCGAAGGTCGCTGTCTGGCTGGTGATCGCACTTGTGCTTTTCACCGTGTTCAAGCAGTTCGATCGCGGGGTCGCGCAAGGTCAGCTGATCGGGTACTCCGATTTCCTCGAGGAAGTGCGGGCCAAGCGCATCAAGTCGGTCACGCTGCAGGAGGGCTATGGCAGCTCCGAGATCATCGCGACGACCACGGATGACAAGAAGATTCGTTCGACCGCGACCACCCTGGACCGGGGCCTCGTCGGCGACCTGATCAAGAATGACGTCAAGTTCGACGTCAAGCCGCGGGAAGAGCCTTCGCTGCTGATGAGCCTGTTGATCAGCTGGGGTCCGATGCTGCTGCTGATCGGCGTGTGGGTGTACTTCATGCGGCAGATGCAGGGTGGCGGCAAGGGTGGGGCGTTCAGCTTCGGCAAGAGCCGCGCTCGGATGCTCGACGAGAGCAACAACGCGATCACCTTTGCGGACGTGGCCGGTTGCGACGAAGCCAAGGAAGAGGTCAAGGAGCTGGTCGACTTCCTGAAGGATCCGCAGAAATTCCAGAAGCTCGGCGGCCGCATCCCGCGCGGTGTGCTGATGGTCGGCCCTCCTGGGACGGGCAAGACCCTGCTTGCGAAGGCGATCGCCGGCGAAGCCAAGGTGCCGTTCTTCTCGATCTCGGGCTCGGACTTCGTCGAGATGTTCGTCGGCGTTGGCGCGGCACGGGTTCGCGACATGTTCGAGCAAGCCAAGAAGAGCGCGCCCTGCATCATCTTCGTAGACGAAATCGATGCCGTGGGTCGTCACCGCGGTGCCGGCCTGGGCGGCGGCAATGACGAGCGCGAGCAGACGCTGAACCAGATGCTGGTCGAGATGGATGGTTTCGAGACCAACCTCGGCGTCATCGTGATGGCGGCCACCAACCGGCCCGACATCCTCGATCCGGCGCTGCTGCGTCCGGGCCGCTTCGACCGCCAGGTGTATGTGACGCTGCCGGACATCCGCGGTCGGGAGCAGATCCTCAACGTGCACATGCGCAAGGTGCCGATCGGCCAGGACATCCGCGCCGACATCCTGGCGCG
>CAZXLI010000455.1:0-3941 GCA_964641795.1 uncultured Bordetella sp. | reverse complement strand
CGAGATGAAGCGCCTGTACGTGCGACGCGCCTTCCGCCGCTTCGGCCTGGGCCGCATCCTCGCGCAGGCCCTGATCGACCGCGCCACCGAGGCCGGCTATTCGGCGATGCTGCTGGACACGCTGGACGACATGGAAGCCGCGCGCGGCCTGTACGAATCGCTGGGCTTCGACGAGATCCCGCCGTACTACTTCAATCCGATCGCCGGCGCCCACTACCTGAAAGTCGACCTGGCATGATCAGGAGGACCGCATGAACGCGTTCCGCAGACTCTTGCAGACAGCCGGTGGCCAGCCCCCGCTGGGCACCTGGATCATGTCCGCCAGTGCCATCGTTGCCGAGGCCATCGGCCACGCCGGCTTCGACTGGGGCGTGATCGACATGGAGCACACGCCGCTCGAGATGATGGGCGTGATGCACATGCTGCAGGCGGTGGGCAACACCCGCATGCTGCCGGTGGTGCGCGTGCCCTGGAACGACGCGGTGATGGTCAAGCGCGTGCTCGATGCGGGTGCGACGACGGTGCTGTTCCCGTTCGTGCAGAACGCCGACGAGGCGCGACGCGCAGTCGCCGCGACGCGCTTTCCACCCGAGGGCATCCGTGGCATGGCCGGCATGAGCCGGGCCTCGCGCTTCGGCACCACGCCGAACTTCCTGCAGACGGCCAACCAGCACATCGGCGTGATCCTGCAGATCGAAACCGCGCAGGCGGTCGAGCAGCTGGAAGCGATCGCCGCGGTGCCGGGGGTCGATGCGCTGTTCCTGGGCCCGGCGGATCTGGCCGGCAGCCTGGGCGTGCCGGGACAATCGACCCACCCCCGCGTGCTGGCCGTGATGGCCGATGCGGTGCGCCGCGCCAAGGCGTTCGGCAAGCCCATCGGCACGCTGGCGCTGACGCAGGACAACGCCACGCGCTTTCGCGCACTGGCATTCGACTACATGGCGGTCGCGGCCGACCTGAGCCTGGTGATGCAGGGTGCGGCAGCCACGCTGCGTGCCCTGCGCACCCAGGAGGGCAGCGGCCACGTGCACACGCTGAGCCACGGCACCCACACCGATGGCACCGGTTGACGGTGCATCGTCTTTCCACGCAGGACACTTGCAGCGAGCATCGATGACCGAAACCACCCCCTCTGTTGCCACCGCCGTCGAGTTGCGGGCTGGCGATCTGCAGCTGGCGCTGCGCCCGGACCTCGGTGCCGCCATCGCCGGCCTGTGGCATGCAGGCACACCGGTGTTGCGCAGCGGCGAGGCGACCGCACTGGACGCACCCGGCGCGGGCGGAGGCTTCGTGATGGCGCCTTACAGCAACCGCATCGGCTTCGGGCGGTTCCGTTGGCAGGGCCAGGACCATGCGCTGCGGCTGAACTATCCCGGCTCCCCGCACCCGATGCATGGCGTGGCCTGGCAGCGGCCGTGGCAGCTGACCGCCCGGCAAGAGAACAGCGCCGAGCTGCGCTACGCCCATGCGGCCGATGCCGACTGGCCCTTCGCGTTCACGATCGCGCAGCGCTTGGTGCTCTCCCCGTCGGCGCTCGAGCTGCACCTGGCCGTCACCAACACCGATGGCCGGCCGCAGCCGATGGGCCTGGGCTGGCACCCGTACTTCCCCAGGCGATCGCGCAGCCGGCTGCATGCCGAGGTGGCTGCTCGCTGGGAGACCGATACCAACCAGCTGCCCACGCGCCAGCAGGCGCAATCGGGCATCGACGGCGACGTCGCGCACCTGGCCTTCGACCACTGCTTCGAAGGCTGGCAGGGCGCGGCGCGCATCCGCGACGAGAAGTTCTCGCTTCGCCTGAGCTCCTCGCTGCGCTACCTGATGGTCTACACGCCGGCCGACAAGGACTTCTTCTGCGTCGAGCCGGTCAGCCATGTTGGCAACGCCATCCACAACGCCGAGCCGGCGAGCCAGGGCCTGCGCAAGCTGGAGCCGGGCCAGACGCTTGATGCCTGGGTGAAACTGGAAGTCGCCACAATCTGAGATCCCCTTGCCGGATCTCCTGCCATGACGCTCATTTCAGGCGCTATCGAAGCGCTGCCCGTGCCGCCCTCGATCCTGGGCGAGTCGCCGTTCTGGCATCCGGACGAGCAGCGCCTGTACTGGGTCGATATCCCGGGCCGGCGGCTCAATGCCTTCGATCCGCACACCCGGCAGCACGACCAGTGGGCCTTCGACACCGAGCCCGGCAGCTGTGCCCCCTTGCTGGGTGGCGGCCTGTTGATCGCGATGCGCGACGGACTCTGGCGCTTCGATCCCGGCACCGGCGTGCGCAGCCAGGTCGCACCGCCACCCTATGACCCGGCGCGCCAACGCTTCAACGACGGCAAGGCCGATGCGCAGGGCCGCTTCTGGGTCGGCACGCTGGACGACCGGCGCGAGCCGAACGCGGCGCTGTATCGCTATGCGGGTGGCCGCATCGAGCGCATGGCCGACGGCATCACGGTCAGCAACGGGCTGGGGTTCAGTCCCGATGGCCGCACCCTGTACTGGTCGGACACCAAGGCGCATCGGGTGCAGGCCTTCGATGTCGATGCGCAGGACGGCTCGTTGAGCCGGCGTCGGACATTCCATGAGTTCGCGACGAGGGCCGTGGACGCACCCTTGGAGGGTTATGGCGGGCGACCGGACGGCGCTGCCGTGGATGTCGAAGGTGCCTACTGGTGCGCCATGTTCGAGGGCCAGCGCCTGGCGCGCCTTTCGCCGCAGGGGCACCTGCTGGCCGAGCTGCCGCTGCCGGTGCGCTGCCCGACGATGCCTTGCTTCGGTGGGCCGGACCTGAAGACGCTGTACATCACCACGGCACGCGAGAAGCGTCCGGCCGACGAACTGGCGCAGCAGCCGCTGGCCGGCTGCGTGCTGCAGGTTCGCGTGGCAGTGCCCGGCCTGCCGGTGCAGTTCGCCCGCTTGTAGCGCGGGCTTGCGGTGGGCCGCCGGTCCGTCCGGGCGCATCGTGGCGCAGAAGCCGCGGCCACGCCGGGGGCTGGAGGGCCGCACGGGTTTCCACGTATACTCCTGCGGTTTGCCGAAACCGAGCGTAACCACGATGTCCCCCCGGCCCATGATGACGACGGGCCAGCCGCAAGAGGCGGTGGGGCCAGACAAGTGGCAGACAGAAGATGAGGCGGCAGACGCGTCCTTCAAGAGGCTGACCAAGGAAGAGGCGGCCGCTTTGAGGGCGAAGGAGCCGCCAATCTCGCCCTGGCGGGTCGTCATGGCGCAAGCCGTGGTCGGTGTCGTGGCTGCCCTGGTGGGTGGGCTGCTCACCGGGAGGAACGAGGTGGCGTGGTCGCTGCTGTATGGCGCGGCCACGGTGGTGGTGCCGGGGGCCTTGATGGCGCGCGGCATGACCAGTCGACTTTCCAGTACCGCACCGGCCGTGTCGGCCGTCAGCGTGCTGTTATGGGA
Organism: uncultured Bordetella sp.; assembly: GCA_964641795.1. Classification (GTDB taxonomy): domain Bacteria; phylum Pseudomonadota; class Gammaproteobacteria; order Burkholderiales; family Burkholderiaceae_C; genus Pseudaquabacterium. The sequence goes on along the minus strand of CAZXLI010000455.1, from coordinate 533 downwards.
GTCGGTGAAGATAGTTTTTTCGGTCGCGATGCTGGTCATCGCGAACCGGGTCGTACAGCCTCTGGTCTGGCCGGCCCTGCTGGTGGGCCTGGTGCTGTGCATCAAGGTGTATGCGGTGGCGCTGCTGTGGCGCGGCCGGCGAACGAATTGAACTGAGCGAGACGAAACAAGATGGCAGCAGAAGCCCACGCCGCGGCGGCGCATGGACCCACCGCTGGTGAGTACATCGTTCACCACCTGACCCACCTGCGCAACAAGGAGCTGCACGGCCCGGTCGATTTCTCGGTGGTGGCCTGGGACTCGATGTTCTTCGCGATCCTGATGGGCGTCATCGGTTGCTTCCTGCTCTGGCGCGCGGCGCGCAAGGCCACCTCCGGCGTGCCGGGTCGGTTCCAGGCTGCTGTGGAAATCTTGGTCGAGATGGTCGACAGCCAGGCCAAGGGCATCGTGCACAACGCCAAGAGCCGCAAGCTCGTGTCCCCACTGGCGCTGACCGTGTTCGTCTGGATCTTCCTGATGAACGCGATGGACCT
>CAZXLI010000454.1:0-3953 GCA_964641795.1 uncultured Bordetella sp. | reverse complement strand
GCGAGCAGCTCGAAGCCTTGCCGGGCCTCAGCCTGCACGACCTGATGCTGCTGCCGATCGACCGTCTTCGACGTTTCTTTGACGGCCTGACGCTGAACTCGTCGATGCTTGACGAGGCGCTGAAGCTCTTGCTCGACGAGGTGCGCACGCGGCTGAAGTACCTGTGCGACGTCGGCCTCGGCTACCTGACGCTGGACCGCCAGAGCCGCACGCTCTCAGGCGGCGAGGTGCAGCGCATCAACCTGACCACCGCGCTGGGCACCTCGCTGGTGAACACGATGTTCGTGCTCGACGAGCCGAGCATCGGCCTGCACCCGCGCGACATGAACCGCATCGTCGAGGCCATGCACCGGCTGCGCGATGCCGGCAACACGCTGGTGGTGGTGGAGCACGACCCGGCGGTGATGCTGGCCGCCGACCGGCTGATCGACATGGGCCCCGGCCCCGGCGAACGCGGCGGGCAGATCGTCTTCGACGGCACGCCCGAGGCCGCGCGCCAGGCCGACACGCTGACCGGCGCCTACCTCGGCGCGCGCAAGCATGTGGGCATCGGGCTGCGGCGCATGGTCAACGAGTCCACGCCGAAGCTGATCCTCGAAGGGGCGCGCGAACATAACCTGAAGGATGTGCAGGTGGCGTTCCCGCTGCAGCGGCTGACGGTGGTCACCGGTGTCTCGGGTTCGGGCAAGAGCAGCCTGGTGCAGGACGTGCTGGTGCCGGCGCTGCTGCGCCACTTCGGCAAGCCGACCGAAGGCGCCGGCGAGCACGACCGGCTGCTGGGCATGGACTGGCTGGCCGATGCGGTGTTCGTCGACCAGAGCCCGATCGGCAAGACCGCGCGTTCCAACCCGGTGAGCTACGTCGGTGCCTTCGACGAGATCCGCAAGCTCTTTGCGCAGGCGCCGCTGGCAGTCGAACGCAACTACGGCGCCGGCATGTTCAGCTTCAATGCCGGCGACGGCCGCTGCCCCACCTGCGGCGGCTCGGGCTTCGAGCATGTGGAGATGCAGTTCCTCTCCGACGTGTACCTGCGCTGCCCCGATTGCGACGGCAAGCGCTTCCGCGCCGAGTTGCTGGAGGTGAAGCTGGTACGCGGGCACTACCGGCTGTCGGTGGCCGACGTGCTCGAGCTCACGGTGTCTGAAGCCTGCATCGTGTTCAGCGGCGATCCGGCGGTGGTGGCGCGGCTGCAACCGATCGTCGACGTGGGCCTGGACTACGTGCGCCTGGGCCAGCCGGTGCCCACGCTCTCGGGCGGCGAGGCGCAGCGCCTGAAGTTGGCGGGCTTCCTGGCCGAGGCCGCCAGCGGGCCGAAGCAGCCGGCGGCGAAGAAGGGCACGCTGTTCCTGTTCGACGAGCCGACCACCGGCCTGCACTTCGACGACATCGCGAAGCTGATGCGCAGCTTGCGCAAGCTGCTCGACGCCGGCCATTCGCTGATCGTCATCGAGCACAACCTCGACGTGATCCGCTCGGCCGACTGGATCATCGACCTCGGCCCCGAGGGCGGCGATGGCGGCGGCGAGGTGGTGTGCACCGGCACGCCGGACGACGTGAAGGCGCATGCCGGCTCGCACACCGGCCGCGCGCTGCGCGAGTACGAGACCACGCTGGGCCTGGGCGGCCATACGGTGGAAGAGGGCCGCCCGCTGCAGCTGGTGGCCAAGGCGCGGCGCGATGCGCAGAAGGTGGTGGACGAAGCCATCCGCATCGTCAATGCCAAGGAGCACAACCTCAAGAGCCTGAACGTCGACATCCCGCGCGGCAAGTTCAGCGTGATCACCGGCGTCTCGGGCTCGGGCAAGAGCACGCTGGCCTTCGACATCCTGTTCAACGAGGGCCAGCGCCGCTACCTCGAAAGCCTGAACGCCTATGCGCGCAGCATCGTGCAGCCGGCCGGCCGGCCGGAGGTGGATGCGGTGTACGGCATTCCGCCGACGGTGGCCATCGAGCAGCGCCTGTCGCGCGGCGGCCGCAAGAGTACGGTGGCCACCACCACCGAGGTCTGGCACTTCCTGCGCCTGCTGTGGGTGAAGCTCGGCCTGCAGCACTGCATCAACGATGGCGCCGAGGTGCGGCCGCAGAGCGTGGAGAGCATCGCGGCGCAGATCCTGCGCGATTACAAGGGCCAGCACATCGGGCTGCTGGCGCCGCTGGTGGTCAACCGCAAGGGCGTGTACACCGACCTCGCGAAATGGGCCAAGGCGCGCGGCCACACGCATTTGCGCGTCGATGGCGAATTCCTGAAGGTCGACCCTTGGCCGCGCATCGACCGCTTCAAGGAACACACGATCGAGCTGCCGGTGGGCGACCTGGTCGTCAGTGCTGCTGACGAAGCGGCCCTGCGCGAGCTGCTGGCCAAGGCGCTGGACCTCGGCAAGGGCGTGCTGCATGTCCTGAGCCCGCTCGACGGCCTGGCCGGCGCGATGGCCGCCGGCGGCGCCACCCAGCGCATCGGCACGCTGAAGGTGTTCTCCACCAAGCGCGCCTGCCCGCAGTGCGGCACCAGCTACCCCGAGCTGGACCCGCGCATGTTCTCGTACAACAGCAAGCACGGCTGGTGCACGTCCTGCGTCGGCACCGGGCTGACCCTGACGCGCGAGCAGCGCAAGGCCTACGACGACTCGGTGCGCGACGACGACCAGAAGGGCCGCGAGCAGAGCTTCCCGTCCGAGGAGCCCGAGGTCGAAGGCGTCGGCGGCGAGCCCTGCCCCGATTGCGCCGGCACGCGGCTGAACCCGATCTCGCGCGCCATCAGCTTCGACGGCCAGGCGATCACCGCGGTGGCGCAGTGGTCGGTCGGCGACGCGCGGCGCTGGGTCGAGGGGCTGAAGCTCGAAGGCCGCGACGCAGCCATCGCGCGCGACGTGGTGGTCGAGATCCGCAACCGGCTGGAGTTCCTCGAGGAGGTGGGCCTGGGCTACCTGACGCTGGACCGCGCGGCGCCCACGCTGTCGGGCGGCGAGGCGCAGCGCATCCGCCTGGCCGCTCAATTGGGCAGTAATCTGCAGGGCGTGTGCTACGTGCTGGACGAGCCGACGATCGGCCTGCACCCGCGCGACAACGGCATCCTGCTGAAGGCGCTGGGCCGGCTCTCGGACCAGGGCAACACGCTGGTGGTGGTGGAGCACGACGAGGACACAATCCGCCGCGCCGACCACATCATCGACATCGGCCCCGGCGCCGGCAAGCGCGGCGGCCGGCTGATCGCGCAGGGCCAGGCCAGCGATCTGGCGCGCCATGCCGATTCACTGACCGGCCGTTTCCTTGCGCAGCCGCTGAAGCACCCGATGGCGGCGCGCCGCACGGTGAACCTGGCGACCTTCCAGCTCGGGCTGCGGGGCGCGCAACTGCACAACCTGCGCGGCATCGACGTGCAGGTGCCGCTGCAGCGGCTGGTGGCCGTCACCGGCGTCTCGGGCTCGGGCAAGAGCACGCTGGCGCGTGACGTGCTGCTGGCCAACGTGCACACCGCGGTGACGCTCAAGGGCAGCAAGGCCGGCCGCGAGCAGCTGGCCCAGGGGCTGGTGCTCACCGGCTGCGCGGGCCTCACCGGCTACGAGCCGATCGACCGCGTGCTCGAGGTCGACCAGACGCCGATCGGCAAGACCCCGCGTTCGTGCCCGGCCACCTACATCGGCTTCTGGGACCAGATCCGCAAGCTGTTCACCGAAACGCTGGAAGCCAAGGCGCGCGGCTATGCCGCCGCGCGCTTCAGCTTCAACACCGGCGACGGCCGCTGCCCGGCCTGCGAAGGCCAGGGTCTGCGCACCATCGAGATGAGCTTCCTGCCGGACGTGAAGGTGCCCTGCGACCAGTGCCACGGCATGCGCTTCAACCCCGAGACGCTGGCGGTGAGCTGGCGCGGCAAGAGCATCGGCGAGGTGCTGCGCATGGAGGTGGACGAGGCGGTGGAGTTCTTCGCGTCGATGCCGAGCATCGCGCACCCGCTG
>CAZXLI010000453.1:0-3957 GCA_964641795.1 uncultured Bordetella sp. | reverse complement strand
CGATCATCCAGAGGAAGAGCGTGACCACTGCCGGCGCCATCAGCGCGCGGGGAAGCAGGCGATTCATGTCAGCGGTGCATCGTGTAGGTGTTCCAATCGCACGCCGCGGAACCGGCTTGGCCGGGCCGCTGGCGTGGCCCCCTTGGGGGGAGGCGGCCACCAGGCCGCTCCGGGGGTTACTTGTAATAGCCCGCTTTCTTCATCTCGCGATCGGCCGCGGTCTGCGAAGCTTTCAGTGCCTCGTCGACGCTCACTTTGCCTGCCAGCGCCGCGCTCATCTGCTGGCCCACCGCAATGCCGATGGCCTGGAACTCGGGGATCGCCGCGAACTGCACGCCCACGTACGGGCTCTTGGGCAGCGTGCTGTCGTTCGGGTTGGCCGTGAAGATCGCGCGCTGCTCGGCCTCGGCGAACCTGGCCGCCTGCCGGAACTCACGCGACAGGTAGGTGGACTTGCGCGTACCGGTGGGCACCGCGGCCCAGCCGCGCTCCTTGGCCACCAGCTGGATGTAGTCCTTCGAGGTCGCCCAGGCGATGAACTTCTGCGCCGCATCGGTCTTCTGCGAGCCCGCCGGAATGGCCAGCGCCCAGGCCCACAGCCAGTTGGCGCCCTTGGCGGTGGCTGCCTGCGGTGCCTGCGCGAAGGCCACCTTGTCGGCCACCTTCGACTGCTTGGGGTCGCTGATGAACGAGGCGGCGATCGTCGCGTCCACCCACATCCCGCACTTGCCTTCGTTGTACAGCGCCAGGATCTCGTTGAAGCTGTTGGCCGACGACCCCGGCGGGCCGTAGTTCTTCAGCAGGTCGACGTAGAAGCTCACCGCGTCGTGCCAGACTTTGGATTCGAGCTGCGGCTTCCAGCCCATGTCGAACCACTGGCCGCCGAAGGCATTGACCACCGTGGTGATGAAGGCCATGTTGTCGCCCCAGCCCGGCTTGCCGCGCAGGCAGATGCCGTACACGCCGTTCTTCGGGTCGTGGATCTTCGCGGCTGCTTCCTTCACCTGGTTCCAGGTGGGCCGTTCCTCGAACTTGATGCCGGCCTTGTCGGTCAGGTCCTTGCGGTACATCAGCATCGAGCTCTCGCCGTAGAACGGCGCGGCGTAGAGCTTGCCCTCCACCGACAGGCCGTTGCGCATGGCCGGCAGGATGTCGTCGATGTCATAGGCGGCATCGGGCTTGAGTTCCACCAGCCAGCCCTTCTTGCCCCAGATCGGCGTCTCGTACATGCCGATCGTCATGACGTCGAACTGGCCGCCCTTGGTGGCGATGTCGGTGGTCACGCGCTGGCGCAGCACGCCTTCCTCGAGCGTCACCCACTTGAGCTTGATGTCGGGATTGGCCTTCTCGAAGGTCGACGAGAGCTTCTGCATCTCGATCATGTGGCCGTTGTTGACGGTGGCGATCACCAGGTCGGCGGCCTCGACCGCGACCGGGGCCAGCAGGCCGCCGAGGCCGGCCAGGCCGAAGGCGAGGGCCAGCGATGCGTTGAGCTTCATGGCATGTCTCCTGGAAAACGAAGGTTCAGTTGCTTGGCGCTTCTTGCGACGGCCCCCAGGGCACATCGGCAGGCGCAACGATAGGACCGATGCCATGCGCGGCTTGATACTTCCAGGGCCATCAGCTGTACGAAATTGCGCCGGCTGGTCGTGGTTTTCCCGTGTTTTGCGGAATCCTGTATCAGTCTGGATCGCCAGCAGGCCTGTCGGCCGGCCAGGTTCCCGGGCAAACCCGGGGGCCAGGGCGCTTGCCACCGGCTGGTGGCGAGCCTTAGCATTGCGTCAATTAGTCGACCGACCGGTCGGTCAATTTTGTTGATCCCATCTTCGGAGACCCCGCCTCGATGAGCGATGCCCCCGCCGCCGCACAGGCCACGGCCGAACGCGTGCGCGAACAGATGCTGGCCAACGACACGGTGCTGCGCACGCTGGGCATCACGGTGGACGCCATCGGCCCCGGTCGGGCCTGCGCGTCGATGACCGTGCGCGCCGACATGCTCAACGGCTTCGCCATCTGCCACGGCGGGTTGGTGGCGACGCTGGCCGACACCGCCTTCGCCTATGCCTGCAACGCCTACGACGAGCTCACCGTCGCCTCGGGCTTCGCGGTCGAGCTGCTGGCGCCCTCGCACGAGGGCGACGTGCTGACGGCCGAAGCGAGCGAGCTCAGCAAGTCCGGCCGCACCGGCGTCTACGACATCGAGGTGCGCAACCAGCGCGGCCAGCGCATCGCGGCCTTCCGTGGCCGCTCGTACACGATGAAGGGCCGGCCGGTCGTCGGTGGCCAGCCCGTGGCACGAGGAACCCCCACATGAGACTCCCAAGCTCACTGCGTTCGCTGCCCCCCGAGGGGGTGCGTCAAGCCCTTCGGGCGGCCGGGCGGGCCTGACCCATGCCCGTGAAGCAACCCCGCCCCGGCGACCTGGAGCCCATCGAGCGCGCCAGCCGCGACGAGCTGCAGGCCTTGCAGCTCAAGCGCCTGCAGCACACGCTGGCGATGGCCTACGAGCGCGTGCCGCACTACCGCCGTGCCTTCGACGAGCGCGGCGTGCATCCGTCCGATTGCCGCACGCTGGCCGACCTGGCGAAGTTTCCGTTCACGAGCAAGGCCGACCTGCGCGCGAACTATCCGTTCGGCATGTTCGCAGTACCGCGCGAGCAGGTGGTGCGCATCCATGCCTCGTCCGGCACCACCGGCAAGCCCACCGTGGTGGGCTACACGCAGGCCGACATCGACACCTGGGCCCAACTGATGGCGCGCTCGATCCGCGCGGCCGGCGGCCGCCCCGGCGACATCGTGCACGTGGCCTATGGCTACGGCCTGTTCACCGGCGGGCTGGGCGCGCACTACGGTGCCGAGCGCCTGGGCTGCACGGTGATCCCGATGTCCGGCGGCCAGACCGAGAAGCAGGTGCAGCTGATCCAGGACTTCCGGCCCGACATCATCATGGTGACGCCCAGCTACATGCAGGTGATCATCGAGGAGTTCCGCCGCCAGGGCGCTGACCCGCGTGAGATGTCGATCAGCGTCGGCATCTTCGGCGCCGAGCCCTGGACCGAGGCGATGCGCGCCGACATCGAGGCCAGCGCGGCGATCGACGCGGTGGACATCTACGGCCTGTCCGAAGTGATGGGCCCGGGCGTGGCCAACGAGTGCATCGAGTCCAAGGACGGTCCGGTGATCTGGGAAGACCATTTCTTTCCCGAGATCATCGATCCGGACACCGGCGAGGTGCTGCCCGAAGGCAGTGAAGGCGAGCTGGTGTTCACCACGCTGAGCAAGGAAGCGCTGCCGGTGGTGCGCTACCGCACCCGCGACCTCACGCGCCTGCTGCCGCCCACCGCGCGCAGCATGCGGCGCATGGGCAAGATCGTCGGCCGCTCGGACGACATGCTGATCATCCGCGGCGTCAACGTGTTCCCGACGCAGATCGAGGAGCTGGTGCTCAAGCAGGGCCAGCTGGCCGGGCAGTACCAGCTGGTGGTCACGCGCGAGGGCCTGCTCGACGAGCTGGAGGTGCGCTGCGAGCTGCTGCCCGAGCACGCGGCGGCCGATGCGGCCGCGATCGGGCATGCGCTGCAGCATCGCATCAAGACCTTGATCGGCGTCAGCGCGCGGCTGCACATCGGCGCGCCGAATTCGATCGAGCGCACGCTGGTGGGCAAGGCGCGTCGCGTGATTGACAGGCGGCCGCACTAGCGGCCGCCGGACCCGCGGCTTCATATCATCCAAAAGGAGCGGCCATGTACACCCAGGCCATGGACACGGCACCCCAGGAAGCGCGCGCGCCGGTGCGCTCGGCCGACGAGGCGGTGCTGGAAGACCGGTTCGAGTCGCGCATCGCCGAAGGCGGCTTCATCGAGCCGCGCGACTGGATGCCCGCGCACTACCGCAAGACCTTGCTGCGCCAGATCAGCCAGCATGCGCATTCCGAGATCGTCGGCATGCTGCCCGAGG
>CAZXLI010000452.1:0-3959 GCA_964641795.1 uncultured Bordetella sp. | reverse complement strand
GAGGTGCCCGGGGCGCTCGCGCCCACGGTCTTGCCCTTGAGGTCGCTGATCCTGGCGATGGAGGGCTTGACCACCATGCCGTCGGCGCCGTAGCTCTTGTCGAGCTGGAAGATCTGCGTGGTGGCCACGCCGTTGGCGTTCCACACCACCCAGGTCTCGACCGTGGTGGCGGCGCACTGCACGTCGCCGGAGGCGATGGCGAGGTGGCGGTCTTTCTGCGGGATCTTCTTCAGCGAGACATCGAGCCCGTACTTCTTGAACAGGCCCGCTTCCTTGGCCAGCGTCAGCGGCGCGAAGCCGGTCCAGCCCGACAGGCCGATGGCCACCTTGGTGTCTTCGGCCGATGCGGCGGTGGTCAGGAGGGCGGCAGCCGCCAGGGCGATCCAGGACTTCATGCGTTCTCTCTCCAAGAAGGTCGTGGGACCCGCGATGTTCGGACGGCGGGCCGGGTTGCACAACGCGGGCAAGCCCGCAGCGCAGGCCAGCAAGTCTTGCGCCAGCTGAGCTGCACCTGTCTAGACGAGTAGTGTACGGGCGCACCGGCAGCGGCCGCGGCGCGCGCCCCTGGAACTCCCGGGTACCGGCGGTCGATACGGCGCTTAGACTCCCTGCCAGCCGCCGGCCGTTGGGAGTCGGATTCGCACTCGCGTCGAGCGGCATGGTTCACTTGCGAGGCCCCGGGATCGCAGGCGAACATCGTGACGCCAGCAGTCGAGGCGAGAACAATGAGCCAGCGGACCCCCGCGGCCGGTCGCAGCACCGCCGCGCGCATCGAGGAGGACAGCGCCTGGCGCCAGCTGTTCGAGGCCTGCCTGCGGCTGCAGGCCCAGCCGGGTGCCGACGCGCTGCACGAGGCGTTGGCCGAGGAAACCCGCACCCTGCTCGGCGCCCAGCGCGTGCTGCTGGTGCTGGACGACGCTGCCGGCCCGGCCGTGGCCGCCGCCCGGCTGCCGCGCGCCGACCACCCGGCTGCGATGCTGCAGGCCATCAACCCCTGGCTGGACGCCGCGCGTTCCGACGGCCTCCCGACGCTACGCCACGGTCCGGCCGGTGTCCCGCCCCGCCAGCAGCGCAGCTGCCTGGTCGCTCCGCTGCGGACCGAGGGCGCGCTGCTGGGCTGGCTGTATGCCGACCTCGATGGCCGCCGCGGCCGCTACGAGCAGACCCACGCCGACTTGCTGAACGCGCTGGCCATCCAGGCCGCGCGCGCCCTGGTGGCACTGCGAGACCGCCGCGCCCTGCACGCGCGCGCGGCCCAACTGGCGCCGTTGGAACGCATCCAGCAGGGCCTGGCCAAGGCCCTCGGCTTCCAGGCCATCGTCGATCTGGTGGGCCAAACCCTGGGCGAGGTGTTCCAGGCCGAGGTGGTGGGCATCGCGCTGCTGGACGCCGAACGCCGTGTGCTGAGCTACCCCTACCTGATGGACCACGGCGAGCGCTTCCATCCGGCGCCGAACCCGAACGGCCTGCAGGCCGGCGTGGGCGGCTACGTGATGCGCGAGCGGCATGCGGTGGTGTTCAACACGGCCGCGGAGATGGAGGCGTTCAGGGCGGCGCGGGGCATGCCCTCGAACGTTCTCGGCGGCCCGACCCCGGACGAATCCTTCGTCTACTGCCCGCTGCTGATCGACGATGCGCCGATCGGCCTGATCGCCATCGGCCACCAGGCCGCACATGCCTTCACCGAGGGCGATGTGCAGCTGATCCGCACCGTCGCGGCCAGCCTCAGCGTGGCGCTGCAGAACGCGCGCAGCTACGAGGCCGAGCGCCAGCGCGTCTCCGAGCTGGCGGTGATCAACGCGGTGCAGCAGGCCCTGGCCGGGCAGCTGGACATCCAGGGCATCTACGACGCCGTGGGCAACAAACTCCGCGACAACTTCGGCCAGCGCGACATCGGCATCCGCATCTTCGACCATGCCGCGCGGCGCGTGCTCCACCCGTATGTGTACGAAGGCGGCGCCCGGATCCAGGTCGATCCTGCGCCGATACTCGAGCAGGGCTACACCGCGCACATCCTCCGCACGCGCGAAACCATCGTCATCAACGAGAACATCGAGGAAGCCGATCGGCGCTTTGGCGGCACTGTCGTGCCTGGCACGCTGAGCGAGAAGGCATTGGTGATGGTGCCGATGCTGGCGGGCGACGAGGTGCGCGGTCTCATCTCGATGTCCGACCTCGAAAAGGAACACGCCTTCAGCGACGCCGATGTGCGCCTGCTGCAGACCCTGGCCAACGCGATGAGCGTGGCGCTGGAAAACGCGCGTCTGTTCGACGAGACCCAACGGCTGCTGAAGGAGACCGAGCAGCGCAATGCCGAGCTGGCGGTGATCAACAGCATCCAGCAGGGCATCGCCGGTTCGCTCGACCTGGACGGGATCGTCACGCTGGTGGGCGACCGGCTGCGCGAGGTGCTGCACACCGAGAACCTCGCGATCACCTGGATCGACCACCCGACCCGCACCTACAAGAACCTGTACTGCGTCGAACACGGCAAGCGCCTCGAACTGCCCGACGAGCCGATCGAGTCCGAAGAGCGCTGGCAGCGCATCCAGGCCCGCCGAGAACCGCTGGTGTATGGCACGGTCGCCGAGCAGGTGGCGGCGGGCACGCTGGTGCTGACGCCGGGCACCGACCAGTCGATCTCGACCGTGCTGGTGCCGATCGTCATCGGCGACCTGCGCGTCGGCACCGTGACGCTCGACGACCACCACCGCGAGCATGCCTTCGGGCCGGCCGAGGTGCGGCTGCTGCAGACCGTGGCCTCGGCGATGGGCGTGGCGCTGCAGAGCGCGCAGCGCTTCGACGAAACCCAGCGCCTGCTGAAGGAAACGGCGCAGCGCAACGCCGAGCTGGCGGTGATCAACAGCATCCAGCAGGGCATGGCCGGCTCGCTCGACTTCCAGGGCATCGTCGACCTGGTGGGCGACAAGCTGCGCGAAGTGCTGGGCAGCCAGGACATCGGCATCCGCTGGTACGACGCCCAGGCGGGGCTGGTGCACTACCTGTACGAGTTCGAGCACGGCCAGCGCCTGACGATCGCGCCGGCTCCGCTGCGGCCGCAACTGCTGGAGCGCCGCGGCGCGCGCAACCTCGGCACGGTGGAGGCGCAGATCGCCGCGGGCGTCGGCGCCCTCGCCGGCACCGACCAGGCGAAGTCCTCGATCTCGGTCCAGATCGTCGGCGGCGACCGCGTGCTGGGCGTGATCCTGCTCGAAGACCATGAGCGCGAACACGCCTATGGCGAGGCCGACGTGCGTGTGCTGGAGACCGTGGCCTCGTCGATGGGTGTCGCATTGGAAGCCGCGCGCCTGTTCGACGAAACCCAGCGCCTGCTGAAGCAGACCGAGCAGCGCGCCGCCGAGCTGGCCATCGTCAACACGCTGGGCCAGGCGCTGTCGTCGAAGATCGACCTGGGCGAGCTGATCCACACCGTCGGCGAGAACATGCGCGCGACCTTCCGCGCCGACATCGTCTACGTCGCGCTGCTCGACGCCGAGGCCGGGTTGATCCGCTTCCCGTACGTGCATGGCGAAGACCTGTCCGAGCAGCGCGCCGGCGAAGGGCTGACCGGCAAGATCATCGAGACCGCGCAGGCGCTGCTGATCAACGAGGACGTGGATGCCCGGGCCGAGGCCATCGGCGCCACGCAGCTCGGCCGCCGCGCGGCCAGCTACCTGGGCGTGCCGATCCTCGTGCGCGACCAGGCCATCGGCGTCATCAGCGTGCAGAGCACGCGCGAGGAAGGCCGCTTCACGACCGACGACCAGCAGCTGCTGGAGACGCTGGCCGCCGGCGTCGGCGTCGCGATCCGCAATGCGCAGCTGTTCGCCGAGGCGCAGCAGGCCCGCGCACAGGCCGAAGCCGCCAAGCAGCTGGCCGAAGCCGCGCGGCTGCTCGCCGAGTCCGCCAACGAGGCCAAGAGCGCGTTCCTGGCGACCATGAGCCACGAGATCCGCACG
>CAZXLI010000451.1:0-3968 GCA_964641795.1 uncultured Bordetella sp. | reverse complement strand
ACTGTGCGACATCTCTAATGAGCCAGAACGCGACATTACTACTGAGCCACTACAGATTTAGGCGCGACAATAAAGCTTATGTCAAAGCCAAGCCGGCTGGCGCGTCCAGCGGCTGTTCGGGCCGCCCTGGCGGCCATCGACCGCTGGCCAAGCGTGGTCCCGAGGCCCGCGCCAATGCGACACGCAGTTGCTGGAACAACGGCTACCAACCACCGGTTGGGGGCGTCGCCACAAGAACGGCCTGAGTGGCCGTGATGTAAAGCTGTTGCCCCCTTTTAGCCATCTCCTCAGATGCCCATGGGGCTCATGGCCACGGCATTCGTATCCCCGACTGCGATCCGTGTTCCGCTTTGCAAGGCTATCCGGCGCAGATGGTCAGGCGATCACCTGGTCCCACGGATTGATCAATTCAACACCACATCGCTCAAAGTCGGTGATGTGCCTTGTGGCAATCGTCGCGCCGGCTTGGCGGGCAATGGCTGCGATTTGTGCATCAAACTGGGAGATCGGCCGGCCTGCCGCCCGTCTATCGCTGACGATCTGCACATAGGTGGTCGCCGCGGCGGTATCGAAGGCGAGGATGCGCCCGGCGAAGTCCTCATCGAACATCGCAGCCAGCGCTTGCTCCAGAAGGGCGCGACGTCTGCCTACTGGCAGCAGGCGCGCGCCGAGCATCATTTCGGCCTGCGTCACGGCACTGACGAACAGGCTGTCGGCCGCCTGAGCAGCAAACCATGCAAGTACGGTCGGCGACGGCTTGGCCCGAAGGAGTTCGGACAAGACGTTGGTGTCCAGCAGCGTCGTCATCGCCTGCGCGTCCGCGCCTTGCGTGCAGCAGAAGATCTCGCGGGTGTTGAGTCAGCGAAGCCGGGGGTCTCGCGCACCGGCTCGCGTGGTTCGGCCGTCAGCTGAATGTCACCGAGCCCGGCAAATCGAGCACGAATCCTCGTCGCTAGATCCTGTGTCGGTCTGATGGGCTCCTGGAGCGCCGCTCGGAGGATCTGGCGCGCCTCCTCTTCCATGGAGCGGTTGCGAGCAGCTGCGCGCATGCGGAGACGGGCCTTGAGCGGATCGTCCAAGTTGCGGATCGTCAGAGTTCCCACGTCGTTCTCCATGGCCGTCTTTGACAGCAATGATAGCAATGACAGCGGGCGAATCGACCTCAAGCCGAAGACAAGCTCCCGTGCCTCTTTTCTGGTCGGTGGGCCTGCCACCGTGCGCGCCCGCTGCACTTGATCGCGGGCTGGTCGCGCACAACCTCCAGGGCAATGCCCCAGAAGCTGCGCCGCTGGCTGACGCCCAGATCGTTGGGTCCTTCCGCTCGCAGCCGCGCCGCAGCGGTCTCGCTGTCCAGTCCCGTGGCGTCGTCCGTCGGCATGCCGCGATGCTACGGGCCGACGCCGGGCAGCATCGCCAGCGCCACCGGTCCGCGGGCCATGGCCTCGAACATGGCTCGCAATTCGTCGAAGCCGCGCACCGCGTTCAGCGCCTGGAAATCGCCCCAGCGCAAGGCGGCCGGTGCGTCGGCGTACACCTCCCGCGGCGCGGCCAGGCAACCCAGCGCACGCAACCCGGTCGCCGGCAGCCGGAACCCCTGGCTGCCGGGCAGCACCAGCGAGCGCGCAGGGTCGATTCGCGGGCCGGCGCAAAGCGGTTCGGAGAGATGCGCTGCACCGTGCCCGCGCTGTCCTGCGCATAGCAGTAGACATACGCGGCCACGCTGGCCTTATGTGTCAGGACCTGGTCGATCAGATCGAGCACGCGCCAGGCCGGTCGGACAGCTCACGCACATGGCCAGAACCCTTGCGTGACAACAGGTACTGCTCGAGATGAGACTCAGTGTCTCGTCTAGTCCACTGACCGACCCGCGACCACGCGCTGGATCACCACCTGACGCACAAGCCATCGATGCTGCAGGACCTGCTGGCCGGACGCCCCACCGAGATCGATGCGATCAATGGCGAGGTGCTTCGCGCGGCTCGCCGGCTTGGGGTGCGGGCCCTGCGGCGCCCGCCGCCAAGGACTGGAAGGAGGGCGTGGCCTGGGCCATCAACACCGCCACCGGCGCGCCTGGCGGCACTGGGCGTGGAATCGATGCCTGGCACAGCCCAGCAGATCGGCGAGGCCTTGAGCGCGATGCGCCGGAGAGTGGGGACTCGGTGATCGTCCGATCCTGGCGACCGGTTTCGCTCCGCCACCCTTGTCGCGACTGAACCGGCTGGGCAGCCTGACGCGAACAGACGCCTGCGTTGCCGGCTCGACACTGCCGTCATCCAACACCAGCATGAGCGACCTTGTCGTGGTCGTCCTGCTCCACTTGTCCACAGAATCGGAAGCATTGGTGCTATCGGCGCTGCGGGTTGTCGTCCTTTCACTTCAGTGGCTGGGGGTTCTTGTTGTACTGACGGAAGTCGCGCACGAAGCACTGACGCCTGCGGCAAGAGCCGGGTCAAGCACATCGAGGCGGAAGCGCAGGCTATATTGTTGTCATACAAACTCCTCATCGCGCCCCCACGATGCCTGACTCCGAGGGCACCGGCCAAGGCTTAGCCGGTATTCCGTCGCTGCGTATCGGCGCCAGGCTCTCGGAGCAACTGGCCAACGCGCTCGTCCTGGGCATCAAGGAAGGCCATCTCAAGCCGGGCCAGCGACTGCCCACGGAGGCCGCGCTGGTCGAGCGTTTCGGCGTCAGCCGCACCGTGGTGCGCGAGGCCTTGTCGCGCCTGAAGACGCTCGGTCTGCTGGAGTCCAGACAGGGCTCGGGTGCCTACATCCTGGAGCCTGGCCAACACGACTCCGAGCGCCTCGTGCTGACTCCGGACGGCTCGGTGGCCGCAGTGCTGCAGATGGTCGAGGTGCGTCGCGCGCTCGAGGCCGAGGCTGCCGCGCTCGCTGCCGCGCGCCGCACCACGCGTTCGATCAAGGCCATCAAGAGTGCGATGCAGGCCATCGACAAGGCCGTGGCCGCGGGCGGAGACGGCGTGGCCGAGGACGTCGCCTTCCACGCCGCCATTGCCCAGGCTGCCGCCAACCCCTACCTGCTGGCCACGCTGGCTTACTTGAACCAGTTTCTGCTGGACGCCACGCGTGTCACCCGCGCCAACGAAGCGACGCGCGCCGATCTGGCAGAGCAGGTGCGCGCCGAGCACGCGGCGGTCGTTGCCGCCATCGAGGCCGGCGACCCGGCCGCCGCTCGAATGGCCGGCGCGACGCACATGATCAATGCCGCTGAACGCATCGGCCGTGCCGATGCCGTGTTCTGGAAGTCGCAGGGGCTGACCTTGGCCGAACGCCTGCGGGCGGAACTGGGCGCCCCTCGCGCGGCGTCTCCGACCAAGCACAAGTAGTCCACAGCCGGCGGCCACCTTGGTGGAAACCCGAGGAACGAGACCGCTCAAGCGCCCGCATAATTTGTACGACAACCTGATAACCTGATAATAGGACATGTGAGTCCGCGTTCAGGCTCACAGGTTGCGACAACCCAAGGAGACTGGCTTGAACACGATTGCCATGGCGCCCGATCGGCGCATCGACGAAGCCCAAACCGACGGCGCCTACCGCAAGGTCTTCTGGCGCATCGTGCCTTTCCTGATGCTGTGCTACGTGGTCGCGTACCTGGACCGCGTGAACGTCGGCTTCGCCAAGCTGCAGATGTCGCAAGCCCTGGGCTTCAGCGAAACCGTCTACGGCCTGGGCGCCGGCGTCTTCTTCATCGGCTACTTCATCTTCGAAGTGCCCAGCAACGTGCTGCTGCACCGCATCGGCGCGCGAGTCTGGATTGCGCGCATCATGATCACCTGGGGCCTGATCTCGGCGGCGTTCATGTTCGTGTCCTCGCCCATGCAGTTCTACGTGATGCGCTTCCTGCTGGGTGCGGCCGAGGCGGGCTTCTACCCGGGCGTCATCCTGTACCTGACCTACTGGTACCCGGCGCACCGGCGCGCCAAGATCATCGCGCTGTTCATGTC
>CAZXLI010000450.1:0-4009 GCA_964641795.1 uncultured Bordetella sp. | reverse complement strand
CCCGAGCGAGGCCAGCGCCGCGAAGGTGAAGCGCAGCGCGTCGGCGCCGTAGCCCGGAATGCCCTCGGGGAATTCCTTCTCGGTGGCCTTGCGCACCTTCGGCGCGGTCTCGGGCTTGCGCAGGCCGGTGGTGCGCTTGTCGAGCAGCGGCGCCAGGGCAATGCCGTCGATCAGGTCCACCGGGTCGAGCACGTTGCCTTCGCTCTTGCTCATCTTGTGGCCATGCGCATCGAGCACCAGGCCGTGGATGTAGACGTCGCGGAACGGCACCCGGCCGGTGAAGTGCTTGGTCATCATGATCATCCGGGCGACCCAGAAGAAGATGATGTCGTAGCCGGTGACCAGCACGCTCGAGGGCAGGAACAGGTCCTGCTCGATGGTCTTCTCGGGCCAGCCCAGTGTCGAGAACGGCACCAGGGCCGACGAGTACCAGGTGTCGAGCACGTCCTCGTCGCGCTGCAGCGGCCCGCTGTAGCCGGCAGCCTGAGCCTTGGCGCGCGCCTCGGCCTCGTCATGGGCCACGAACAGCTCGCCGCCGGTGCCGTACCAGGCCGGGATCTGGTGGCCCCACCAGAGCTGGCGGCTGATGCACCAGTCCTGGATGTTCTTCATCCACTGGTTGTAGGTGTTGACCCACTGCTCGGGCACGAAGCGGACCTGGCCGTCGGCCACCACCTCGATGGCTTCCTGCGCGATCGACTTGCCGTTGGCGCCCGGCTTGCTCATCGCGACGAACCACTGGTCGGTGAGCATCGGTTCGATCACCTGGCCGGTGCGGGCGCAGCGCGGCACCATCAGCTTGTGCTTCTTGGTCTCGACCAGCAGCCCCTCGGCCTCGAGCTGCTCGACGATCTTCTTGCGGGCGACGAAGCGGTCCAGCCCGCGGTAGGCCTCGGGCGCCTCGTCGTTGACCTTCGCGTCGAGCGTGAAGATCGTGATCATCGGCAGCTGGTGCCGCTGGCCCACCGCATAGTCGTTGGTGTCGTGCGCCGGCGTGACCTTCACGACGCCGGTGCCGAAGCTCTTGTCGACATAGGCATCGGCGATCACCGGGATCAGCCGGTTGGCCACCGGCAGCCGCACCTGGCGGCCGATCAGGTGGGCGTAGCGCTCGTCCTCCGGGTGCACCATCACCGCGGTGTCGCCGAGCATCGTTTCGGGCCGCGTGGTGGCCACCACCAGCTCGCCCGAGCCATCGGCCAGCGGGTAGCGGATGTGCCACAGGAAGCCGTCTTCCTCCTCGCTCTCGACCTCGAGGTCGGAGACGGCGGACTTCAGCACCGGATCCCAGCTGACCAGACGCTTGCCGCGGTAGATCAGGCCTTCGTCGTACAGCTTCACGAAGGTGTCGGTGACGATGGCCGAGAGCTTCTCGTCCATCGTGAAGTACTCGTGCGTCCAGCTCACGCTGGCGCCCATGCGGCGCATCTGGCGCGTGATGGTGGCGCCCGAGCTCTGCTTCCAGTCCCACACCTGCTTGAGGAACGCCTCGCGGCCGAGGTCGTGGCGCGACAGGCCGGCTTCCTGCAGCTGGCGCTCGACGACGATCTGCGTCGCGATGCCGGCGTGGTCGGTGCCCGGCACCCACAGCGTGTTGAAGCCGCGCATCCGGTGGTAGCGCGTCAGCGAGTCCATGATCGTCTGGTTGAACGCATGGCCCATGTGCAGCGTGCCGGTGACGTTCGGCGGCGGCAGCTGGATCGAGAACGAGGGCTTGCTCGGGTCCAGCGTCGGTGCGTACAACCCCGACTGTTCCCACAGCGGGCCCCAGTGGGCCTCGATGGCAGCCGGCTCGAAGGACTTGGACAGTTCGGACATGGCAAAGCGGGGTCGGCGGCCAGCGCGCGAGGGCCTGGCCAGTGACAGTTCAGGGGGAGGCGCGATTGTAGAGTTCGGTGCCAGCCAGAACGAAACGGGCGCCCAAGGGCGCCCGTGAGTGTCCTGCCAGCGGACGCCGCGGAGCCGGCTCTGCCGGTCCGCTGGCGTCGCCCCCTTGAGGGGGAGGGCCGTCAGGCCCTCGGGGGTGGGCTCAAAGACTCATCTTGAACTGCACGCCCCAGGTGCGCGGGTCGTTGATGAAGCCGGTGTTGTTGTTGAAGTCGATGCCGCCGACCGCGCGGATCTGGTTGGTGATGTTGCGGCCGAACAGCGCGGCCTCGTACTTGCCGTTGCCCCAGTTGTAGCCCACGCGCACGCCGCCTTCGGTGAGCGCCTTGCCGGTGAACTCGACCGATTCGTACAGGAAGAAGTTGATCTTGCTGCGGTAGACCCAGTCGGTGAAGACGAAGACTTCGGCGCCCGGGCCCACCGGGAAGGCGTAGCGCGCGGTGAAGTTCAGCGTGTACTTCGGCGCCTGCGGCAGCGCGTTGCCGTTGATGTAGTAGAAGTTGCCGCTGCCCGGGCGCTTCGGGTCGGTGATCGTGCACTGCGAGCAGCCGGCCACGGCCAGGTCGGTGTCCTTGATCTTGGTGTCGTTGACGCTACCGCCCAAAGTGACCAGCAGGTTGTCGGCCAGGTAGGCATCGAGGTTGAACTCGACGCCGTCGCCGGTGGCCTTCTTCGCGCTCTTCAGCTCGGTGACGTTGGCCGCGCCGCCCACCGCGGTGAGCTGCAGGTTCTTCACGTCGTAGTGGAACAGGCCCACGGCGATGCGGGCACGCTTGTCGAACAGGTCACCCTTCAGGCCGCCTTCGTATGACGTGGTGGTCTCCGGACCGGCCTGGGTCTGGCCGCCGAAGGCCGAGGCGGCCTGGATGCTGGAGCCGCGGAAGCCGGTGGCCACGCGGCCGTAGGCATTGAGCGCCGGGCTCAGCGCATAGGTGCCGCTGAAGTCCCAGCTGAACTTCGAATCCTTGGTGTGCGCGGTGAGGCCGTTGCTGGTGTTCACGGTGCCCAGGAGAGGCGTCGTCGCGAAGTCCTTCTTGTCGCTGGTGTAGCGCAGGCCGGCGCGCAGGCTCAGTTCCTTGCTCACCGCGTAGTTCACCGAGCCGAACGCGGCCCAGGCGTTGTTCTTCTGCTCCGTCACCACCTGGCCCTGCAGCTTGCCACCGCCGAGCGTGTTGTAGTCGTAGCTGTCGATGTCGTACTTCTCGTGGAAGAGGTAGACGCCGGCCTGCCAGGCCAGCTGCTGGCCGGTGGGCGACTCGACGCGGAACTCCTGCGACACCTGGCGGTGGCCATGGATGCCGCCGGCGGTTTCCGACGGGAACGGGATCGTGCCGGGGCCGCCGCCGGTGGGCAGGAAGGCGGCGCCGTAGCCACCGTCGATATCGCCGCGGCTGTAGGCATGCACGGTCTCGAGGCCGGTGATCGAGTGCAGGCGCAGGCCGCCCAGGTCCCAGGTCAGGCGCGCACTGGCGCCGGTGTTCTCGAGCTGCTGCTCGTTCTTGCCGTCGGTCGAGATCTTGCGCTCGTCGAAGCCGTCGACCAGGTCGTTGGTGCCCTTCTTGATGATGTTGGCGCGGAACAGCCGGGCCGAGCCTTCGAGGTTGCGGTTGTGCAGCCCGAACAGCGCGCTGAAGTCCTTGCTCGGTGCATACAGCGCCTGCACCCGGATCGCGCGGTCGTCATAACCCTCGAGATCATGGGTGGGCGCGTTGGCCACCGTGTTGGTGACCCAGTCGTCGCGGTGCTGCAGCTGCGCCGAGATGCGCATCGAGGTGTTCTCGCCGAGCTGGATGTTGCCCGCGCCTTCGGCATTCACGGTGCCAAAGGTGCCGTAGGAGATGCTGCCGTAGGCGTTCTGCTTCTTCGAGGGCTTGACCGAGTCGAACTTCACCACGCCCGCCGGCGTGTTGCGGCCGAACAGCGTGCCCTGCGGGCCGGCCAGCACTTCCACCGCGGCCACGTCGAAGACCGGGAAGCCCTTGAGGATCGGGTTCTCCTGCACCACGTCGTCATAGATCAGCGAGACGGGCTGCGAGGCATTGCTGCGGAAATCGGTGTTGCCATAGCCGCGGATGTAGAAGCGCGGGAAGGCGCGGCCGAACGACGACTCGATGTTCAGGCT
>CAZXLI010000449.1:0-4034 GCA_964641795.1 uncultured Bordetella sp. | reverse complement strand
GGTTGATGCGGTGGTCGGTGAGCCGGCCCTGCGGGAAGTTGTAGGTGCGGATGCGATCGGAGCGGTCGCCGCTGCCGACCAGGCTCTTGCGGGTGGCGGCCTCCTTGGCTTCACGCTCGCCGCGTTCCTTGTCGCGCAGGCGGGCCAGCAGCACGGCCATCGCCTTGGCCTTGTTGCGATGCTGCGAACGGTCATCCTGGCATTCGGCGACGATGCCCGTGGGCAGGTGGGTGATGCGGATCGCCGAGTCGGTCTTGTTGATGTGCTGGCCGCCAGCGCCGCTGGCGCGGAACGTGTCGATGCGCAACTCGCTGGGGTTCAGCGTGACCTCGGCCTGCTCGTCCGGTTCGGGCATCACGGCGACCGTGCAGGCGCTGGTGTGGATGCGGCCCTGCGACTCGGTCTCCGGCACGCGTTGCACGCGGTGGCCGCCGGATTCGAACTTCAGCTCGCCGTAGACGCCCGCGCCCTCGACGCGCAGCACCAGTTCCTTGTACCCGCCCAGGTCCGATGCGCTCTCGCTCATCACCTCGGTGCGCCAGCCCTGGCGCTCGCAGAATCGCAGGTACATGCGGGCCAGGTCGGCTGCGAACAGCGCCGACTCCTCGCCGCCGGTACCGGCGCGGATCTCGACGAAGGCCGAGCGGGCATCGTCCGGGTCGCGCGGCAGCAGCGCGGTCTGCAGTTCGCCGTGCAGGCGCTCGATGTCGGCCTGCGCGGCGGCGATCTCTTCCTGCGCCATCTCGGCCATCTCGGGGTCGGCCAGCAGCTCGCGCGCAGCCGCCAGGTCCGCTTCGCGCTGCTCGTGCGCACGAAAGCGCTGCACCACGGCCGCGGCTTCGGCCTGCTCGCGCGCCACGTTGCGATAACGCTGAATATCAGCGGCCAGCGTCGGGTCGGCCAGGTGGGCATCGAGCTCGGCCAGGCGCATCTCGAGGCGTTGCAGTTGGTGGCGCAGGGCGTCTTTCATCGGCACGGGGAGTGATGGGGGGCGCAGCAGGGCGGCCGGGCGCATGCGGCGGGCTGCCGCGCTGCGCCGGCCGAAACGACGCTAGCGGTGGTCGTTGCCCGGGTTGCGCGGCGCCTGGCGCAGGAACAGCCGCGAGATCGTCTCGGCCGTCTGAGCGCGCTGCTCGCCATCGGCGCTGCCGTGCAGCTCGGCCAGCGCGCCGTGCAGCAGCTTCTGCGTCAGCCCGCGCGACAGGGCTTCCAGCACGCTGTCGATGTCGGCGCCCTTGGCCAGCAGCTTGCGCGCGCGGTGGATCTCGGCGCCGCGCCACTGATCGGCCTGCGCGTTGAGCGCCTGGATGAGCGGCACGCTGGCGCGCTGGTCGAGCCAGTGGCTGAAGCTCTGCACGCCGGCATCGATGATGGCCTCGGCCTGGGCGACCGCGGCCTGACGTTTTTCGCCGGCCGACTGCACCACTGCGGACAGATCGTCCACCGTGTAGAGGTAGACGTCCGACAGCGAGGCGACTTCGGGTTCGATGTCGCGCGGGACGGCCAGGTCGACCATGAACATCGGGCGACGGCGGCGCGCCTTCAGGGCGCTCTTGACGGCGCCCAGGCCGATGATCGGCAGGGTGCTGGCGGTGCACGAGATGACCGCATCGAATTCATGCAGGCGCTGCGGCAGGTCGGCCATCCGAATGGCCTGGGCGCCGAAGCGTCCGGCGAGCTTTTCCCCGCGTTCGAGCGTGCGGTTGGCAATGGCCATCGCCTTCGGCGCACGGGCCGAAAAATGCGTGGCCACCAGTTCGATCATTTCGCCGGCGCCGACAAAAAGCACCTGGATCTCGGCCAGGTCCTCGAACAGCTGCGAGGCCAGGCGCACCGCCGCCGCCGCCATGCTGATCGAGTGGGCGCCGATCTCGGTGGAGCTGCGGACGTCCTTGGCCACCGAGAAGGAGCGCTGGAACAACTGGTGCAGCGTGGTGCCGAGCGTGCCGGCCGCATCGGCCTCGCGCACCGCCTGCTTCATCTGGCCCAGGATCTGCGGCTCGCCGAGCACCATCGAATCCAGGCCCGAGGCCACCCGGAAGGCGTGCCGCGCGGCATCGCGGTGTTCGAGCACATAGGTATGCGAGCGCAGCTGATCACCGCTGACGCCGCCTTGGGCGGCCAGCCAATCGATGGCCGGGTGCACCATTTCGCGCACCGCGCCGGGATCGGCCGCCACGTAGAGCTCGGTGCGATTGCAGGTGGACAGCAGTGCCGCCTCAGGCAGTGAGCGGCTCAGGCGTTCGCGAAAACCCTTCAACGCCGGCGACAACTGCTCGGGCGCGAACGCGAACCGACCCCGCAGGTCCACCGGCGCGGTCGTGTGGTTCAGGCCGAGGGCGAACACCGACATGGGCGGATTATAGAATTTCGCTCTTTTTTCAGTGGTCACCGAATGATGGTTCGCGCTTGATGCGGCTCAAGCGCCATCGCTTCGGTGAGCCGCGCGAGCCCTTGCCTTTCATCCCATGGGTGTCATCGACGCCTTCTGGCACCTCCTGAACCTGCTGGCACCGGCACTGGGGCTGGGGCTCATCAGCGCCGCGCTGGCCAAGCTGCTGTGGCGCCAGGAGTTGCGCACGGTGCCCTGGCGCCGGCTGGCTGCCTGGGCCAGCGGAGCAGGCTGTCTCGTGATCGTCGGCGGCCTGCTGCTGCTGGGCCGCGACGGACGCATGGCGACCTACGCCGCCATGGTGCTGGCGGCCGCGGTCGTGCTGTGGTGGCAAGGCGTGCGCTGACCTCGCCGCCTTTCGCACCCGGTACGGGCCGCGCCTCGCCGCCGTCCTCGGGCCTCGCTGGGCGTCAGGCTTCGGCGGTGTCGCGCACCAGCACCTCGGCGCGCAGCGAGTGGGGCAGTGCCTCCGTGATGCGCACGTCGATCATCCGGCCCACCAGCCGCGCCGACTGCGGGCCGCCGTCGAAGTTGACGATGCGGTTGCACTCGGTGCGGCCCATCAGCTCGGCGGCGTTCTTGCGGCTCGGTCCTTCAACCAGGATGCGCTGCACGGTGCCGACGCGCCGGGCACTGATGCGCTGCACGTTCTCTTCCAGCAGCGCCTGCAATTCCTGCAGGCGTTCCAGCTTCAGCGCGTGGGGCGTGTCATCGTGCAGGTTGGCCGCCGGCGTGCCGGGGCGCGGGCTGAAGATGAAGCTGAAGCAGGCGTCATAGCCGACGTCGCGCACCAGTTGCAGCGTCTTCTGATGATCTTCGTCCGTCTCGCCGGGGAAGCCGACGATGAAGTCGGTCGACAGGCTGATGTCGGGCCGGATCTGGCGCAGCTTGCGGATCGTGCTCTTGTACTGGAGTGTCGTGTAGCCCCGCTTCATGGCCATCAGGATGCGGTCAGAGCCGTGCTGCACGGGCAGGTGCAGGTGGTTCACCAGCTTGGGCAGGCGTGCGTAGGCGTCGACGAGTCGCTGCGTGAACTCGTTCGGATGGCTGGTGGTGTAGCGGATCCGCTCGATGCCCGGGATCTCGTGCACGTATTCGAGCAGCAACGCAAAGTCGGCGATCTCGCCGCGTCCCCCCATCGCGCCACGGTAGGCATTGACGTTCTGGCCCAGCAGCGTCACTTCCTTGACGCCTTGCGCGGCCAGGCCGGCGATTTCGGCCAGCACGTCCTCGAACGGGCGGCTGACCTCCTCGCCACGGGTGTAGGGCACGACGCAGTACGAGCAGTACTTCGAGCAGCCTTCCATGATCGAGACGAAAGCCGATGCGCCGTCGACCTTGGCGGGCGGCAGGTGGTCGAACTTCTCGATCTCGGGAAAACTGATGTCCACCTGCGGCAGGCCCTGGCGCTGGCGCTGCGCGATCAGCTGCGGCAGGCGATGCAAGGTCTGCGGGCCGAACACCAGGTCGACATAAGGCGCCCGGTCGATGATGGCCGCGCCTTCCTGGCTGGCGACGCAGCCGCCGACCCCGATCAGCACGCCCTTGGCCTTCAGGTGCTTGACACGCCCCAGGTCGGAGAACACCTTCTCCTGCGCCTTCTCGCGCACCGAGCAGGTGTTGAACAGGATCAGGTCGGCCT
>CAZXLI010000448.1:0-4054 GCA_964641795.1 uncultured Bordetella sp. | reverse complement strand
GGTGCTGGGCGGCTGCTCCAGCATCAACGGGATGATCTACATGCGTGGCCAGCGACGCGACTACGACGGCTGGGCCGAGGCCTGCGGCGACGCGGCCTGGCGCTGGGACGCCAGCCTGCCCTTCTTCCGCCAGCACGAAGACCACTGGCGCGGCCCGGGGGATGCCGCGCACGAGGCGACCCACGGACACGGTGGCGAGTGGCGCGTCGAGCGCCAGCGCCTGTCCTGGGAGATCCTCGACGCCTTCGCCGCGGCGGCCCAGCAGGCCGGCATCCCGGCCACCGCCGACTTCAACCGCGGCGACAACGAAGGCGTCGGCTACTTCGAGGTCAACCAGAAGCGCGGCGTGCGCTGGAACGCGGCCAAGGCCTTTCTGCGGCCGGTGGTGCAGCGGCCCAACCTGCAGGTGTGGACCGGCGCGCAGGTGTCGCGGCTGCTGGTCGAGGCTGGCGACGGCGGCCCGCGCGTCACCGGCATCGAAGCGCTGCCGGCCGGCGGCGGCGCGCCGCTGCGCGCACGCGCGGCGCGCGAGGTGGTGATGGCCGCCGGCGCAGTGGGCACGCCGCAGATCCTGCAGCTCTCGGGCATCGGCCCAGGCGCGCTGCTGCAGGCCCATGGCATCGCCGTGCAGCACGAGCTGCCGGGCGTCGGCGAGAACCTGCAGGACCACCTGCAGATCCGCGCGGTGTTCGAGGTGGCGGGCGCGCGCACCCTGAACACGATGGCCCATTCGCTGCTCGGCAAGGCGCGCATCGGGCTCGAGTACCTGCTCACGCGCAGCGGCCCGATGAGCATGGCGCCCTCGCAGCTGGGCTGCTTCACGCGCTCGTCGCCGCAGCAGGCGCATCCGAACGTCGAGTACCACGTGCAGCCGCTGTCGCTGGATGCCTTCGGCGAGCCGCTGCACCGCTTCAACGCCTTCACCGCCAGCGTCTGCAACCTGAACCCGAGCTCGCGCGGCCATGTGCGCATCCGCTCGCCACGGCCGGGCGACGCGCCGGCGATCCAGGCCAACTACCTGTCGACGCCGGAAGACCGCCAGGTGGCAGCCGATTCGCTGCGCCTCACGCGGCGCATCGCCGCGCAGCCGGCGCTGGCGAAGTACCGGCCGCGCGAAGTGAAGCCTGGCGTGCAGTTCCAGAGCGACGAGGAGCTGGCCCGCCTGGCCGGCGACATCGGCACGACGATCTTCCACCCGGTGGGCACCTGCCGCATGGGCCGGGCCGACGATGCGATGGCGGTGGTCGATGCGCGGCTGCGCGTGCGCGGCCTGGCCGGCCTGCGCATTGCCGATGCCAGCGTGATGCCGACCATCACCAGCGGCAACACCAACGCGCCGACGCTGATGATTGCCGAACGCGCCGCGGCCTGGATGCGCGAGGAGGCCGCGGGCGCGGGCTGACGGCGAGCCTGCTGTCCGGCCGGCCCCCGGGTTCGCGGGCCCGGCTGTGGTTTTGCCGCCGCATGACGGGTTAACCCTGGATG
Organism: uncultured Bordetella sp.; assembly: GCA_964641795.1. Lineage (GTDB taxonomy): Bacteria > Pseudomonadota > Gammaproteobacteria > Burkholderiales > Burkholderiaceae_C > Pseudaquabacterium. The sequence continues at coordinate 2,569 of CAZXLI010000448.1, read as the reverse complement.
ACGTTGGTCATGCGGCTGCCTACATTCCGCCCACTCGGCGGTGTTGGGCTTGGACTCCCGCGTCGCCCGGGGGACTGAGGAGACAGCAACAGAGTCGAACGAGCACAAGCATCCGTGGCAGCAGCAGGCCGAGGACAGCGGTACTGCGCATCACACGGGGCGGACATTGCAGGCGCCGGGCGATCCCCGGCGTCTTTTTTTTCCGCGATGCCTGTTGCCATTTGTCGATATTGCGTGCCGCGCGGCCGTTGATTTGCCCTTTGCCTGCGGCGGCCAGCCGCTACGCTGTTGTCAGCTCCCCATGCCGCGGCCGCAGGGCCGGTCACTGCCATGTCCGTCAACGCCCGACTGCGCACGCTCGACATCGACATCCCGTCCAAGCCGGACGCGCTGGTGCGGCTGTCACTGCTGATGGCCGACGAGGACGTGAACCTGCAGGCCATCGCCGCGCTGGTCGAGGGCGACATGGCGCTCGCCGCCGCGGTGATGAAGGCGGTCAACTCCTCGCTGTATGGCCTGAAGGGCCGCGTGCAGAGCGTGCAGCAGGCGGTCACCTACCTCGGCACGCGCGAGATCGCCGGCATCACCTTCGAGATGGGCTTGCGCGCGGCCTTCCCGCCGGCGCCCGAACTGGAGCCGATCTGGGCCCGTGCCGCCCAGCGTGGCTTGCTGATGGGCCGGCTGGGGCAGTCGCTCGGGCTCGATGCCTGGGCCGCGCATTCGGCCGGGCTGTTCGAGGAATGCGGCAAGGCCGTGCTGTTCCGCCACGCGCCGGACCACTACCGCGCGATGCTGCGCGCGGCCAGCAACGATGCCGAGCTGTGCCAGCTGGAGCACACCGGCTTCGGCGTCAGCCACGACGCGCTGGGCGCCGCGCTGTGCGAAAGCTGGGGCCTCGGCCCCGCCGCGGTGGCCAGCGTGCGCCACCATGTGGTCGCGCGCGAACAGCGCGACCTGCAGGCCGTGCCGGCGCAGCGGCGCGCGGTGCTGGCCCTGTCGGTGCTGGCCGATGCGCTGATGCGCCAGCCCGAGCAGCTGGACGAGGCCGCGGCCGCGGTCGCCGCCCAGGCCGAGCTGGACACCACGCTGCTGCTGCGCGCAGCCCGTCGCATCCAGGAGCAGCTGGCCGACGCGGCCGCGCACGGGCGCTGAGGCGCCAGCGCCGGGCCGATCGCCCGGGCTAACCCGAGCCCAGGAAAGCCCTCATGGGCGCGGCCCGTACGGGGCGGCTACGCTGCGCCGCTCCATCTTCCAAATGTGAGCGCCCCTGCCCATGAGCACCGCCTCCGTGCCTGCCAGCGACCTGGCCCTGCAGCGTCTGTACCACTGGGAAAAGACCGCGCCCAACCGCACGGTGTTCGTGCAGCCGATGGGCGGCGGGGTGGTGCGCGAGTTCACCTGGCGCGAGGCGATGGACCAGACGCGCCGCATGGCCGCGCACCTGAAGAGCCTGGGCCTGGCCACTGGCGACACGGTGGCGCTGATGTCGAAGAACACCGCCTGGTGGCTGATGGCCGACTGGGCCATCTGGATGGCCGGCGGCGTCTCGGTGCCGCTGTACCCGACGCTGGCCGCCGACACGATCCGCCAGATCCTGAACCACAGCGAGGCCAAGCTGCTGTTCATCGGCAAGCTCGACGGCTTCGAGGGCATGAAGCCCGGCATCCCGCAGGGGCTGCCCTGCATCAGCCTGCCGCTGGCGCCGAAGGTGGATGCGCCGGCCTGGGACGACATCATCGCCAAGACCCAGCCGGTGCAAGGCGAGCCGGTGCGCGCCGGCAGCGAGCTGTCGACCATCATGTACACCTCGGGCACCACCGGCGCGCCCAAGGGCGTGATGCACAGCTTCGACACCTTCGCGTGGTCGGTGATGGCCGGCATGAAGCGGGTGAAATTCGACACCGAGACCCGCGTGCTGAGCTACTTGCCGCTGTCCCACGTGGCCGAGCGCACGCTGATCGAGCACGGCCTGTTCGCCACCGGCATGAAGGTGTACTTCGCCGAGAGCCTGGAAACCTTCACGCAGGACCTGCAGCGCGCGCGGCCCACCGGCTTCTTCTCGGTGCCGCGGCTGTGGGTGAAGTTCCAGCAAGGCGTCAGCGCCAAGATGCCGCCTGAAAAGCTCAAGCGCCTGCTGAAGATCCCGATCGTGCGCGGCCTGGTGCGCAGGAAGATCCTCGGCGCGCTGGGGCTGGACCAATGCGTGTTCGCCGCCGGCGGCGCCGCGCCGATGCCGCCCGAACTGCTGCGCTGGTATGCCGACCTCGGCCTGCCGATCATCGAGGTCTACGGCATGACCGAGAACTGCGGCGTCTCGCATGCCACGCTGCCGGGCGTGCAGCGGCCTGGCACGGTGGGCCAGCCGTATGACGGCGTGCAGTCGCGGCTTGACCCCGCCAACGGCGAGATCCAGGTCAAGAGCCCGGGCTTGATGCTCGGCTACTACAAGGAACCCGAGCTGACCAAGCAGGCCTTCACCGACGACGGCTGGCTTCACACCGGCGACAAGGGCCAGCTCGACGCCGAGGGCAACCTGCGCATCACCGGCCGCGTGAAGGACCTGTTCAAG
>CAZXLI010000447.1:0-4060 GCA_964641795.1 uncultured Bordetella sp. | reverse complement strand
CAGCCGGTCAACCTCAGCATGCGGCAGGGCGACGAAATCGTCTATATCGAGCGCACGTACAGCGAACGCTCGGGCATGCAGGTGGTGCGCGCCGTCGGCGGTCGCGCACCGCTTCACCTCACGTCAGTCGGCAAGCTGTTCCTGGCGCATGACGACCCCCAGCGCGTTCGCACCTATGCCACGCGCACAGGCTTGTCGGGTCACACGCGCAACAGCATCACCGACCTGCCCCGGCTTGAGCGCGAACTGGCGCAGGTGCGCCAGTCGGCGGTCGCGCGCGACGACGAAGAGCTGGAACTGGGCGTGCGCTGCATGGCCGCCGGCATATTCGACGACCAGGGCAAGTTGGTGGCCGGACTGTCGATCTCGGCGCCGGCCGATCGGCTGGAGGAATCCTGGGTCGAGCGTGTCCGCTCGACGGCCGCGCAGATCTCGGCGGCGCTGGGCCACCGCGGCTGATCAAGTGGTTGGGCGCGCCGCCGGCGCAGTGCCTGCGCTCGCGTTGTTCAACCACTTGCGGATGCGCTCGGCATCGCCGATGCGCGAATACTTGCCGGCCGAATCAAGCAGCACCATGATCAGCTTGCGGCCCGCCAGTTGCGCCTGCATCACGAGGCAACGCCCGGCCTCGGAGATGTATCCGGTCTTCTGAAGGCCAATCTCCCACGCGGGATTGCGCACCAGGCCGTTGGTATTGCGGAACTGCATCATCCGCTTGCCGACGGCGACCTGAGCTTCCTGGGAAGTCGACAGCTCCCGCAGCAGCGGCTGCTGGTGAGCTTCCTTGACCAGCAGTGCCAGATCATGCGCGCTCGACTGATTCTTGCTCGACAGCCCGGTCGGCTCGACATAGTGCGTGTCGGCCATGCCCAGCGCCGCCGCCTTGTGGTTCATCGCCTGCACGAAGGCATCCAACCCACCGGGGTAGTGACGGCCCAGCGCATGGGCAGCTCGGTTCTCGGACGACATCAGCGCCAGGTGCATCATCTCGCCGCGCGTCAGTTGAGTGCCGACAGCCAGACGCGAGTGACTGCCCTTCTCGGTGTCGACATCCTCCTGCGTGATCGTCAGCACCTCATCGAGCGACTGCTTGGCCTCGGTGACGATCAGGCCCGTCATCAGCTTGGTGATCGAAGCGATCGGCAAGACGGCCTGCGGGTTCTTGCTGAACAGCACTTCGTTGGTGTCTTGGTCGACCACCAGTGCAACGCTGGACTTCAAATCCAGGGGATCGGCTTCGGCGTGCAGCCCCTGGGCCTGGCCAAACGAAGGACGGGCCGGCTCGAGCCGCACAGCACTCTTGCGCACCGCCGCCACCCGCACCAGCGCCGACTTGCGCACGACCTTGCTGCTTTGGGTCGAAGCCGCTTTGCGTACCTGAGCCTTGCGCGCGCCGGCTTCAGCCGCTTGCACAGAAAGCGCCATCGCACCCGACATGCACAGCCCCACCAACAACGCAGACACGACTTTGATCTTTTTCATCTCGGGCAATCGAGCGGGCAATGGCGGCAAGTTTAGGGCCAACGAAAAACACGCGCAAGATCAAAAACTTGCGCGTGTTTCCTCAAGTGCACTGCGATGAATTCGGGTTAGCCCTGGGCTGCCACCCTGTCCAGATTCGCGTGCAGCTTGTTCAACGCAGCGAGGTAGGCCTTGGCCGACGCAACCACGATGTCCGGATCCGACCCGACGCCGTTGACCACGCGTCCGCCATGTTGGAGGCGCACGGTCACCTCGCCCTGCGATTCTGTGCTGCCGCTGGTGATGGCATTGACCGAATAGAGCACCAGCTCGGCGCCACTTTGAACCTTCGACTCGATCGCCTTCAGGCTGGCATCGACCGGACCGTTGCCGTCGCTCTCGGCACTGAGCTCGGTGTCGCCGGCAGCGAACACGACAGCGGCCTGCGGGCGTTCGCCGGTCTCGCTGTGCTGACTCAAGGAGACAAGGCGATAGTGCTCGCGCTCGCTCGTGACGCTCTCGTCGCTGACCAGCGCGAGAATGTCCTCGTCAAAAATCTCGCTCTTGCGGTCCGCCAGGTCCTTGAAGCGCGAGAAGGCCGCGTTGATCTCGCCCTCGGACTCCAGCTCGATGCCCAGTTCCTGCAGCCGCTGCTTGAAGGCGTTGCGGCCCGAGAGTTTGCCCAGCACGATCTTGTTGGCGGTCCAGCCCACGTCTTCAGCGCGCATGATCTCGTAGGTGTCTCGCGCCTTCAGCACGCCGTCCTGGTGGATGCCGGAGGCATGCGCGAAGGCGTTGGCCCCGACCACCGCCTTGTTCGGCTGTACGACGAAGCCGGTGGTCTGGCCCACCATGCGCGAGGCGCTGACGATCTGCGTGGTGTCGATGCCCAGTTCGAGGCCGAAATAGTCGCGCCGCGTCCGAACTGCCATCACCACCTCTTCGAGCGAGCAGTTGCCGGCTCGCTCGCCCAAGCCGTTGATCGTGCACTCGATCTGGCGCGCGCCGCCCAGCTTGACACCTGCCAGTGAGTTGGCCACCGCCATGCCCAGGTCGTTGTGGCAGTGCACCGACCAGATCGCCTTGTCAGAGTTCGGGATGCGTTCGCGTAGCGTATGGATGAAGTTGCCGTACAACTCGGGAATCGCGTAGCCCACCGTGTCCGGGATGTTCACCGTGGTCGCCCCCTCCTGGATCACGGCCTCCAGCACGCGACACAGAAAGTCAACATCCGAGCGATAGCCGTCCTCAGGCGAGAACTCGACGTCGTCGCACAGGTTGCGCGCAAAGCGCACGGCCAGCTTGGCCTGCTCGAACACCTGGTCCGGCGTCATCCGCAGCTTCTTCTCCATGTGCAGTGCACTGGTGGCGATGAAGGTGTGGATGCGCGAACGGGCCGCGCCCTTCAGCGCCTCGGCGGCGCGGGAGATGTCGCGGTCGTTCGCGCGCGCCAGCGAGCAGACGGTCGACTCCCGGATGTGGCCGGCGATCGACCTCACCGCTTCGAAGTCACCGTTGCTCGAGGCGGCGAAACCGGCTTCGATGACATCGACCCGCAAGCGCTCGAGCTGCCGCGCGATGCGCAGCTTCTCGTCCTTGGTCATCGAGGCCCCGGGCGATTGCTCACCATCGCGCAAAGTGGTGTCGAAGATGATCAGCTTGTCGGCCATGGTGAGACTCTCCTTATCTGTGATGGGTGGCAGCGTCAGACCGCCTCGGTCGTCCGCTCAGCCAGCGCCACACTGCAACGTTGCAGGCCGGACAGGACCGCCTTGATTGACGCGGTGACGATGTTGGCATCGATGCCAACACCGAACAGCGTGCGAGTGTCGCCGATGCGCAGCTCCAGATAGGCCGCGGCACGCGCCTGCGCACCGGCGCCGATGGCATGCTCGTGGTAGTCGAGCACGCTGATGGGACAGCCCACGGCACGCTGCAGGCCATCGACGAAGGCCTCGACCGGTCCCGTGCCTTCGCCCGCAATCGGCAGCACCAGTTCGCCGCTGCGGACCATCGCACGCAGCGCGACGCCGCCTTCCGGCCGCTCGTTGATCGTCAGGTGATCGACGCCGGCACCACCAGCGCCCAGCCGGTACTCCTGCTCGAAGATCGCCCAAAGGTCGCCGGCACTCAGTTCGCGGCCCTGGTCGTCCATCACCGCCTGCACGGCGGCCGAGAATTCGATCTGCAGACGCCGAGGCAGCTCCAGCCCGTACTCGTTTTCCAGCAGGTACGAGATGCCGCCCTTGCCCGATTGGCTGTTGACGCGGATCACCGCGTCGTAGCTGCGGCCAAGATCCTTGGGGTCGATCGGCAGGTACGGCATCTCCCAGATGTCGCCCTCGCGCCGCGCGGCAAAAGCCTTCTTGATCGCGTCCTGGTGCGAACCGGAGAACGAGGTGTAGACCAGGTCACCGACATACGGATGACGCGGGTGCACCGGCAACTGATTGCAGTGCTCGACCACGCGGCGGATCTCATCGATGTCCGAGAAGTCCAGTTGCGGATGGACGCCCTGGGTGTACAGGTTCAGCGCGATGTTGACGAGGTCGACGTTGCCGGTGCGCTCGCCATTGCCGAACAGGCAGCCCTCGACGCG
>CAZXLI010000446.1:0-4082 GCA_964641795.1 uncultured Bordetella sp. | reverse complement strand
CAGAACAGGCCGGCCGCGCCGGCACCGATGACGACCGCGTCGAAGTGCAGGATTCAGTACCGCTTGTGCCGGGGGTGGGTCACTTCATCCCTTCCAGACGAACGGGAACTTGAACTGCTTCCAGAAGCCGTTGGGCACGTAGTCGCCTACCACGCCGTACTGGCGCGGCCACTCGCGGTCGGACTGCACCGCGGTGCCGAACAGGTGGTCGAGGAAGGCGAAGTGCGCGGCGTAGTTCTTGTCGATGGCCTCGTCGTCCTGCGAGTGGTGCCAGTGGTGGAAGTTGGGCGTGACGATCAGGTAGCGCAGCGGCCCGAGCCGCACGCTGACGTTGGCATGGTTGAACACCGCCTGGAAACCGACGATCACGATGTAGGCGTCGATCACCTCCTTGCTGAAGCCCAGCACGTAGATCGGGGCCAGCACCAGCGTGCGGGTGATCAGCAACTCGAGGATGTGCTGTCGCGAGCCGGCCATCCAGTCCATGCTCTTGACGCTGTGGTGCACCGCATGCAGGCGCCACAGCAGCGGGATCTCGTGGTACGCGCGGTGCGTCCAGTACTGCACCAGGTCGGCCACCAGGATGATCAGGAACAGGCCCGCCCAGAGAGGCAGGTTCTGCACCCAGCCCTGGATGCCGTCCTTTGCGGCCCAGCCGAACAGCTTGTGCACCAGCAGGTTGGTGGCCAGCAGCACGAAGCCGACCACCATGTGGTTGACGATGAAGTGATGGAAGTCGGTCTGCCATTCGGCACGGAACACCGGCTGGTTCTTGCGCAGCGCGAACAGCTTCTCGATGAAGATGAAGATCAGCGACGAGCCGAGCAGGTCGAGGATGAACCAGTCCAGCCCGATGTAGGGCGTGTGGTCGGGGAAGTTCGGGTCGACGTCGACCTTGTGGCCGCCGAGCAGCGCGGTCAGCACCACCAGCAGGAAGCCGGCCGACGAGAGCCAGCGGGCGCGGCCGAACACGATGTTGAACAGCGACAGGCCGCCGGCCACCACCATGGCGGCGTACAGCAGCTTGCGCATCACGTCGACGTCGTAGCTCTTGCGCAGTTCCGGAGTGGTCAGGTACTGAGGGAAATGGAAGGCCAGCACCGCCAGGAAGCACAGGATGCCCAGCGACAGCGCGATGATCCCGGTCACCATGCCGTGGCCGGGGCGGATCTCGCCGTGCGATTCGGTCAGGCGGTTGAGTTTGTCCAGCGGTTCCATCGGCAGGCCGTGAAGGTGGGCGAAGCGCGGATTATCCGGCGCCCGAAGCCGCGTCGACAAGCCGAAGGCGCGGCCCGCGTGGCCGCGCCATTAGGATGCTATTGCCTGCCGGCGGCGAGCGGCCTCAGGCGCGCCATTCCCGCAGCGGTGCCTGGTCCACGCGGGCGAGCGATCGCATCAGCAACTGCGCCTGGCGCTCCAGCGGCGCCGGCGCCGGCTTCTCGCCGGAGGACACCGCCTGGATGTAGACGGCGACGGTGGCCGCATCGATGCTGCGCGGCAGCACCGGCAGCTCGGCCAGCGTGCCTTCCTGCGCCGGGCAACCCAAATCGGCCTGCGGCCGGCCTTGCAACCAGACGTCGATCTTCGGGCAGCGGCGCGGGTCGGCCACCGCTTCGCCTTCGGTGCCGCGCAGCAGCATCAGGTCGGCATCGGTGCGTGCGGCGAATTCGCTCATCAGCTGGCCGAACTCCGGGTGCGTGTAGCTCGAGAGTCCGAGCGCCCGTGCCCCGGTGACCGGCCGCAGCAGCTTGGCCACGGTGTGGCCTGAATTGCGCAAACCCACCACCCAGCGCACGTCCAGCAGGCGCTGCAGCGCAGGGCTCAGGGCCTCGGTGGTGATGAAGGCCGGTTCGCGTCGCCGCCAGCATTCATGAACGGCCCCTGCGTCGTCGGCCGGCGGCAGGCCGAGTGCCTGGAAGATCTCGAAGCTGGTGACCCGTGCAGGATCGTGACGCGGCCCGTGCACGAGCACCCGGGCGCCTTCCTGCGCCAGCCGCATCGCCAGCAGCGGCGTCAGGTTGGGCAGGCGGCGCGCGCCGTTGTAGCTGGGGATCACGATCACCGGTCGATCGCTGTCGATCGCCAGCGCACGGGCCTGCACGGCATCGGCAAAGCCGATCAGCTCGTCGACCGTCTCGCCCTTGATGCGCATGGCCAGCGCGAAGGCACCGATCTCCAGATCGGTGACCGTGCCGTCCAGCACTTGGGCCATCAGGTCCTGCGCCTGTTCCCGGCTCAACGATCGGGCACCTTCGTGGCCGCGGCCGATCTCCTTGATGTAGGCGGCGATGCCCATCTCGAACCCCTTCGAAACCCCTGGTTGTCTCAGGCCGATCCGTCGCAAGTTTCAGGCCGGCATGGGAATCGATTTTGCGCCGCCGCTAAGCAGCCAAGGCCGTGGTATTCACCAAGCGCTTGAGCTCCGGAATGCAGGAGCCGCAGTTGGTGCCGCAGCGCTGTTGCTGCTGCAGTGCAGCAAGGCGCTGCTCCGGCGAACCGGTGCAGCGCGCCAGGGTGTCCATGATCGTCGGCTCGCTGACATTGAAGCAGCTGCACACCTGCCGGCCGCGAGGCGCCAGCGCCACGGGGGCCTTGGCGCCGGGCTTCAGCAGCAGACGTCCATAGGCCTGGGCCGGCACGCGGTCCTGCAGCAGCGCGCGCACCCACCCTGCCGCGGCCACGTCGCCTGCCAGCACGAAGCTGCGCAGGAAGGTGTCGTCGCCCTGGCGCTCCAGTCCCATGGCACGGCGCTGGCCCCGGCGCCTGTCTTCGTAACGCAGAACATCAGCGGCCACGCGGCCGAGTCCGAGCAGCGCCTCGATCTGCTGCACCACCTCCGCGGGTGGCGCATCGGCAGCGGCGGCACGGAACAGGACGCCGGTCTTGTCGTGTCCGAACGGCACCACGGCGGCATAGTCGAAGTGGTCCATCAGCGCATGCAATTGGCCGCGTACTTCGAGTGCCTGCGATTCGGGCAACCAGGCGGCGGCCAGCAGGCCCCAGGGCAGTTCGGCCTTCAGCACCTTGATCGCGACGTGCTTGAGCTCGGGTTGCTTCGATGTGGGGCAGAAGGCACCGCTGGTCAGCGTGTTGATCCCGGTCATGCGCCGGCCCGAGGCGCCGCGGCCGCCGACGATCTCGTCGCCCCAGTGCATCGCGACATGGGCCTGCGCCGGCGCCACCGACTCGCTGGCCTGGGCTGGCAGCACGATCGAGCCGCGCCGCGAGGTGAGGTGCACCAGGTCGCCGTTGCGCAAGCCCAGGCGCGCCATCTCCTGCGGATGGAGATCGACCGTGGGTTCGGGCTGGTGGCCGAACAGGCGGCCCAGTGTGCCGGTGCGGCTCATGCCATGCCATTGGTCACGCAGGCGGCCGGTGGTCAGGCTGAAGGGGTAGCGTGCGTCGCGCGGCTCGGCCAGCGGCACGAAGGGGGTATCGAAGAACTTCGCGCGACCGTCGGTTGTGGGGAAGCGGCCGTCCTCGTAGAGGCGGGCCCGGCCGACCGACTCGCCTTCACGCAGCGGCCATTGCTGCGGGCCGGCGACGTCGAGCATCCGGTAGCTCAGGCCGGTGATGTCGAGGTCACGCCCGCGGGTGGACTCGCGGTGCTCGTTCCAGATCGCCTCGGGCCCGTCGTACGGGAACAGTGTCGGTTGGCCGGGGCGCAGGCGCGTCTCCAGCCGCCGCGCGAGATCGAGCGCGATGGCCCAGTCGTGCCGCGTCTGGCCCGGTGCGGCAACGGCCGGCCGCACGCGGCTGATGCGGCGCTCGCTGTTGGTGACGGTGCCGTCCTTCTCGCCCCAGCTGGTGGCCGGCAGCAGCAGGTCGGCATGGCGGGCGGTGGCCGTGCTGGCGAACGCCTCCTGCACGACGACGTATTCGGCACGTTCCAGCGCGCGCCGGACCGTGGCCTGGTCGGGCATCGACTGCGCCGGGTTCGTGCAGGCGATCCACAGCGCCTTGACCTCGCCGTCGGCCGCGGCCTGGAACATCTCCACCGCGGTCTTGCCGGGCTTGTCGGGCACTTCGGGCACGCCCCAGAGCGCGGCCACCTCGGCGCGGTGCTGCGGGTTGGCCATGTC
>CAZXLI010000445.1:0-4098 GCA_964641795.1 uncultured Bordetella sp. | reverse complement strand
GGCCGAACATCTCGTTGACGGTGACATCGAGCTCGTCCCGGCAATAGGCGAACACTGCATCGCCCACCGCTTCGCCGGCGCTCATGATCGCGCGCAGCCGCAGCCGGTACTGCGATCGCGGACGCGGCACCGCCTTCATCATCACCTTCAGCGCGGTGGGGAACAGGAAGGTGTGGGTCACCTGGTACTGCTGCATCAGCTCGAAGGCCTTCTCGGGGGCGAAGCGGCCCTGGTAGGCAACGATCTCGCGCCCGAAGTACAGCGTGGGCAGCAGCGCGTCCATCAACCCGCCGGTCCAGGCCCAGTCGGCCGGCGACCAGAACACCGCATCGTGCTGCGGATACCAGTTCTGGCTGCAGACGAAGCCGGTGAGGTTGCCGATCAGCGCGCGCTGCGGGATCAGCGCGCCCTTGGGCGGGCCGGTGGTGCCGCTGGTGTAGATCAGCACCGCCGGATCGTCGGCCCCGGTGACCACCGGGTCATGCACATCGCGTTCGGCGGCCAGCGCGTCGGCCCAATCGATGTCGCCCTGACCGGCGGCCTCGCCGGCCGCGATCACGCAGCGCAGGCCCGGACATTGCCGCCGTGCGGCGAGCAGGTTGGCGATGGCGCTTTCGTCGACGATCGCCACGCCCGCCTCGCTGTGCTGCAACCGGTACTCCAGCGCATCCGGCCCGAACAGCATCGACAGCGGCATCGCGACCGCGCCCAGCTGCGCCACCGCGATCTGCGCGACCGCGGTCTCGAAGCGCTGCGGCATCACGATCGCGACCCGGTCGCCGCGCTGTACGCCCAGACGTTGCAGCGCGTTGGCCAGCCGATGGGCCTGCTGCTGCAGCTGGCCATAGCTCAGCGTGGCCCGCGCGCCGTTCTCGTGCTGCCAGTGGATCGCGACGGCATCGGGTGTCTCCCGGGCCCAGCGCCCGCAACAGGCCTCGGCAATGTTGAAGTGCGCTGGCACCTGCCACACGAACTGGGCATGGATCTCGGCATGCCGATCGGCCTCGGGGGCCGGGCGCGCCGGACGAGCGCGCGTCATGCGCCGCGAGCGAAGCGCTGCAATGCTTCGCCGGTGACACGGCAGATGCGCCAATCGGGCATCACCGTGGCGCCCATGCGCTCGTAGAAGCGGATGGCGTTCTCGTTCCAGTCCAGCACGCTCCATTCGAAGCGGCCATGGCCGCGCTCGACCGCCAGCGCGCCCAGGTGCTCGAGCAGGGCCTTGCCGATGCCGGCACTGCGGTGCGCCGGCTGCACGTACAGGTCTTCGAGGTAGAGCCCCGGCTTGGCCAGGAAGGTCGAGAAGTTGGTGAAGAACAGCGCGAAGCCGACCACGCAGCCGGCGACCTCGGCCACCACCGCCTCGACCACCGGCCTCTCGCCGAACAGGTGCGGGTGAAGCGTCTGCGGTGTCACCTGCAGCAGGTGCGTGAGCTGCTCGAACTCGGCCAGCTCGGTGATCAGCCCGACGATGGCCGGCACATCCGCAGGCGCGGCAGGGCGAAGCGTGAACGATGGCATGCGCAGATTCTGGCACCGCTACAGTGCCCCGCATGAGCACCGCCTACACCCCGCGCCGCACCGGCCGCAGCGAGACCCTGACCGTGCGCGGACTGCGCTATCACCTGACGGTGTGGGGCGATCCGGCATCAGCGCATCCGAATATGCCGCTGCGCGTGATGATGCATGGCTGGATGGACGTCGGCGCCTCGTTCCAGTTCGTGGTCGACGAACTGGCCGCGCTCGGCGACGAGAGCCCGGTCGTCGCCCCCGACTGGCGCGGCTTCGGCCGCACGCAGTCCAGCGGCAGCGACAGCTACTGGTTCCCCGACTACCTCGGCGACCTCGATGCGCTGCTCGACGCCCTGTCGCCGGACCTGCCGGTCGATCTGCTGGGCCACAGCATGGGGGGCAATGCGGTGATGACCTATGCCGGCGTGCGGCCGCAGCGCATCCGCCGGCTGGTGAACCTGGAAGGCTTCGGCCTGCCGGACGGCGCACCCGATCAGGCACCCAAGCGCCTGGCGCAGTGGCTGGACGAGCTCAAGACCCCACAGTCGTTGCGACCATACGAGTCATTGGTTGCCGTGGCGCAACGCCTGCAGCAGACGAATCCCCGGCTCGCGGCGGACAAGGCGGCCTGGCTCGCCACGCATTGGGCGGAAGCTGACGCCCAAGGTCGATGGCAGTTGCGCGCCGATGCGGCGCACAAGCGCGTCAATCCGGTGCTCTATCGCGCAAGCGAAGCGGCCGCCATCTGGCACCAGATCGAGGCGCCCGTGCTCTGGGTGCAAGGCCAGGAGAGTCGACCGCCTGCCTCGTGGCAGACCAAGTTCCTGCGCGAGGAATTCGAGGGGCGCCTCGCGCTGGTGCGCGAGCTGCAACGTGTGGTGCTCCCCGATGCAGGGCACATGCTGCACCACGACCAGCCACAGGCACTTGCTGCTCGATTGCAGACGTTCTGGCAGGCGACGGCTGAATGAGCCGGTTCAATCCCCCCAGTTCGAAGTAACGCCGTAACACAGCGTTGTGCTTTCGTGGTTGTGCCGCCCAGGTGATTCCACTAGTCTCACCCCGGATGCCAGCGATGGCGATGACCCCGGAGCCCCCGTGAAGAACGCCCTGACTTCCAGTCTCAAGCCCCTGGCAGCCGCCGCACTGATCGGCACTGCAGGCCTGGCACACGCCAGCTTTACCGTCTATACGACGCAGACCAGTTTCATGTCTGCCGTCAGCGGCGCCGTGACCGACACCTTCGAAGACCTGCCAACCATCACGGCAGTGCCCGGACCGCTGGAACGCAGCGTGGGCGGCTTCAACTACACCGCGTCCGAAGGCCCGAACTCGCCCACCTTCTACACCGCCGGCGCCTTCAACGTCTGGCTCTCGACGCAGAACGCGCTCGACTCGATCACCTTCGACGGCTTCGGTGGCGCGGTCGGCGCCATCGGTGGCCGCTTCTTCGGCTCCAACGTCCGTGGGCTGATCGACCGGGCCGAATCGATCCTGATCTCGGCCACCGACGCCGATGGCACCGTGAGCCAGACCATCGTCACGGCCAACCGCTTCAGCTTCCTCGGTTTCGTGTCAGATGGTGCAATCTCGTCGCTGACCGTCAGTGCGGTTCAACCCGGCGACCACTTCGTCTGGCCGGCGGTCAACAACCTGGTGCTCGCCTCGGTCGTGCCCGAGCCGGAAACCTACGCGCTGCTGCTCGCCGGCCTCGCCGGCATGGGCATGCTGTTGCGCCGCCGGCGCGACTACTGACGCCCTGGCTCTTCCCGGTAGGTCTTGTCCTGGCGGTTCATCAGCCAGGCGTAGACCCATACGATCGCGCAGTACACCAGCAGCGCGCCCTGCGCCGCCATCCAGAAGCTGAAGGGCCAGCCGAACAGGCTGAAATTCAGATCGCCCGCGAAGTAGCCGAACCCGAAGGTGACCACGAACCACAGCGCCAGCAGGCCTGTGGTGAGGTGCAGGTTCCGGCGCCAGTAGGCGCTGCGGCGGGACGGGTTCGGAGGGGTTGATTCGGGCATCACGGCCTGCAAGTGTCCCGCGCCCGCCGCTGCCGCCCTTGCGGGCAAACCCGGGTGACCCGGCGCGCCGATACCCCATGCGAGAATCCGCCTTTCACCGGAAACTTGTGTCATGGACATCGAACGCGTCAACGCCATCGGCTCGCTGCTCGCCGACCTGAGCGCCCGTACCGAGCAGCTTCGGGGGTATCTTTGACTACGACCGCAAGGCACTGCGGCTGAACGAAGTCAATGCCGCGCTCGAGAACCCGAGCGTGTGGAACGAACCCAAGCGCGCGCAGGAACTGGGCCGCGAGAAGAAGACGCTGGAGACCGTGGTCGAGACCATCGACCATCTCAGCAGCAACCTGTCGGACAACACCGAGTTGTTCGAGATGAGCAAGGCCGAGGAAGACTTCGCCGGCCTCGAAGCGATCGAAGGCGACGCGAGGAAGCTGCAGGAGATCGTCGAGCAGCTCGAGTTCCGCCGCATGTTCAGCAACCCGGCCGACCCGAGCAACTGCTTCATCGACATCCAGGCCGGCGCCGGCGGCACCGAGGCCTGCGACTGGGCCAGCATGCT
>CAZXLI010000444.1:0-4107 GCA_964641795.1 uncultured Bordetella sp. | reverse complement strand
CGCCAGCGTCACGACATCGGCCTCCAGCCCGTCGATCACCGAACGCGCCTGCTTGCCGGAGCCGCCGTGGCTCTGCTTGACGGTGACGCTGTCGCCGGTCTTGCCCTTCCAGTAGGCGGCGAAGGCCTTGTTGTAGTCGACATAGAGCTCGCGTGTCGGGTCGTAGCTGACGTTGAGCAGCTCGATGTCCTTGGCCCAGGCAGCCGGGGCCAGCAGCGCCGCGGCGGCGGCGGTGGCCAGCAGACTGCGACGCGTCCATTGGACGATAGGGTTGGCGACACCGAGGGCGCCGGAACGTTGACGGGACATGATGATGAACTGCGATCGGGGCAGGTGGTTGAACACGCGGCCGCGACTGTAGGCAGCCGCCGCGGCAGCGCCTACGAACGGTTTCGACACAGCACATGCGCTTTGTGCGACAGCCACTGCCGCCGCTGTTGCGGCGATGCACGGCATGTGCACAGAACAAAACCTTCGTAGCCGCGGGGTGGCGGTGTTCCTACAGTGGTGCCTCGTTTCGACCCGCCGGAAGAGCCCCGCCTTGCCCACCGACCGCCTGCTGACGCTGCCTGAATCGCCCGAGGGCGCGCTGTCCATCCGCGCCAAGGCGCTGGTGTTCAACGACCCGCAATCGCGCGCGCTGATCGAGCAGGTCGAGCGCGTCGCCGCCACCGAGGCCAGCGTGCTGATCATCGGCGAGACCGGCACCGGCAAGGAGCTGATCGCGCGCCACCTGCACCGCGAAAGCGGCCGCCGCGGGCCTTTCGTCGCAGTGAACTGCGGCGCCTTCTCCGAGAACCTGATCGATGCCGAGCTGTTCGGCCACGAGGCCGGTGCCTTCACCGGCGCGCAGCAGGCGCGCGCCGGCTGGTTCGAAGCGGCGCAGGGCGGCACGCTGTTCCTCGACGAGATCGGCGACCTGCCGCTCACTTTGCAGGTCAAGCTGCTGCGCGTGCTGCAGGAGCGCCAGGTGGTGCGCCTGGGTTCGCGCCGGCCGGTCGACGTCGACGTGCGGCTGGTGGCGGCGACCAACGTCGACCTGGCGCGCGCGGTCGAGGCGGGGCACTTCCGGCGCGACCTGTACTACCGGCTCAACATCGCGCAGCTGCGGCTGCCGCCGCTGGCCGAACGCCCGGCCGACATCCTGGCGCTGGCCGAGCACTTCATCGCGCTGTATGCGCGGCGGCTGCGGCTCGGCACGCTGCGGTTGTCGCCCGCCGCGCGCACGGCGCTGCTGCAGCACCGCTGGCCCGGCAACATCCGCGAGCTGGAGAACGTCATCCACTACGCGCTGATCGTCAGCCAGGGGCCGGAGATCGGTATCGAGTCGCTGAACCTCGCCGGCGGCCCGGCACCGGCGGTGGCGCCGTGGGCAGCGGCCAGCCCGACCGCCGCCGCGGCGCGCGGCGCGGCAGCGCCTGCGAATGCGCCGGCCGCCAACGACGACCCGCTGCAGCTGCTGCGCCAGGCGCTCGATGCGCTGTTCGACGCCGGCGGCCCGGGGCTGTACGAGCGCATCGAGCGCGAGGCGGTGCAGGCCGCCTTCGACTTCTGCCACCGCAACCAGGTGCGCACCTCGGCGCTGCTGGGCATCACCCGCAACGTGCTGCGCACGCAGCTCAAGCGCTACGGCATGTTGTCGGCGTGAGGCGCCGCGCCGCGTATGCGGCAGCGGAGCAAGCAGCTGCGGTTTTCGCGCTTCGTCGCGCTGGCTGCCGTCCATAGACTGCCCCGATGCCGCTCACGATCCGACCTTTCGATGCGCCGCTCGGTGCCGAGCTGCTGGGCCTGGACCTGGCCGAACCGCTGCCGGAACCGGACTTCCGCCGCATCCACCAGGCGCACCTGGACCACCATGTGCTGGTGTTCCGCCGCCAGCGCATCACGCCGCAGCAGCAGGTGGACTTCAGCCGCCGCTTCGGACCGCTGCAGATCCACGTGCTGCGGCAGTTCCAGCTGCCCGGCCAGCCGGAGATCCTGGTGGTCTCCAACATCGTCGAGAACGGCCAGCCGATCGGCCTGGGCGATGCCGGCCACTACTGGCATTCGGACCTGTCGTACAAGGAGCGCCCGAGCCTGGGCTCGCTGCTGCATGCGCAGGAGCTGCCGGCCGAGGGCGGCGACACGCTGTTCGCCAACATGCACTGCGCCTGGGACACGCTGGCGCCGGCGCTGCGATCGGCGGTGCGCGATCTGCGGGCCGAGCATTCCTACCTCGCAAAGTACGAGGCGCTGCGCCAGCGCAACCCGTGGCGCCCGGCCCTGACGCAGGCCCAGATCGACGAGGTGAAGCCGGTGCAGCACCCGGTGGTGCGCCGCCACCCTGAAACCGGGCGGCTGGCGCTGTTCGTCAGCGAGCACTTCACGACGCGGCTGATCGGCGTGCCCGAGGACGAAAGCCGCGACCTGCTGCAGCAGCTGTTCGCCCACAGCGTGCGGCCCGAGCATGTCTACCGCCACCGATGGCAGCCCGACGACCTGGTGTTCTGGGACAACCGCTCGGTGATCCACCTGGCCGCCGGCTGCCCCGACCACCTGCGCCGCCGCCTCTACCGCACCACGGTCGAAGGCGACGTGCCGGCCTGAGTGTTGCCCTGTCTCCCCGACCCCTGCTCCTTCACGCGATGTTCCTTTCCCTCCGCCGCCGCATCGCGGCCACCACGCTGGCGCTGGCCGGCCTGGCCAGCGCCTTCGCACCGGCCACGGCTTGTGCCACCGAAGGCCAGCTGCGCATTGCCGAGCAGTTCGGCATCGTCTACCTGCTGCTGCATGTCGCGCAGGACCTGCAGCTGATCGAGAAGCACGGCGCCGCGCAGGGGCAGCCGATCAAGGTCGAGTTCGTGCAGCTCTCGGGCGGCGCGGCCGTCAATGAAGCCCTGCTCGCCGGTTCGATCGACATCGGCGGTGCCGGCGTCGGCCCGCTGCTGACCTTGTGGGATCGCACGCTGGGCAAGCAGAACGTGCGCGGCATCGCCTCGCTCGGCAACTTCCCGTACTACCTGACCAGCATCAACCCGGCCGTCAAGACCATCGCCGACTTCAGCGACAAGGACCGCATCGCGCTGCCGGCCGTCGGCGTCTCGGTGCAGTCGCGCATCCTGCAGCTGGCCTCGGCCAGGCTGTGGGGCGACGCGCAATACAACCGGCTCGACAAGCTGCAGGTCGCGCTGCCGCATCCCGAGGCCACCGCGGCCATCCTCAAGGGCGGCACCGAGATCAACGCGCACTTCGGCAACCCGCCGTTCCAGGAGCAGGGGCTGGCCGGCAACCCGGCCGCTCACATCGTGCTCAAGAGCTACGACGTGCTGGGCGGCCCGGCGTCGGCCACCGTGCTGTACGCCACCGAGAAGTTCCGCAAGGACAGCCCGAAGACCTACAAGGCCTTCGTCGATGCACTGGCCGAAGCCGCCGCCTTCGTGCGCGCCAATCCCGAGAAGGCCGCGGACATCTTCATCCGCACGAACAACAGCAAGGTCGACCGCGCGCTGCTGCTGAAGTTGATCAAGAGCCCCGAGGTCGAGTTCAAGCTGACGCCGCAGGGCACCTATGCGCTGGCCGACTTCATGCATCGCATCGGCGCGATCAGGAACAAGCCGGCCTCGGCGCGCGAGTACTTCTTCGACGACGCGCACAACGCGGCGGCGAACTGAGCGCCGCACAGGACATCGCCGATGAACGCCAGGTCCGCACCCTTTCCGCGCCTGCAGGTCGATGAGGTGACGCTCGAGTACGCCACGCACGACCGCGTGGTGCGCGCCACGCAGCGCGTGGGCTTCGAGGTGCAGGCCGGCGAACGCTACGTGCTGCTGGGCGCCTCGGGCTGCGGCAAGTCCTCGCTGCTGAAGGCCATCGCCGGCTTCGTGACGCCGCGCGAAGGCCGCATCCTGATCGACGGCCAGCCGGTGCAGGGCCCAGGCCCCGACCGCATCGTGGTGTTCCAGGAATTCGACCAGCTGCCGCCGTGGAAGACGGTGCTGGCCAACGTGTTGTTCCCGCTGCGCGCGGCGCACCGGCTGCCGACGGCGCAGGCGCGCGAGCGCGCGCTCGACGCCCTGTCGAAGGTGGGCCTGGCGGACTTTGCCGCGGCCTACCCGCACACGCTATCCG
>CAZXLI010000443.1:0-4107 GCA_964641795.1 uncultured Bordetella sp. | reverse complement strand
TGTTCCGCAACGTGATCGAGGCCATCACCTACGCGCTGTTCCCCCTCCTCGTCCTTCTGATGCTGCTGACCAGCGGGCGCGAGACGATGCTGGCGTTCAAGGGCTATGCCGCCGTGCTGATCTGGATCCAGCTCTGGCCACCGCTGTACGCCGTGCTCAACTACATGGCATCGATCTACGCTGCCTACGACCTCGCGGCAGCAGCCGACCTTGGCAGCGGCGCCAAGGCTCTGTCGCTGCAGACGGCATCGACGATCTACTCCCGGGCGATCTCCGGCGAAGCCGTGGTCGGCTACCTCGCCATCAGCATCCCGTTCATCGCCTGGGCCGCGCTCAAGCGGATGGAGACCTTTGGCACCGCGCTGGTGGGCGGTCTCTCAGGCCTGCAGTCGATGGTGGCCGGCGCCACGGCAGGTGCCGCCGCTGGCAATCTGAGCATGGGCAATGTCTCCATGGACCAGATCCGGCTCGCGCCGAACCGGACGTCCGCGTTCATGAGCAACTGGCAGAACGACATCAGCGGCAACACCTTCTCGTCGAACATGCTGACCGGCCGGACCGCCGTCAGCCTGCTGCGCAACCAGGGCTACGCGTCCCGGGTCGTATCGATGCGCGTGAGCGAGCAGGACGTCCAGGACGCCAGCCGCCAGGTCGACGCAGCCCGAAGCGAAGCCGTTGCCGCCAGCACCGAACGTTCGGCGGTGCTGTCCGAGGCATTCACCAAGGGCTTGGCAAAGCTGAAGTCATCGCGAAGCAGCACGGGGTCGACATCCAGCAGCTTCGAGCAGTTGGGGCAGACGCTGAATCGGCTGGACCAGATCACGCGGAGCGTCGCCGACAGCACTGGCATGTCTCAGTCGCAAGTTGCAAACATTGCCTTCGGCGCAGCCGCACACCTGGGACTGAGCACCGCAGTCGCTGGCGGAAAGCTCAATGCCACAGCAGACAAGAGCTACTTGTCGGGCCTGACAGCGCAGGAGCAGAAGGTGCTCGGCAGCATGACCAGCGAGCAACTCAGCGAGTTCAAGCAGTTCGGCGATCGGGTGTCCAGAGATTCGAGCTTCTCGACTGCGGTTGCGGCCGACGCACGTGAAGCCACGGAGATCGCGTCACGCATCAATTCATCTGCCACCCGGACCACCCGTGCTGAAGCTGCGCTGGCGCAAAAAACCAGCTACTCCGAACGGCTGGCCACTGCGCTTGAGAGGGGCGAAGTCATCTCCATTGACCTGGCCCAGGATCCACATAACCTCGCCATGTTCACCCGCTACGCTGAGCAGTACGGCGGCACCAGTGCGGCGGCGCAAGCTCTCTTCGAAGCAGAACTCGCACGTCGAGCCCTCGGGCCGAATCGAACATTCACGGATGGGACTGGCGTACCAGTGACGTTCGGGTCACTCCCTCCCGAGCATCTTCGCCAGTCGGCAATCGTGGACTCGACGGTCGACGTACCCGGCATGCGCAAAGACTCTGATGCCGCCGTCAGGAGAACTCGCGGGAATCCATCGCCACCAACTGCACCCGCCGAGTCGCCGGAGCTGCGCCGAGATCAAATGCGAACTGAGGCGACGGCGCTTCGGCAACGCGCTGGAGCGCAGGCAGATCAGCTCGGTCGAAACATCGAAGCCGACCGAGCCGAAGACGGCACCCTCGTGCCGCGTAGGTCCCTGCTGAAGCAGTCCGCCAAGCAAGTTGGAAAAGATGCTGCTACCACGGCCGAGAGCGCAGCCGATGCCGTCAAAGACATCCTGAAGCGGAAGTAGTCAGGAGAGCCGATCGGGATCGAACATGTGCTTGTCCGGATCGCCATCAGAGGGCTTCATGTACGGGGGATGGCCTCGGTCACGCCAGTAGTTTCGCGCAAGGGCACTAGGTGACGTCGAGCCTGCGCCGTCCATGGAATGCCCTGGCTCACCGACGTGAGGGTTCGACCCTCGACTGCGAGCCACTATGGAGGCAATCGGCGTCGCGAACAATGCGCCCATGAGCGCCATGCCAACCTTCGTAGACGTGTCGTCCTCCAGCGCTGCAACCACGCCGAGCAGAGCTCCCAGACAAACCACGCCGACGAAACGAGCCCACCGCATGTCACGCACCCCCGACCGCGCTAGCGTACTCCCACCTTGCTGCGAGTGCCAGCACATCTAGCCGCGCCGTCTAGCCGAGTCGTTCCGATCTGCAAGGCTGAGCCGACCGATGGGGGCAACGCAGTCGGACCAGGAAGATCGTGCGAAGACACTGGAGGTGCTGAGCCAGCCATGGCGAGTCGATCAACTTGATCGGCGAGGTACTGGAGCGCGCGCCGCCGCTCGTCAGCCATCTCGTGATGGTGATACGCGGCCGTCACCTTGTTTCGCTCGGCATGCGCCAGTAGCAGCTCGACCACCTCACGGCTGAATCCGTGCTCGCGGAGCAAGGTTGCCGCCGTGCCTCGGGTCCCATGGGGCGAGAAGTCCGGAACGCCGAAGTCGAGTCGCTTGAAGAAGTGGTTCAGCGTAGCGTCGCCGAGCGGCACCGCCGCACGAAGAACCGACGGGAACACGTAGGCCTGCGGTTCGGAGCCGAATGCCTTCAGCAGCCCGAGGAGTTCGAGTGCCTGCCGGGACAGGTAGACACGGTGCGGCGCCTTCATCTTCATGCGCTCGGCCGGGATGTCCCACTGGGCCCGCTCTAGATCGAACTCGCGCCACCGAGAGCGCAGCACCTCTGACTTGCGGCACATCGTGTACATGAGCATCCGTGTGGCAGCGATGGTCACGAAGTGCGCACCTTGTTTCGCCACCGACCGCCAGAAGGCTCCGAGTTCTGGCTCGGTCAAATGCCGGTGGTGCTCGGCAGCAGGCACCTCGATGACGCCTCGCAGTGGCAAGGCCGGGTTGACCTCGACGAGCAGCTTCTGGATCGCGTAGTTGTAGATCTGCTGGATGTGTTGCCTGACGCCCTCCGCCGTCTTCGGCGTTCCTCTCAAGTCCTCGATGATCGCGAGCACGTCGGCGGGCCGGACGCCGCCCAGCGGCTTCTCGCCGATCGCTGGCCATACGAAGCGCTCGAGCCGGGACTCGATCTGGTTCCGGTAGGTCTCGGACCTGGTCATCAGGCGCTCCCGGATCCAGCGCCGGGAGAACGCCTCGAACTGGTCGGCAGCGGGCTGGCTGTCCTTCGCCTGCTGCCGACGCTCCGCAGTCTCCTGGCGACGAACTTCGGCGGGGTCTACCCCTCGCTCCAAGAGCGACCTGAGTTCGAAGTGCCGCGCCCGGGCGTCGGCCACCCCGATCTCCGGGTATCGCCCGATCTTGACGTCTCGGCGGCTGCCGGCGAATCGGTACTGGTAGCGCCAGGTCTTCTGGCCGGTCGTGCTGACCTCGACGAAAAGCCCCCCGCCATCGCTTAGCTTGTAGAGCCGCGCCTTCGCCTTGGCGTTGTTGATCCGAGTGGGCGTGAGGGTGTAGTTGCTCAGTCGCATGCGTCGTCTCCCGACACTTTTCAGCCACCTCCAAGTGGAGGAATTTGGGCCGTTTCGGGCCCCGTCTCCCGTCAATTTCCCCTCCAAAATGGCGGGATTTCGTGGTCTGCCGTGAGACGTGCTGAAAAGACGAAGCCCCTGATTTCTTCAACAAAATCAGGGGCTTACGGGGCATCATGAGACGCCGTGGAGCGAGGTCACATGTGGTCGATCATCACCTGACCAAAGCCCGAGCAGGAGACCTGCGTCGCGCCGTCCATCAGGCGCGCGAAGTCATAGGTGACCTTCTTGCTCTGGATGGCCTTTTCCAGTGAGCTGATCACCAGGTCGGCCGCTTCCTTCCAGCCCATGTGGCGCAGCATCATCTCGGCCGACAGGATCTCGGAGCCGGGGTTCACGTAGTCCTTGCCGGCGTACTTCGGCGCCGTGCCATGCGTGGCTTCGAAGCAGGCCACCGAGTCGGACATGTTCGCCCCCGGGGCGATGCCGATGCCGCCGACCTGCGCGGCCAGCGCGTCGGAGATGTAGTCGCCATTGAGGTTCAGGGTCGCAACCACCGAATACTCCGCAGGGCGCAGCAGGATCTGCTGCAGGAAGGCGTCGGCGATCGAATCCTTGACGATGATGTCCTTGCCGGTCTTCGG
>CAZXLI010000442.1:0-4107 GCA_964641795.1 uncultured Bordetella sp. | reverse complement strand
GGCCGTGGCCCACATGCAGCGGCCCGGTGGGGTTGGCCGAGACGAACTCCACCATGACCTTGCGGCCGCTGGGCGGACGCAGGCCGAAGCGGTCGCCCGCGGCCAGCACTTCGCCGACGATGGCATGGCGCGCCTCGGGCTTCAGCCGCAGGTTGATGAAGCCGGGGCCGGCGATCTCCAGCGCCGAGACCCAGCGCTGCACCGCGGGCTGCGCTTCGAGCGCCTTGACCAGTTCGGCGGCCAGTTCGCGCGGGTTGCGCTTCAGCGCGCGGGACAACTGCATCGCGCTGGTGATCGCGAAATCACCATGGGCGGCTTGCTTGGGGTTCTCGAAGGCCGGGCTCAGCGCGGCCTCGGGCGCGAGCTGCGCGATCGCGGCGCCCAGCGCCTCGAGCAGCTCCTGCTTGGCTTGGATCATGGCGGCGGATTCTAAGGTTCGGCCCGGTGGCGGGCCGCGCCGGGGCGATGCCGGCTTTCCGCCCCGCCGGAATGCCCGCAGAATGCGTGCAGCCCATGTCCAGCCTGCCCGCTTCCCAACCCGGGGTCGACATCCCTGCCCAGCCCGCCGACCATCCGGCCTGGATCGGCCGCTACCGGGTGCAGTCGCGCCTGGGTGAGGGCGCCACCAGCGAGGTCTTCCTGGCCCGCGACGATTTCCGCGACCGCCAGGTGGCGATCAAGCGGGTGCGAGCGGCCAGCGGCGTCGAAAGCCCTGAAAACCACTACCGCAGCCATTTCTTCGATGCCGAGGCCGCGCTGGCCGGCAAGCTGAAGCACCCGAACGTCGTCGAGATCTTCGATGCGGTGCCCGACCCGGTGATGCCGTACATCGTGATGGAGTACGTGCCCGGCGTCACGCTCAAGCGCTACTGCCGCGCCCACGCACTGCTGTCGCTCGATCAGATCGTCGAGATCGGCTTCAAGTGCGCGATGGCGCTGGGCTATGTCTCGCGCCAGGGCCTGATCCACCGCGATGTGAAACCGGCCAACATCCTCGCGCTGGTGGAAGACGGCCAGGTCAAGGACGTGAAGATCAGCGACTTCGGCAGCGTGCTCGACACCCTGTCCGACCGCACGCAGGTGTTCCGCGTCGGCTCGCTGGCCTACATGTCGCCCGAGCAGCTGGACGGCAGTGCGCTCGATGCCCGGGCCGACCTGTACTCGCTGGCGGCGGTGCTGTTCCACCTGGTGGCCGGACGCCCGCCGTTCGACGCGACGACGCAGCCCTCGCTGATGCACCAGATCTACAACGTCGACCCGCCGGCGCTGCAGCACCTGCGCGAAGGCGTGCCGCCGCGCATGCAGGCGATCCTCGAACGCGCGCTGGCCAAGAACCGCGACCAGCGCCATGCCAGCTGGGAGGAGTTCGCGCGCGAGTGGTCGTCGCTCATCGCCAATGCCGAGGTACCGCGCGGCCAGGTGCAGGACGTGCTCGATTCCGAGCGCTTCAACCTGCTGCGATCGCTGGAGTTCTTTGCCGGCTTCGGCGATGTCGAACTGTGGGAAGTGGTGCACCGCGCGCGCTGGCAGCGCCATGCCTTTGGTGCCGCGCTGTACCGCAAGGGCGAGGAGGGCAACACCTTCCACATCATCGCCCAGGGCCGCATCGACGTGTACCGCGACGGCAACCGCGTGGCGCAGCTGGGCACCGGCACGTCGGTGGGCGAGATGGCCTACCTGGCGCCCAGCCCCGACATGAAGACGCATGCGGCCGATGTCATCGTGTCCGAGGCCGCCACCACCGTGGCCTTCACGCCCGAGGCGATGCAGACGCTGAGCCCGACGACGCGTCACCTGTTCGATGCCGCCTTCATCCGCGTGCTGGTGCGGCGGCTGCATGCCGCGCACGAGGCGCTGGCGCACCCGCGGCGCATCCTGTAACGCCTGTTTGCGTGGGCTGTGCACCGCGCGCCACGCAGCGGCGTTGCCTTGATTGCCGGCTGGGGGTTTGCCTGCTCCAATCGGCAGCGGCCTCCGATGGCCACCAGCGTCTGCAACGAGGAAGGAACCCCACCATGAACACGATCAAGCAACTCACCGCCCTGGCGGCATCGGCCCTGCTGTGCATTGGCGCTGCGCAGGCCAGCTCGCACAAGGCGGCGCCGGACATGGCCGCCAGCGGCGCCAAGCCCACCGCCCAGCAAACCAAGATGGGCGACTGCAACAAGGAAGCCGGCGACAAGAAGGGCGACGAGCGCAAGGCCTTCATGAAGACCTGCCTCTCGGCCAAGAAGCCCGCGACTCAGCAGGACAAGATGAAGGCCTGCAACAAGGACGCCGGCGACAAGAAGCTGAAGGGCGACGAGCGCAAGAAGTTCATGAGCGAGTGCCTTAAGGGTTGACCCCGGCCGCCTCGCGGCCGCCCCCGTGGGGGGTGAGTGTGGACGTCAGGGGGCGCCCGCGCGCCCGCTGACGCCTCACGAACCGCCGCGGCATGCTTGCCGCGGCGTGGGCCCTCCGACCAGGCCCCGCTCCCCTGGCCGCTGCGCGGCCTGTCCCCTGCCGGGGACTGGCGGTGGCCGGCGGGGGGGCGGTGGAGGGGACGCGGCTTTTGGGGGTTAGCGGGCGAGCAGCCCGCGCGCCAGCAGCACGCCCAGCAGCGGCAGCCACACCATCAGGTGCGTGGCGCGCATCAGGCGCTGGCGCAGCTGGGTGATCTGTTCGGCGCCGGGCAGTGCGCCGCTGCGCTGGTGGTCAGTGTGCCAGCGGGCGATCTGGCGGGTCGATCGCCAGGCCGCGATCACCATCACGGTGAAGAGGGCCAGCTTGGCCCACAGCAGCGGCTGCGCCAGCGTCCAGGCCGGGCCCTTGGCACCCCAGATCACGCGCGCTGCCCCGCTCAGGAACACCGCCCCTGCGGCGATGTTGGCAATGCGGGCCACGGTGACCAGCCGGTTCAGCGCCGCGGTATTGAACCACTCGGCACGGGCCAGCGCGGTCTGGCTGGTCAGGAACACCACCCAGCTCAGGATCGCGAGCAGGTGGGCGTAGGCGAGCAGGGCTTCGAGCATCGGGGATCCTGGCGGCGCGTCAGGGGCTGGCTTCGGGGGCGGCGGACGCACCGCGCCAGTAGGCGGGGTCGCCGTAGCTGTGCTTGATGAAATCGATCCACAGCCTAACCCGCAGCGGCAGGTGCTTGCGCTGCGGCACCACGGCGTAGATGCCGTTCGGCGGCGCCGCGAACGCGCCGAGCACCTCCACCAACTGGCCGGCCGCCACCTGCTGCTCCACTTCCCAGGTGCTGCGCCAGGCAATGCCCAGGCCTTGCAGGCACCAGGCATGCAGCACCTGGCCGTCGCTGCAGTCGAGCCGGCCGCTGGGCCGCAGGTGGGTGATCTCGCCGTCGATCTGGAAAGCCCAGCCGCGGGTCTGGCTGGCGTCCGACGACAGGGTCAGGCACGAGTGCCGGCCCAGCTCCTGCGGATGCTGCGGCGTGCCGGCGCGCTTCAGGTAGGCCGGTGTCGCGACGCACATGCGCCGGTTGTCGGCCAGCCGCACGCTGACCAGGCTGGAATCGGGCAGGTCGCCGACGCGGATCGCGCAATCGAAGCCTTCGTTGACGATGTCCACCACCCGGTCGGCCAGGTTCAGCGACAGGCTCACGTCCTGGTGCAGCGCCAGGAACTGCGGCACCAGCGGGGCCACGTGCCGGCGCCCGAAGCCGGCCGGCGCGGTGATGCGCAAGTGGCCGCTCGCCTTCACGCCGCCGGCTGAAACGCTGGCTTCGGCGTTGGCGATGTCCGCCACGATGCGTTGGCAATCCTCGAGGAAGGCGCTTCCTTCGTGGGTGAGCGTGATGCGCCGCGTGGTGCGCACCAGCAGCTTGACGCCCAGGCGCTCCTCCAGCGCATCGATGCGCCGGCCGATCACCGCCGGCGCCACGCCTTCGGCCTGAGCCGCCGAGGTCAGGCTGCCCTTGGTGGCCACGGCGATGAAGGATTCGATCTGCTTCAGGCGATCCATGGCCCGAGATTACACACCAAAGAGTCATGAATCAATCGCAAATCGCGTTGTTAATAGAGACGCAAGTTCGCAATAGAGTGGCGCTGACGATGAACCCCCAGCTCACTGCGTTCGCGCCCCCCGAGGGGGACTTCGTGTCCTTCG
>CAZXLI010000441.1:0-4115 GCA_964641795.1 uncultured Bordetella sp. | reverse complement strand
AAGTTCAACCTGATCCCGTTCAATCCGTTCCCCGCCTCGGGCCTGAAGCGTTCGCCGCGCGAGCGTGTGATGGCGTTCGCGCGGCAACTGCAGGATGCCGGCATCGTGACCACCGTGCGCAAGACGCGTGGCGATGACATCGATGCGGCCTGTGGCCAGCTGGCCGGTGAAGTGCAGGACCGGACCAGCGCCCACAAGCGCATGACGCGGCCGGTGATTCGCATCGAGCCTCTCCCCGAGTCCACCCCCCAGGATCTGCCATGACGTTTGCTCCGGCGCTGCGATTTCTCCAGGCGCTGGCCTGGCCGATGGCGGTGGTCGCCGTGGTCCTGGCAATGCAGGGCTGTGCTTCGCAGGGAGGGGCTTCCGGTGAGTTGAAGGAGCGCAGCACCGACTCCGACCAGACCGATGCCGACCGCCGTGCCCGTGTGCGACTGGAACTGGCGAGCGCGTATTTCGCGCGCGGCCAGTACGACACCGCGCTGGACGAGGTCAAGCTCTCGCTGGCGGCCAGCCCGAACCAGAGCGCTGCCTACAACCTGCGCGGACTGATCTATGCGAGCCTCGGCGACGATGCCCTGGCCGAAGACAACTTCCGCCGGGCGCTGCAGATTGACCGCAGCGATGCGAACACCATGCACAACTACGGCTGGTACCTGTGCCAGCGCCAGCGCTATGCCGATGCGGCCGCCCAGTTCCAGCAGGCGCTGGCCACGCCGCAGTACCGCGACGCTTCGCGGACCTGGCTGGCGCGCGGCATCTGCCAGGCACGCGCGGGGCAGCTGAGCGAGGCCGAGGCCTCGATGATGCGCTCCTACGAGCTCGATCCGGCCAACCCCAGTACGGCCATCAACCTGAGCGACGTGCTGCTGCGTCGCGGCGAGTACACGCGTGCTCGCTTCTACATCGGCCGGGTCAACGCAGACCCGGCGACGACCAACGCACAGTCGCTGTGGCTCGCGGCACGCGTCGAATACAAGTTAGGCAATCGTGGCGGTGCGCGCGACCTGGGTGAGAAGATGCGCAGCCGCTACCCGGACGCACCGGAAGTGCGCTTGCTGGATGCAGAGCGCTTCGATGACTGAGCCGGCCGCTTCGCGCAACGAGTCCGTGGGCAACAGTGCCGGCGAGCTGCTGCGCGCGGCGCGCCAGAAGCAGGGCCTGCACATCGCCGCGCTGGCCGCCTCGATCAAGGTGTCGCCGGCCAAGCTCGAAGCGCTCGAGGCCGGCCGCTTCGATGAACTGCCCGACGCCACCTTCACCAGGGCGCTGGCGCAAAGCGTCTGCCGCGTGCTCAAGATCGATGCCCAGCCGGTCCTTGCGCAACTGCCTTCGAGCCGCGCGGCGGCGCTGGAAAAGGTCGACGCCGGGCTGAACACGCCGTTCCGGGACCGCCCTGGGCGCAGCAGTGATCCCGTCGAGTCGACACTGATGCGTCACCCCATGCTGTGGCTGGCCGCACTGCTGCTGGCGGCGGCCGCGGTCTTCGTGCTGATGCCCGGCCACTGGGTGCAGCGCTGGCTGCCGACTTCGGCGCCGGCCGACGAAGCGGCGCAGGCCGGCTCTCAGGCGCCGGCGATGCCGGTGGCGGCGCGGCCGGCCAGCGTGGTCGAGGTGGTCACGCAGGCCGTGGTCGAGGCGGCCTCCGCGGTGGTGGCGGCCTCCGGTGCGTCGGCGCCTGCAGCCGCGCCGAATCCGCCGACCGTCGTCGCGAGCACGCCGGCGGCTGCCCCGCCGATGGCCGCGGTGGCATCGGCCTCCGGCGCGCGCATCC
The DNA here is from genome assembly GCA_964641795.1 of uncultured Bordetella sp. Taxonomy (GTDB): domain Bacteria; phylum Pseudomonadota; class Gammaproteobacteria; order Burkholderiales; family Burkholderiaceae_C; genus Pseudaquabacterium. Next base: position 2,341 of record CAZXLI010000441.1, on the reverse strand, counting down.
AGGCGGTTCAGGCCACCTGGGTGCAGGCAGCCGATGCGCGGGGGCAATTGCTGCTGAATCGGACGCTGCAGCCCGGTGAGACGGTGGATCTGGAGGGTGCGCGTCCGTTGCGCCTTCGCATCGGCAATGTGAAGGGCACGGTGTTGCAGCACCGCGGCCAGACCATCGACCTGGCCGCAAGGACCCAGAACAACGTCGCCAACATCGAGCTGCCATGATGGTGCCCGTCCTGCGCGCCCGCTGACCCCGACCATGAGTGAAACCGACAGTCCCGACCCGATGCTAATCATCCCCGCGATGCCCGCGGCGCGCCGTTCGCGCCAGGCGCGCGTGTCCTGGGGCAGCCGTGTCGTGACCATCGGCGGCGATGCGCCGGTGCGCGTGCAGTCGATGACCAATACCGACACCGTGGACGTCATCGAGACGGCGATCCAGGTCAAGGAGTTGGCCATTGCCGGCTCCGAACTGGTGCGCCTGACCGTCAACACGCCGGAGGCTGCCAAGGCGGTGCCGGCCATCCGCGAGCAGCTCGATCGCATGGGGATCGACGTGCCGCTGATCGGCGACTTCCACTACAACGGCCACACGCTGCTCACTGAATATCCCGACTGTGCAGCCGCGCTGTCGAAGTACCGCATCAACCCGGGCAATGTCGGAAAGGGTCAGAAGCGCGATCGCCAGTTTGCCCAGATGATCGAAGCCGCCTGCCGTCACGACAAGGTGGTGCGCATCGGCGTCAACTGGGGCAGCCTGGATCAGGAACTGCTCGCGTCGATGATGGACGACAACGCTCGCCGCAGCGCGCCCTGGGACGCCAGGCAGGTGATGTACCAGGCACTGGTGCAGTCGGCTTTGCAATCGGCCGATTGGGCGCGCGAACTGGGGCTCGACCCGAACCAGATCATCATCAGCTGCAAGGTCAGTGGCGTGCAGGACCTGATCACGGTGTATCAGGCGCTTGCCAAACGCTGCGACTACGCGCTGCACCTGGGCCTGACCGAAGCGGGCATGGCCACCAAGGGCACGGTGGCCTCGTCGGTGGCACTGGGCGTGCTGCTGCAGCAGGGCATTGGCGACACCATCCGCGTCTCGCTGACGCCGCAGCCCGGCGAGGCGCGCACCCAGGAAGTGGTGGTGGCGCTCGAGATCCTGCAGGCGCTGGGTCTGCGACATTTCAACCCCAGCGTCACCGCCTGCCCGGGCTGCGGCCGCACCACCAGCACCACCTTCCAGGAATTGGCCAAGCAGATCGACGACCATCTGCGCGCCATGATGCCGGTGTGGCGCGCGCGCTATCCGGGCGTCGAGAACCTGAAGGTCGCGGTGATGGGCTGCATCGTCAATGGCCCCGGTGAGAGCAAGCATGCCGACATCGGCATCAGCCTGCCCGGTACCGGCGAGGCGCCGGCCGCGCCGGTGTTCATCGACGGCCAGAAGGCCATGACCTTGCGCGGCGAGGGTATCGCGCAGGAGTTCCACCGCATCGTCGAGGGCTACATCGAGCGCCGCTTCGGCGCGGCCACCGCGGCGCATTGACGCTGACTTGATTCGTTAGCCACCGACGGCCGCGTTCCGCCGGCCGAAGCCCCTCTTTCGCATCTGCGCCGCGTACGGCGGCGCCCACGGACTGCACCCCTCATGAGCAATGTTCTCAAGGCCATCAAGGGCATGAACGACATCCTGCCGGGCAGCGTGCCCCGCAAGGACAAGCTGCCCGACAGCGCGCTGTGGCAATGGTTCGAGACCACCGTGCGCTCGGCGCTCGGCCGCTACGGCTACCAGTACCTGCTGACGCCGATCGTCGAGCCCACCGCCCTGTTCGTGCGCGGCCTCGGCGAAGTGACCGACATCGTCGAGAAGGAGATGTACTCCTTCACCGATGCGATGAACGGCGACCAGCTCACGCTGCGGCCCGAGGCCACGGCCGGCATCGTGCGCGCGATGGTGGAGCACAACGCGTTGTACAACGGCCCCCTGCGGTTGTGGACGCTGGGCCCGATGTTCCGCCACGAGCGGCCGCAGAAGGGCCGCTACCGGCAGTTCAACCAGCTCGACGTCGAGGCGCTGGGTTTTGCCGGTCCGGATGTCGATGCCGAGCTGATCCTGATGGTGCGCCGGCTGTGGCAGGAGTTGGGGCTGCTGGAGGGCCGGCACGTGCGGCTGGAGATCAACAGCCTGGGCCAGCCGGCGGAGCGGCAGGCGCATCGCGCCGCGCTCATCGCGTACTTCGAAGCCCACGCGGACCGGCTCGACGCGGGTGGCCGGCGCCGCCTGCCCAGCAACCCGGTGCGCATTCTCGACACCAAGAATCCGGCGATGCAGGCGCTGGTGGAAGGCGCGC
>CAZXLI010000440.1:0-4122 GCA_964641795.1 uncultured Bordetella sp. | reverse complement strand
ATCCTCGAATATGGTGGACCGGCGACCCGAAATCAGCGCGGGTCATAACACCTGGCACCCGGTATCGCCGAGCGGCCTCGGGCAACACTTGGTCTAGGATTCGCGCGCACTGACCCCTGCGGGAGGCAAGGCGTGCCAGGTCATGAAACCACTGCGGCCGGAGAGGGCAGCCGACTGGCTGCCGTTGCGGCACTTGTCAGCCTCGCCGGTTGTGCCGGCGATGCTGCCCCGCTGCCCGGCGCGTTCAGCCAGCGAGCGGATGCCAAGCGCTCCCGCGTGCTTGCAGCGGCCGCCGACACGGCCGTCGGCGCCTCGGGACGATCGACGCCCACAGCCGACGAGCTGATGGACTGGGCGCAGAAGGTCTACCCCGACTTCTTTCCCGGATCACCGCCGAGCCAGACCTGGGCGCCCTATGTGTACCGACACTACGCTGCGACCGGCAACTACATCGGCATCGCCGAGGGCAGGGTCTACGTGCTCGGCACGATCAGCGACGGTCAATTGCTCGATGTCGGCGCACTGAGCGACTTTGCCGACCTGATTGCCACCGACTACCGCGTCGCCAAACCAACCACCGACGAAGAGGCGGCCCGCTTCCTGCTGCAGGCGCAGTTCAGCGCGAGCCGCAGCGACATCGCGCACCTGCGATCGATCGGCTATGCCGCCTGGCTCGACGAACAGAAGGCCGCGCCTCGCGACATCACCGCCTGGGACTGGCTGGGCGCACGGGGCTACACGAAGATCGACAGCTACGGCTACTACGGCAACGCCTACCAGGTTTCATACGCGCTGTGGTACCAACTGATCGCCACGCGGGGTGCTCACCGAGCGCGCATCGCGCTGGCGCTGAGCGAGTTCTTCGTGGCTTACCTGGACGGCGTGGGCTCGGCCTGGCGGGCCTGGGTGCTCTGTGACTATTGGGACCTGCTCGCCGACCAGGCCTTTGGCAACTTCCGCACGCTGCTGGGAAAGCTGCCGACGAACTCCGCCATCGGCCAGGTGCTCAGCATCATCGGCAGCCAGAAGGCCGACCCGCAGACCGGGCGCATGCCGGACGAGAACTTCGCGCGCGAGCTGATGCAGCTGTTCACCATCGGCCTGTACGAGCTGAACCCCGATGGCAGCGAGCGGCTCGACGCGCATGGCCGCCGCATCGAGACCTATGCCCAGAACGATGTCACGCAGCTCGCCCGCGTGTTCACCGGCTACAACCTCGCCGCCGTCAAGCAGAGCCGGGTGACGAATGCCGGCACGACTTTTGATCTCCCGGACATCAGCCAGGCGCGACTGCCCTTGGTCTGCGACCCTGCCCTGCACTCGACGGAAGACGTCGCCTGGCTGGGCCTGGTGATTCCGGGCAGCCTGGCCCCGGAGCAAAAGATCCAGCGCGTGCTGGACCACCTGTTCCAGCAGCCGAACGTCGGTCCGTTCTTCGGTCGCCAGATGATCCAGCGACTGGTCACCAGCAACCCCAGCCCGGGCTACGTGAGCCGGGTCACCGCTGCCTTCAACGATAACGGCGCAGGTGTGCGGGGCGACCTGGCCGCCGTGTTCAAGGCGATCCTGCTCGATCCGGAAGCGCGTGGGGCCGGTGGCCTCGCCTCGAACACCTTCGGCAAGGTGCGCGATCCGATGGTGCGCGTTGCGCAACTCGGGCGCTCTCTCGGCATGAACTCGAAGGCGGGCAGTTGGAAGCTGGGCGGGATGCCGCAGACACCTCTGGGCGCGGACTCGGTGTTCGGTTTCGTCCGTCCGGGCAATCGCCTGCCCGGCGACCTCGGCGGCGGCCAGGCGTTGCTCTCTCCGGAGTTCATGCTGGTCAATGAAGTCTCGGTGGCGAACTGGGTCAATCTGGTGCGCGGCATCTGCACGCCTGGCTTCTTCGTGCCGGCGCCCGACATCCCGGCCTTCTACCGCAATCAGTTCGACCAGACCATCGTCCAGACCGCCGCCGCCGGATACGACATCACCTGCAGCCTGGAAGACGAGTTGCCGCTGGTCGGCGACGCCGATGCGCTGATCCGTCACCTGAACCTCGTGCTCGCGGCGGGACAGATCTCGGCCGAAACATGCCAGGCGATTGCGGCGGGACTCAGGGCCAACTTTCCGGGCCTCACGCCGGCTTCGCCGCTGGACGTGCGGCTCCAGTTCGTGTGCTGGGCCGTCACGACGATCTTGTCGGTTCCCGAGTACATCGTTCAGAAGTAGCCGCGATGCAGCCCTTGTCTTCCGCCACCCCCACTCGCCGCCGATTTCTGGGAGCCGCTGGCTTGACGGCCATGGCGCCCTGGGGCATCAGCCTGGCCGGCATCGAGCAGCTGGCCGCCGCAGGGGCCGATGACTACAAGGCCATCGTCTGCCTGATGCTCGATGGCGGCAATGACCAGGAAAACACCGTCGTTCCGTTCGACAGTGCCAGCCACTCGCGCTATGCGGCCATCCGCGGCGCCGGCAGCCCCACCAGCCTGGCCGTGCCGCAAGGCTCGCTGCAGGCCACCGTCCTGGCGCCCGATGCAGCGCTGCCCGGCGGTCGGCAATATGCCCTGCACCCGAACATGGCCGGCATGGCGCGGCTGTTCGCGGCAGGCAAGGCGGCCGTGCTGTTGAACGTCGGTCCGCTGGTGATGCCGCTGACGCGATCGCAGTACCGCGCGGGCGGCAGCCTGCCGCCGAAGCTCTTTTCGCACGCCGATCAACGCTCGACCTTCCAGAGCGCAGCGCCGGACGGCGATACCTCGGGCGGCTATGGCGGCCGCATGCTCGACGCGTACGGCAAGGTCAACGCCACACCGCTCCTGGGTGCCATCTCGGTGGCGAGCGCCGGTCCCTTGTTCATCACGAGCCCTCATGGGGCGGCTTACCAGATGACGGTCCAGGGCGCAGTGCCGATCAGCCCTGCCGTGGTGGAGCGGGGCCCCATGCCCAGCGTCCTGGCAACGCTGATCCAGCAGCGCCGCCGCCATGTGCTGGAAGACGCCTATGCCCAGGTCACGCGGTTCTCCATCGCCACCCAGGAGGTGGTGTCGACCGCGTTGGGCGCCTACCGGCCCTCGGCCTCGGCCCCCTTCCTGACCAACCAGCTGCGGCTGGTCGCACAGGTCGCAGCGGCGCATGGCACGCTTGGCATCAAGCGCCAGGTCTTCTACGTGCGCCACATCGGGTACGACACCCATGGCGGCCAGTTGGGCAAGCATCCGGGCTTGCTGCAACAGGTGTCGGATGCCATCGTCGACTTCCAGGCCGCGATCGCCGCTGCCGGACTCGACAACCAGGTCACGTTGTTCACGGCGTCCGACTTCGGCCGTACCCTGACATCCAACGGCGACGGCACGGACCACGGCTGGGGAAGCCATCACTTCATCGTCGGCGGCGCGGTCAAGGGCCGGGCCATCTATGGCAAGGCGCCCCCGGTCAGCGTGGGTGACAGCGACGCGCCAGAGGACCAGTGGCATGTCGGCCAGGGTCGGCTGCTGCCATCCACTTCGGTCGCGCAGTACATGGCGACGCTAGCGCGATGGTTCGGCGTGCCGGCAGATCGCCTGGCCGACGTGATCCCCGACTTGGGGAATTTCGGCACCGCCGCGGGTCGCCCAGACTACCCGATCGACCTCGGCTTCATGCGTGCCTAGTCCGGCGTTTCGCAGTGCGCTGCGGCGTCTTGTCGGCGCAACACCTGACCGTTTGGTCATCTTTTGGGGCGACCCGACATGCAGAATGAAACGCTTCTGTCATGTCCGTCCGGGGTCTGACCCGCCATGCCCGCGGCACACCGCTTGCATCGGCTGGCGACCCTTTTCCAACCAGGAACCCCCACGATGTTGCGCCCGACCCTTGCCCGCCATCCCTTGGCCGCCGCGCTGGCCCTTGCCTTCGCTGCCCCCGCATTCGCCCAGACGGCCGAGCCGGTGGAGGCCGGCAAGCTGCAGACGGTGACCGTCACGGCCGAGCGCCGCACCGAAAACATCAAGGACGTGCCGAGCTCGGTGTTCTCGCTCTCGGGCGAGAAGCTCGACGTCATCAACTCCAGCGGCCAGGACGTGCGCATGCTGTCGGGCCGCGTGCCCAGCCTGAACATCGAGTCGTCGTTCGGCCGCGCCTTCCCGCGCTTCTACATCCGCG
>CAZXLI010000439.1:0-4126 GCA_964641795.1 uncultured Bordetella sp. | reverse complement strand
CAAGCAGGTTGCCCAGCACGCGCAGCACCTTCCAGGCCGGCCGGGTCTCGCCCAGCGGCTTGACGACGCCATGGAAGCTCTGCACCCGGCCTTCGGCATTGACGAAGGTGCCCGCGGTTTCGGTGAACGGCGCGATCGGCAGCAGGACGTCGGCGTTGTCGACCGCAGCATCCTCGAACGAAGTCAGCGCGACAACGAGCCCGGCACCGGCCATCGCGGCACGCGCGGCGGCCGCGTTGGCAGCGTCCAACGCAGGCTCGACGTCCAGCAGCAACAGGGCCTTCATCGGCTGGCTCAGCATCTGGCCTGCATTCAGCCCGCCCTCGCCCGGCAGCGCGTTGACGAGCTGCGCGCCGACGCTGTTGGCCGCTTCGCCCAGGTAGCCGACCGAGGCACCGGTGTGCTCACCGATCCACTGGGCCAGCGCCAGCAGCATGCCGGCCTGCGGGTGCTGCGCGGCGGCGTTGCCCAGCAGAATGGCCTTGCGTTCGCCCGACAGCAGCGCGCTGGCCACGGCCTGCGCCGATTCGTTCACCATCGCGGTGGCCGGCGCGGCCACACCCTTGGCGCTGGCGACATAACCCGCAACGTCAGCGAGCGACTGTGCCCAGGCGCTGGGTGCCGCGGTCAGGCGCACGGCCACCGGCAGCGCCCAGTCGTCGTGCACCGCATGCAGGCTCATCACCTGCGCGCCCTTGCGCGCCGCCTGGCGGATGCGCTGGGCGAAAAGCGGGTGATCCTTCCGCAGGAACGAGCCGACGACGAACGCGCGATCCAGCGTCGACAGCGAAGCGATGCTCTGGCCCAGCCATCGGGCCTGACCGGCCGGCGCGGTGTTCGCGAAATCGGCATGGCGCGTGCGGACATCGACGCTCTGGCTGCCGAAGCCGCGCACCAGCTTGGCCAGCAGGTGCAATTCCTCGACGGTGCGGTGCGGTGACGCCACGGCGCCGATCGCGCCGGTGCCATGCTCGGCCTTGACGCGCTTCAGGCCATCGGCGACGTAGCCGAGCGCGGTGTTCCAGTCCACCGCCTTCCACTGGCCGCCTTGCTTGATCATCGGCGACTTCAGCCGCGCGGGGCTGTTCAGCGCCTCGTAGCTGAAGCGGTCGCGGTCGGCGATCCAGCATTCGTTGACGTCCTCGTTCTCGAACGGGACGACGCGCATCACCTGGTTGTTCTTGACCTGCACGATCAGGTTCGCGCCGGTCGAATCATGCGGACTGACGCTCTTGCGGCGCGACAGCTCCCAGGTGCGGGCCGAGTAGCGGAACGGCTTGCTGGTGAGGGCACCGACCGGGCAGATGTCGATCATGTTGCCCGAGAGCTCGGAGTCGACCGACTTGCCGACGAAGGTGGTGATCTCGCTGTGCTCGCCGCGGTGCTGCATGCCCAGCTCCATGATGCCGGCCACTTCCTGGCCGAAGCGCACGCAGCGGGTGCAGTGGATGCAGCGGCTCATCTCCTCCATCGAGATCAGCGGGCCGACGTCCTTGTGCAGCACGACGCGCTTTTCTTCCTCGTAGCGCGAGGCGGAGCCGCCGTAGCCCACCGCCAGGTCCTGCAGCTGGCATTCGCCGCCCTGGTCGCAGATCGGGCAGTCGAGCGGGTGATTGATGAGCAGGAACTCCATCACCGACTTCTGCGCCTTCAGCGCCTTGTCGCTCTGCGTGCGCACGATCATGCCCTGCGTCACCGGTGTGGCGCAGGCCGGCATCGGCTTGGGCGCCTTCTCGATGTCCACCAGGCACATGCGGCAGTTGGCCGCGATGCTGAGCTTCTTGTGATAGCAGAAGTGCGGAATGGTGGTGCCGGCAGCGTCGGCCGCATGCATCACCATGCTGCCTTCGGCCACCGAGACCTTCTTGCCGTCGAGTTCGATTTCGATCATGTGCGGCTCGGATTAGACGTAGGCCGGGACGATGCAGCGCTTGTGCTCGATGTGGTGCACGAATTCGTCGCGGAAGTGCTTCAACATGCCGCGCACCGGCATCGCTGCCGCATCGCCCAACGCGCAAATGGTGCGGCCCATGATGTTTTCGGCCACCGAATCCAGCAGCGCCAGGTCGTCGGCACGGCCTTCGCCATGCTCGATGCGGTTGACCAGGCGCCACAGCCAGCCGGTGCCTTCGCGGCACGGCGTGCACTGGCCGCAGGACTCGTGGGTGTAGAAGTAGGACAGGCGCAGCAGGCTCTTGACCATGCAGCGCGTCTCGTCCATCACGATGACCGCGCCGGAGCCGAGCATCGAGCCGGCCTTGGCAATGGAGTCGTAGTCCATCGTGCAGTCCATCATCACCGAGGCTGGCAGCACCGGCGCCGACGAGCCGCCGGGGATCACCGCCTTGAGCTTCTTGCCGCCCTTGACGCCCCCGGCGAGTTCGAGGAGCTTCGCGAAGGGCGTGCCCATCGGGATCTCGTAGTTGCCGGGACGCTGGACGTCGCCGACCATCGAGAAGATCTTGGTGCCGCCGTTGTTGGGCTTGCCACACTCCAGGTAGGCCTGGCCGCCGTTGCGGATGATCCACGGCACCGCGGCAAAGGTCTCGGTGTTGTTGATCGTCGTCGGCTTGCCGTAGAGGCCGAAGCTCGCCGGGAACGGCGGCTTGAAGCGCGGCTGGCCCTTCTTGCCTTCCAGCGACTCGAGCAGCGCAGTCTCCTCGCCGCAGATGTAGGCGCCGAAGCCGTGGTGCGCATGCAGCTGGAAGCTGTAGCTCGAGCCGAGGATGTTGCTGCCCAGGTAGCCGGCGGCGCGGGCTTCCTCGAGCGCCTGCTCGAAGCGGTCGTAGATCTCGAAGATCTCGCCGTGGATGTAGTTGTAGCCGACCGTGATGCCCATCGCGTAGGCCGCGATGATCATGCCCTCGATCACGATGTGCGGGTTGTAGGCGAGGATGTCGCGGTCCTTGCAGGTGCCGGGCTCGCCTTCGTCGCTGTTGCACACCAGGTACTTCTGCACCGGCAGCGCGCGCGGCATGAAGCTCCACTTCAGCCCGGTGGGGAAGCCCGCGCCGCCACGGCCACGAAGGCCGGAGCCCTTGACCTCGGCGATCACCTGGTCGGGCGTCATGCCACCCTCGGCCGCCAGGATCTTGCGCAGCGCCTGGTAGCCGCCACGCGCCTCGTAATCCTTCAGGCGCCAGTTGCTGCCATCCAGGCCGGCGTAGATCTGGGGATTGATGTGGCGGTCGTGGAAGCAGGTCTCCACGCCGCGGGCTTGAAACTTCGACAGGTCCAGCATCGTCGCGCTCACTTGGCCTGGGCCTTCAACGACTCGATGAGGGCGTCGAGCCGGTCATTGCTCATGTAGCTGACCATCTGGCGATCGTTGACCAGCATCACCGGCGCATCGGCACAAGCGCCGAGGCACTCGCACTTCTGCACCGTGAACAGGCCATCGGGGGTGGTGCCGCCATCCTCGATGCCGAGCTTGTGGCACAGGTGCTCGAGTGCCTGCTGCCCGTCACGCAACTGGCACGGCAGGTTGGTGCAGACGTTGAGCTTGAAGCGCCCCACCGGCTGCTGGTTGTACATGTTGTAGAAGGTGGTCACCTCGCGCACCGCGATGGCGGGCATGCCGAGGTAGTCGGCCACCGCAGCCTCGGACTCGGCCGAGACCCAGCCCTGCTCCTGCTGCACGATCGACAGGCAGGCCATCACGGCCGATTGCTTCTGGTCGGCCGGGTACTTGGCCACTTCACGCGCGAAGCGAGCGCGGGTTGCGTCGGAAAGCGTCATCTGTCGATCTCGCCAAACACGATGTCCATCGTGCCGATGATGGCCACCGCATCGGCAATCATGTGGCCGCGCGACATCTCGTCGAGCGCGGCCAGGTGGGCAAATCCGGGCGCCCGGATCTTCAGCCGGTACGGCTTGTTGGCGCCGTCGCTGACCAGGTAGATGCCGAACTCGCCCTTCGGGTGCTCGACCGCGGCATAGGCTTCGCCTTCGGGCACGTGGAAGCCTTCGGTGAAGAGCTTGAAGTGGTGGATCAGCTCTTCCATGTTGGACTTCATGTCCACGCGCTCGGGCGGCGCCACCTTGTGGTTGTCGGTGATCACGGGCAGGCCGGGGTGGGCGCGCAGCCAGGCGATGCACTGCTTGACGATGCGGTTGGCCTGGCGCA
>CAZXLI010000438.1:0-4127 GCA_964641795.1 uncultured Bordetella sp. | reverse complement strand
ATCCGCGAAGGCGGCCGTACCGTCGGCTCCGGCGTCGTCGCCAAGATCATCGAGTAAGGCGGACCGTCATGCAGAAGCAAAAGATTCGCATCCGCCTGAAAGCCTTCGATTACAAGCTGATCGACCAGTCGGCCCTGGAGATCGTCGACACCGCGAAGCGCACCGGCGCGATCGTCAAGGGTCCCGTGCCCCTGCCGACCCGCATGCAGCGCTTCGACATCCTGCGCTCGCCGCACGTCAACAAGACGTCTCGCGACCAGTTCGAGATCCGCACGCACCAGCGCCTGATGGACATTGTCGACCCCACCGACAAGACCGTCGACGCGCTGATGAAGCTGGACCTGCCAGCCGGCGTGGACGTCGAGATCAAGCTGCAGTAAAGGCAACGGCCTTGCAGGTTCTCCTGCAAGGCCGTTATACTCGCCTGCTTTGCGCGAACCCTGGAGGTTCGCGCTCGCGCCTCAAAAGGCGCACATCCTCCCCGGCCAATCGATGTCGGGTGTTTGAAACAAAGGCCTCGAAGCCTGCCGAATTGCGGTGGGCCACAGGCTGGAGAAAAGCCATGACGACAGCTGCCAACAGCTATCGCCTCGGTTTGCTGGGCCGCAAGGTCGGCATGATGCGCATCTTCACGGACGACGGCGACGCCATCCCCGTGACGGTGCTCGACGTGTCGAACAACCGCATCACCCAGATCAAGACCGAGCAGACCGACGGCTACAACGCCCTGCAAGTGGCGTTCGGTTCGCGCAAAGCTTCGCGCATCACCAAGCCGGAAGCCGGCCACCTCGCAAAAGCAGGGGTGGAAGCCGGTGAGATCCTCCAGGAATTCCGCGTGCCGGCCGATGTGGTTGGTCAATACGCTGCCGGCGCCCAGGTGCCGGTGACGCTGTTCGCGGTGGGTCAGAAGGTCGACGTGCAGGGCACCTCGATCGGCAAGGGCTTCACCGGCACGATCAAGCGCCACAATTTCGGTTCGCAGCGCGCCTCGCACGGTAACAGCCGCTCGCACAACGTGCCCGGCTCGATCTCGATGGCGCAGGACCCGGGGCGTGTGTTTCCGGGCAAGCGCATGTCGGGTCACCTCGGCGACGAGACCGTCACGACGCAGAACCTCGACATCGTCCGCATCGATGAGGCTCGTCAGCTGCTGCTGGTCAAGGGTGCCGTTCCCGGCGCCGCCAGCGGGTTCGTGACCGTGCGCCCGGCCGTCAAGGTCAAGGCCAAGAAGGGAGCCTAAGCGATGCAACTCGAGCTCCTGAACGAACAAGGCCAGGCTTCGGCCAAGGTCGACGCGCCTGACACCGTCTTCGGCCGCGACTACAACGAAGCCCTGGTTCACCAGGTGGTGGTGGCCTACCAGGCCAACGCCCGCCAAGGGACGCGCGCCCAGAAGAACCGCGAGTCGGTGAAGCACTCGACCAAGAAGCCGTGGCGCCAGAAAGGCACCGGCCGTGCGCGCGCCGGCATGACCTCGTCGCCGATCTGGCGTGGGGGCGGTCGCGCCTTCCCCAATCTTCCGGACGAGAACTTCTCGCACAAGGTCAACAAGAAGATGTACCGCGCCGGCATGGCGTCGATCTTCTCGCAGCTGGCGCGCGACGGCCGCTTGGCGGTGGTCGACTCGATCGCCGTTGAGGCGCCGAAGACCAAGCTGCTGGCCGCCAAGTTCAAGGCCATGGGCCTCGATTCCGTTCTGGTGATCGCCGACACGGTCGACGAGAACCTGGCGCTGGCCTCGCGCAACCTGGCCAACGTGCTGGTGGTTGAGCCGCGCTACGCCGATCCGCTGTCGCTGGTCTTCTACAAGAAGGTGCTGGTGACCAAGGGCGCGATCGAGCAGCTCAAGGAGATGTTTGCATGAGCGCCCCGCAAAAGTTCGACGAAGGGCGCCTGGCCCAGGTGCTGATCTCGCCGATCGTGTCCGAGAAGGCCACGAGCGTTGCCGAGAAGCACAACCAGGTGCTGTTCAAGGTGCTGCGCGATGCCACCAAGCCCGAGATCAAGGCCGCTGTCGAGCTGCTGTTCAAGGTCGAGGTGAAGGACGTGCAGGTTGCCAACCAGAAGGGCAAGGTCAAGCGCTTTGGCGGCCGTATCGGCCGCCGCGACCACGCGAAGAAGGCGTATGTGTCGCTGAAGCCGGGCCAGGAGCTCAACTTCTCCGGGGAGGCCGCGTAAATCATGGCCGTCGTCAAAGTCAAGCCGACTTCACCCGGCCGCCGCGCCGTCGTCAAGGTCGTGCACAAGCACCTGCACAAGGGTGCACCCGAAGCCTCGCTGCTCGAACCGCAGAAGCAGAACTCCGGCCGCAACAACAACGGCCACATCACGATGCGCCACAAGGGCGGTGGTCACAAGCACCACTACCGCGTGGTCGACTTCGTGCGCAACAAGGATGGCATTCCGGCCAAGGTCGAGCGTATCGAGTACGACCCGAACCGCACTGCCCACATCGCGTTGGTCTGCTATGCCGACGGCGAGCGCCGCTACATCATCGCCCCGCGCGGTCTGGAAGTCGGTGCGACGCTGTTGAGTGGCGCCGAGGCTCCGATCAAGGCCGGCAACACGCTGCCCATCCGCAACATCCCGGTGGGTTCGACGATCCACTGCGTCGAGATGCTGCCTGGCAAGGGTGCGCAGATTGCGCGTTCGGCCGGCGCTGGCGTGACGCTGATGGCGCGCGAAGGCATCTACGCCCAGGTCCGCCTGCGCTCCGGTGAGGTCCGCAAGATCCACATCGACTGCCGAGCCACCATTGGCGAGGTGTCGAACGAAGAGCACAACCTGCGTCAGTTCGGCAAGGCCGGTGTCAAGCGCTGGATGGGCATTCGCCCGACGGTGCGCGGCGTCGCGATGAACCCGGTGGACCACCCGCACGGTGGCGGCGAAGGCCGTACCGGCGAGGCGCGCGCCCCGGTGTCGCCGTGGAACACGCTGACCAAGGGCTACCGCACCCGCAACAACAAGCGCACGCAGAACATGATCGTGTCGCGTCGCAAGAAGTAAGGGTCCACCATGGCACGCTCACTCAAGAAGGGTCCTTTCGTGGACCACCACCTGATGGCCAAGGTCGACAAGGCCGTTGCCATCAAGGACAAGAAGCCGATCAAGACCTGGTCGCGCCGCTCGACGATCCTGCCCGATTTCATCGGCCTGACGATCGCCGTGCACAACGGCAAGCAACACGTCCCCGTGTATGTGACCGACCAGATGGTCGGCCACAAGCTCGGCGAGTTCGCGCTGACCCGCACGTTCAAGGGTCACCCGGCGGACAAGAAGGCGAAGAAGTAAGGGGCCGACGATGGAAACCAAAGCAATCGTCCGCGGTGTGCGCCTGTCGGCCGACAAGGGCCGGCTGGTGGCCGACCTGGTCCGCGGCAAGAAGGTGGATCAGGCGCTGAACATCCTGGCCTTCACCCAAAAGAAGGCTGCCGGCATCGTCAAGAAGGCCCTGGAGTCCGCGATCGCGAACGCCGAGCACAACGACGGCGCCGACATCGACGAACTGAAGATCACCTCGATCTACGTCGAGCAGGGTGCCACGCTGAAGCGCTTCTCCGCGCGCGCCAAGGGCCGCGGCAATCGCATCAGCAAGCCCACCTGTCACATCTTCGTGACGGTCGGCAACTGAGGCTGAAGGAAGACCATGGGACAAAAAATCCATCCGACCGGCTTCCGCCTGGCGGTCACCCGTGCCTGGGCGTCGCGCTGGTATGCGTCGAACCGCAACTTCGCCGGCATGCTGGCCGAAGACCTGCAGGTGCGCGACTACCTGAAGAAGCGCCTGAAGAATGCTGCCGTTTCGCGCATCCTGATCGAGCGCCCTGCCAAGAACGCCCGCATCACGATCTTCTCGGCTCGTCCGGGCGTCGTGATCGGCAAGAAGGGTGAGGACATCGAGAACCTGAAGGCCGAGCTGACCCGCCGCCTGGGCGTGCCGGTGGCGGTGAACATCGAGGAAGTGCGCAAGCCCGAGATCGATGCCCAGCTGATCGCCGACTCGATCACCCAGCAGCTCGAGAAGCGCATCATGTTCCGTCGCGCGATGAAGCGTGCGATGCAGAACGCGATGCGCCTGGGTGCCCAGGGCATCAAGATCATGAGCGCCGGCCGCCTGAATGGCATCG
>CAZXLI010000437.1:0-4131 GCA_964641795.1 uncultured Bordetella sp. | reverse complement strand
CTGCTGGACGTCAACAACGTCTACGTCAGCAGCGTGAACCACGGTTTCGATGCCCGCGCCTACATCGACGCGATGCCCACCGAGCGCGTGGTGCAGATCCACCTGGCCGGCCACTCCGAGCAGGACGGCTTCCTGATCGACACCCACGACGCGCCGGTGTGCGACGCGGTGTGGGACCTGTACCGGCACACGCTGCGCCGGCTGGGGCCGAAGCCGACGATGATCGAGCGCGACGACCACATCCCGCCGCTGGCCGAGCTGCTCGACGAGCTGGCCGTGGCGCGCCGGATCAGCGCCGAGGTGGCGGCCGAGGCCGGCGCCGAGCGCCAGGAGGTCTCGGCATGACGCCCACCGCCACCGCCCAGGTGCTGCGCGGCCAGCAGCTGGCCTTCGCGGCGGCCGTGGCCGACGCTGCGCCGTACGACCAGCTGCTAACGCACAACGCCGGCGGCCAGCCGCCCTTGATGCAGGCCTACCGCCATGCCTACGTGGCACGCCTGACCGAAGCGCTGGGCGACAACTTCGAGATCCTGCTGCGCGCGATGGGCGACGAGTCCTTCGCCGCGCTGGCGGCGGCCTACATCGCCGCGCACCCCTCCACCGTGCCCTCGATCCGCTGGTTCGGCCACCGCCTGGCCGCCTTCATGGCCGAGCAGGTCGAGCAGGACAGCGGCCTGGTGCCGCACCCCGCCTTCGTCGACCTGGCGCGCATGGACTGGGCGTTGCGCGATGCCTTCGACGCAGCCGATGCCGCCCCGATCGGCCGCCACGCGCTGGCCGGCGTGGCGCCGGAAGATTTCGCGACGCTGCGCTTCACGCTGCACCCCAGCGTGCGGCTGCAGCCGCTGGACTGGGCCATCGAGGCCGCCTGGCGCGTGCTGCGCGAGCACGACCCCGCGGCCGGCGGCGACGAGCCCGCGCTGCCGGCGCCCGAAGCCGCACCGCACCTGCTGCTGGTGTGGCGGCGCGAGCTGCAGACCGTGTGGCGATCGCTGGAAGCGGACGAAGCCGCGCTGCTGCAGGCGCTGCGCGAAGGGGCCGACTTCGGCGCGCTGTGCGAGCAGGCCGGCGCGTTCGGCGACGATCCCGCCACGCGGGCCGCCGGCCTGCTGGCCCGCTGGCTCGACGAAGGCCTGCTGGCCGGCCTGGCCGCCGGCACCTAACGCACAATCTGGGCGGCTGCCGGCGCCTGGCGCCCCATCTGATCGGCCGCCGCGCGCGCACGCGCGAGCCACGGGCTCTGCGGGGCATCGATGCGCTCGCCCAGCGCCAGCGCCTGTGCCAGCAGCGGCCGGGCCTGCGCGCCGTGGCCCGCCGCGCGCAGCAGCCGACCGCGGGCATAGGCCTCCACCGCCTGGTGCTCGACGTCGGCGGCCAGCCAGCCGGCGCGCGAACCCAGCGCTTCGTAGGCACGCAGCACGGCAGCGGCTTCGTCGGCCGCCGGCTCGGCCTCGGCCCATGCCAGCAGCAGCGCGCTGGCACCGCTGAAGTCCCCGCCCGGCGCCGCCAGCCACGGCAAGGCCGCGCGCAGGCTGCGCAATTCGGGTGGTAGGCACCGGCCACGTCGTCCGACAGCGCGATGGCCTGCGCGAACTGATCGTCGGCGGCGGCGCGCTCGCCGGTGGCCGCCAGCACCTGGCCCAGGTTGTACTGCGCGCCGGCCACGCTCAGGTGCCGCGGGCCGAGCACTTCGCGGTAGATCGACTGCGCCGCCTGCAGGTGCTGGCGCGCTTCGTCGAAGCGCGCGGCCTGGCGCAGCAGGTCGCCGTAGTTGTCCTCGCCGAAGGCCACGATGTAGCTGCGCGCACCGAAGTGCTGCCGCGCGGTGCGCAGCCCTTCGAGGTACAGCGCCTCGGCGCCGGCGAGGTCGTGGCGCGCCTCGTGCGCGCGCGCCAGGTAGAACGCGGCACGCGGCCGCGTCTCGGTCTTCGCATCGGCTTGCCGCAGGGCCAGCAGCGCGGTCTGCAGGTGCGCGGCCGACTCGTCCGCGCGGCCCAGCTGGTCGAGCGCGTTGCCCAGCAGCACGTGGGCCTGCGCCAGCGGCTCGGCCGGCGGCGCGGGCAGCGCCTGCAGGGCGGCCAGCGCCTGTTCGCCCTGCTGCAGCGCGGCGTTGAACTCGCCGCGGCGCAGCGTGGTGTCGGCCCGCGCCAGCAGGGCCTGTGCGCGCTGCGGGCTGCGGTGGCCGCTCAGTTCGGCCGCCAGCGCCAGGGCCTCGTCGTTCAGCGCGGCGGCCTGGTCCAGCAGGTCGAGGTCGCGGCTCAGGCCGCCGAGCAGTACCAGCAGCTCGAACCGCAGCGCGTCGTGCGCGCGATGCTCGGTGAGCAGCAGCTTCGCGCCCTGCTCGAGCAGTTCCTTGCCGGTCACCTGGTGCGGCGGCCGCGCACCCGAGCCGGCGCGCGCGCTGTTGTCGAACAGGCTGAGCAGGAAGCGCTGCGTGGCCTGCGCACGCTCGGCGGCCTGCCGGGCCTGGTGCGCCTGCCACACCACCAGCGCGCCGCCGGCCAGCGTGGCCGCCAGCGCCAGCGCCGACAGGCCCACCGCCAGCCGGTGCCGCCAGGCGAAGCGACAGAGCACGTAGCCCAGGCTGTCGGGCCGCGCGAGGATTGGCCGGTGCTGCACATGACGTTCAATGTCCTCGGCCATGGCGGCCACCGTGGCATAGCGTTCGGCCGGCAGCTTGCGCAGGGCCTTCTGCACGATCACGTCGAGGTCGCCACGCAGCTGCCGCGCCAGTGCGCGCGGTGCAATGCCGGGCAGGGTGGCCTGCGGGTCGCTCAGCGCCAGCCGGCTCGGCCGCACCGGGTCGGCATGCAGGATGGCCTCTTCCAGCGCGGCCGCGGTATCGCGCGCCGGCCGGTGCACGCGCCGGCCGAGCAGCAGCTCGAACAGCATCGCGCCCAGGGCGTGGATGTCGGCGGCCGTGCCCACCGGGCCGCCGGCGATCTGCTCCGGCGCGGCATAGAACCTGGCCGGCGATGCACGCGCGCTGCCGGAGCCCGGCAGTTGGGCGCTGGCCTGGCTTGCGTTGGTGGCCTGCACAGTGGTGCGGCGTCGGGTGCACCTGCGCCGATCCCACGCGTGACGGGGGCCGATGGCAGCAGGCTTGGGTACAGCGGAAGCCGGGGCCGTGGGTGAAGTCCGATGTAAGCCAAAGATCGTCGCACGAGTAGGTGCTTTTCGCGTTGTGAGCCTCAATTGATCACGAACTCATCTGCCACCCTGCTTTTGACATTCTTTCTGATCAGGTTCCCTTTTGATCGTCCAGCCGGCCGATCGTGTCGTAGCCTCACGAGGCTGAGCTATTTCCGGCCGCGCATATTGGAGACTGGGCCTCTTTCCGCTCTGAAAAAGAGAAGCAGAAGCGCAGAGACTATTCCCAGAATCAGCATCGCGCTATGCCCTTGAACATATTCGAGCGTCCATGATGGAAGAACTTCAGTCCAACCCGCAGTCACAAATGCTGCGCACATTGCACTGACCCCAATCAGCCATGTGCAATGGGCCGCCTTGAGACTCTTCCCACGTGATGCCAGAGACGTCGCAACAATTGTCAGCTCGACAGCAAACGCCATCAAGGCAAGAAAGCCAAATAGCACAACACCAACAGAATCAGCAAGCGGAACAACTTTGCTCGGTGTTCGCACCATCCACACCCAAAGCACGAGCGCAAAGTCTCCGACGCCTAAGATCGCGACGAACAGCGCCGCAAGACGACAGGCGTCATACAAGAAAGGTCGCAGTCGGGACAAATTCGGTGTCATTGCTACGGCCTCCACTTAGGAAGGAGTTTTCCGATGATATTGGCTGCCGCGCACCTCGCCTTGCATGCATCGACTCGACTTTGCTTGGTAAGGTCGAGCAAGTCTTGCCGTTCGCTCTGACTCATTCCATCGGATGCCTCGCAGGCTCTAACAGCCTCTCCATACCCCAATTCGCAACCACGCTCGCATTGCAATTGCGCCTCGAAGCTCCGGTACAAGAAGTATCCGCTTACTATGGCGACGGCCGTACCAATCAGGATTGATACTTTGCCATCGGGATCGATTCGAGATACTGGATCTCCGCTCACATATGCATAGAGATTCGCCCCACCCGCAAAATCAATCGGATCTTCGCTGACAAACCGCTGCA
>CAZXLI010000436.1:0-4160 GCA_964641795.1 uncultured Bordetella sp. | reverse complement strand
GCCGCCCTACCGCCTGCCGGGCCTGCGCAACCTGGTGCTGGGGCTCTGGGAGCGGGCGCGCATCTTCGTCCAGCGCGTGGGCACGATCATCTTCGCGCTGATGGTGGTGCTGTGGTTCCTGTCCACCTGGCCCGCGCCGCCGGCCGGTGCGTCCGGACCGGCCATCCAGTACAGCCTGGCCGGCACGCTGGGCCGCGCGCTGGAAGTGGTGTTCGCGCCGATCGGCTTCAACTGGCAGATCTCGATCGCGCTGGTGCCGGGCCTGGCCGCACGCGAGGTGGCCGTCGGCGCATTGGGCACGGTGTACGCCCTCTCGGCCGCCGGGGACGCGGTGGCCGAGAGCCTGTCGCCGGTGATCGCACAGAGCTGGTCGCTGCCCACCGCACTGTCGCTGCTGGCCTGGTACGTTTTCGCCCCGCAATGCATCTCGACGCTGGTCGCCGTGCGTCGCGAGACCAACAGCTGGCGCTATCCGGCAGCCATGGCGGCCTACCTGTTTGCGCTGGCCTATGCGGCCGCCTTCGTCACGTACCGCGTCGCCTTGGCGTTAGGAGCCTGAGTCCATGCTGCAGCAACTGATCGTCCTGACGCTGGTGGCCGGCTCGCTGGCCTACGTGGTGTGGACCTTGATGCCGGCCGCCTGGCGCGCCCGCATTGCCGGCCGGCCGGTGGCCGCCTCGGGCTGCGGCAGCTGCGCGGAGTGTCCAAGCGGACGCCGCGGAACCGGCTCCGCCGGGCCGCTGGCGTCGCCCCCCTGGGGGGGAGGCGCCGCAGGCGCTCCGGGGGGGGGTCAAGAAATACAGGTGCGGTTCTTCCCGGTCCGCTTGGCCTCGTACAAGGCCTCGTCGGCACGCTCCAGCGCCAGCTCCAGCGCCTCGCCCGGGCGGTAGGCCGTGACGCCGGCCGAGAAGGTGACGAACACCTCTCGGCCGTCGTGCATGAACAGGCTCGCGCTCAGCTGGCGCTGCAGCCGTGTCAGCACCTGCTGGGCCTCGTCCACCGGCGTCGCGGTCAGCAGCACCACGAACTCTTCGCCGCCGAAGCGCGCCACGTGGTCCACCGGCCGCAGCCATTCCTTGACCCGTGCGGCCAATGACTTGAGCGCCACGTCCCCAGCGGCATGGCCCAGCGTGTCGTTGAGCTTCTTGAAGTTGTCGATGTCGATCAGCCCGACCGCAAACGGCGCGCCGCCGCGCTCGATGCGCGCGCGCTCGGCCTCGAAGGACTGCATCAGGCCGCGGCGGTTGGCGATCTGCGTCAGCGCATCGGTCGAGACCTCGTCGGACAGGCGGCGCATCTCGGCCTCGAGCTTCTCGACCTGGCTCTGCAGGGCACTGGCACGGGCATGCTCGTCGCTCATGCGCTGGCGCGCCGCGGCCACCACCTCGTGGACCGCCCGGGTGTCGCCAACCAAGCCCCGGACCACGTCGGCCAGGTGCTCGATGGAGTCGGCCTTCTCGATGACCTCGGCATAGCCGGCCACCTTGTCGTTGAAGCGGCCGGTCACCTGCCCCAGCTCACCAATCTCGCTGAGCATGCTGCTGATCATGGCCTTCAGAGCGTCGCGCGCCTTGGCGCGCTCGCCACGCACCGCGCGCTGGCGTTCGCGCGTGTCGGCCAGCAGCTCGCGTGCCGCGCGCACCGCCCGCGTGCCCGCATGCTCATCCAGCCGCTCGCGCAGGTTCTGGCTCTGGCCGCGCGCCCAGCTCTCGTCCTCGGCCAGCTCGGTCAGGCCTTCGGTCAGCGAGCGGCACAAGGCCATCAGCTCGTCGACCAGATGATGGCGGTGCGCGAACAGCCGGCGGGCGCGCTGGCAGACCTCGACCACCGCTTCGGTCAGCGACAGTGTCGCGCCCTCGGCCTGGATGCGTTGCGCCAGTTGCGCCAACTCATCCGCCAGCTCGGTGGCACGCGGCTGGTCCGGCGGCAGCCCGGCGCGCACCGCGCCTTCCAGCGCTTCCACGACGCGCGGGCGGTAGTCGACCGGTGATGGCGCGACCGTCACGCCGGCCGACGCCACGGCGCCAGCACCCGACGGCGGCAGGTCCAGGCTCAGCGTCTCGATCGTCGGCGCTGGTGCCGCCATCTGCGTCGGCGGCACCAGCGGGCCGGACCAGGGCCGCGTACTGGTCACTTCGCTCTCGGCATCCTCGTTGACCTCGACCTGGGTATCGGCGTCGTCGCTCTCCCAGGCGCTCATCAGCTGGCGCAGCCGCTGCTGCAGCTTGGCAGCATCGCGGCGGCTGGAATCGAGCACGCGCTGCAGGCTTTCCTTCTTGCGCGCCGGCGTCCACTGGCGGCTGCCGCGCTCCAGCGCGCGCGCGAGCCGGTCGATCAAGGTGGCCCAGGCCTGGGCCTGCACCACGCTGCTGTCGGCGCTGCGCTCGAGCAGGCGCTGCAGGTCGTCGTAGCGCGCTTCGAGCAAGGCGCTGGTGAGTTCGCCGCGCTGCGCGGGGTCATCGCTCGCACGCGCCACCAGGCGTTCGACCAGCGGCTTGGCGCGCGCCGGCAGCGCGCCTTCGTGCGGCGGCGCCTCGCCAGCTTCCTCGGCATAGCAACGGGCGTAGTTCGCCGGCGTCGGCTCCAGCTTCGACAGCGCCAGCCGGCGCAGCGCGCCCTTGGCCAGCGCGGCCGGTGTCTGCGGCGGATGGCCGGTGCCCGCCGCGGCTGGAGTGGCCGCCGCGGCAGCAGGTCGTTGTACTTCCATGGCGGGGAAAGGTCCGAAAGACTATGGACGAAGACCTGCGGATCGCGCCGGGTCGAGCGCACGATCACCGCCGGCCTGCGCGATCCAGGGCGCCTTGCGCGGCAGCACGGTCTGCTGCAGCCACTTCTCGATGTCGTCGGGCGGGATCGGGCGGCTGAACAGGAAGCCCTGCATCACGCCGCAGCCCAGGCGATGCAGCACTTCCATCTGGCGCAGGTTCTCGACGCCTTCGGCAATAACACGCAAACCGAGCGACCGCGCCAACGCGATGATCGCGGTGACCACGGCCGAACTCTGCGGCGTGATGCCCAGCTCGCGCACGAAGCTGCGGTCGATCTTGAGTTCCGAGATCGGCAGCGTCGTCAGGTAGGCCAGCGACGAGTAACCGGTGCCGAAATCGTCGATCGAGATCTCGACCCCGATCTCGTTGAGGCGGTGCAGCGCCGGGATCACGTTCTGCAGGTCCTTCATCAGGCCTGTCTCGGTGATCTCGAGCTGGATCGCGCGGTGCGGCACGCCGTAGGTCGTCACCGACTGGTGGATATGCTCGACCAGATCGCTGCGCTCGAACAGGCGGTTCGGCAGATTCACCGCGATGGAATCGGCAAAGCCGAAGCTCACGCCCCAGGCCTTGGCCTGTCGTGCGGCCTCGCGCAGCGCCCACTCCGACAGCGGCACGATCAGCCCGGTTTCCTCGGCCAGTGGGATGAAGTCGCCCGGCGGCACCAAGGTGTTGCCGCGTTGCCAGCGCATCAGCGCCTCGGCACCGACCATGCGGGCCGAGCGGACATCGATCTTCGGCTGGTAGTGCAGCACCAGCTCGTTGCGTTCGATGGCCTTGTGCAGTGCGCTTTCGAGCTCCAGCTTCTCCCGGCCGCGGCCGGCGAGCTGCGGGCTGTAGATCGCCGCCGAATTGCGTCCGGCCGACTTCACCGAGTACATCGCGACGTCGGAGTTGCGCATCATGTCGGCCACCGAGAGGCCGTCACGCGGGTAGATCGCGATGCCCACCGACGCAGTGACGAAGCATTCCTGCCCGCCGACGAAGATGGGCTCGCGCATCGCATCGAGGATGCGCTGCGACACGCGCTCGGCATCGCTCTCGTCCACCACCTCGGGCAGCAGCGCGATGAACTCGTCGCCGCCCAGCCGGCCCACCGCTTCCAGCGTGCGGTGCGAGCGCGAGCCGACCGATTCGAGCGCGCCTTCCATCACCTGGTCGGAATGGCGCACGCAACCGCGCAGCCGGCGCGCCACTTCCACCAGCAGTTCGTCGCCTGCGGCATGGCCGAGGGTGTCGTTGATGACCTTGAAGCGGTCGAGATCGATCAGCAGCAGTGCCGCCTGGTGGCCCAGGCGCCGCGCATGGTCGAGCGCGCGCTCGGTGCGCCAGATCAGCTGGCGCCGGTTCGGCAGGCCGGTGAGCGCGTCGAAGTTGGCGAAATGACGGATG
>CAZXLI010000435.1:0-4208 GCA_964641795.1 uncultured Bordetella sp. | reverse complement strand
GCGCGCCGCCTTCGGTGCATGGCATCTGCGGCAACTACCTCTCCGATGTCGAGACCGGCACCGAGGTGCTGATGAACGACCCCAAGTGGCTGCGCGCGCCGACCATCCTGGCCGCGCTGGCCACCGCCGGCAAATCGTGCGCAGTGGTCACCGCAAAGGACAAGCTGCGGCTGCTGCTGGGCAAGGGCATGCAGGGCATCTGCTTCTCGTCCGAGAAGGCCGGCCAGGTGAACCTGGCCGACAACGGCATTGCCGACGTGCTGGGCCTGGTGCAGCGGCCGGTGCCCGATGTCTACAGCGCCGAGCTGTCGGAGTTCGTGTTCGCCGCCGGCGTGGCGCTGATGCGCACGCGCCGGCCGGACGTGATGTACCTGTCCACCACCGACTACATCCAGCACAAGCATGCGCCGGGCACGCCGGGCGCCAACGCGTTCTACGCGATGATGGACCGCTACCTCGCGGCGCTGGACGAGATGGGCTGCGTGATCGCGCTCACCGCCGACCATGGCATGAACGCCAAGACCAGGATGGATGGCAGCCCCGACGTCATCTACCTGCAGGACCGGCTCGACGGCTGGCTGGGCGCCGGCCGCTCGCGCGTGATCCTGCCGATCACCGACCCCTACGTCGTGCACCACGGCGCGCTGGGGTCGTTCGCCACCGTCTACCTCGGTGACGAGGACCTGTCGCGCGCGATGGCCTGCATCGCCTCGCTGCCCGGCATCGAGCGCGTGCTGTCGCGCGAAGAGGCCGCGCGCAGCTATGAGCTGCCGGCCGACCGCATCGGCGACCTGGTGGTGGTGGCCGAGCGCTTCACGGTGATCGGCACCTCGGCCTCACGCCATGACCTGAGCGCGCTGGAGGTGCCGCTGCGCTCGCACGGCGGTGTCTCGGAGCAGCGCGTGCCGCTGATCCTGAACCGCCGCATCGAGGGCCTGCAGGCCGAGACCGAGAGCGGCCGCCGCTGGCGCAACTTCGACGCCTTCGACCTGGCCCTCAATCGGGCGCAATGACCATGATGCGCATCGAAGGCTTCCGCCTCGCCGGCGAAAAGATCGGCGCCGATCGCGGCGGCGACCGCGTGATCACCGTGCGCAACCCGTTCACCGGCGCGCCGGTCGGCAGCGTGCCCAAGGCCACGCTGGCCGAGGTGCAGCGCGCCTTCGAGATCGCGCGCGGCTACAAGCCGAAGCTCACGCGCTTCGAGCGCTCGAACATCCTGAACCGTGCCGCCGCCGCGGTGCGCGAGCGCACGCCCGAGATCGCCGCGCTGATCACCGCCGAGAGCGGCCTGTGCCTGAAGGACAGCACGTACGAAGCCGGCCGCGTGGCCGACGTGCTGATGTTCGGCGCCAACGAGAGCCTGAAGGACGACGGCCAGAGCTTCAGCTGCGACATCACGCCGCATGGCCGGCAGCGCCGCGTGCACACGCTGCGCGAGCCGCTGCTGGGCGCCATCAGCGCCATCACGCCGTTCAACCACCCGATGAACCAGGTGGCGCACAAGGTGGTGCCCAGCGTGGCCACCAACAACCGCATGGTGTTGAAGCCGAGCGAGAAGGTGCCGCTGTCGGCGATCCTGTTTGCCGACATCCTGTACGAGGCCGGCCTGCCGCCGGAGATGCTGAGCATCGTCACCGGCGACCCGCGCGAGATCGCCGACGAGCTGCTGACGCATCCGGCGATCGACCTGATCACCTTCACCGGTGGCGTGGCCATCGGCAAATACATCGCGTCGAAGGCCGGCTACCGCCGTGTGGTGCTGGAGCTTGGCGGCAACGACCCGATCATCGTGATGGACGATGCCGACCTCGACGAGGCCTCGACCTTGGCGGTGCAGGGCTCGTACAAGAACTCCGGCCAGCGCTGCACCGCGATCAAGCGCATGCTGGTGCACCAGGCGGTGGCCGCGCGCTTCACCGAGCTGGTGGTCGAGAAGACCAAGGCCTGGCGCCATGGCGACCCGGCCGACCAGGCCAGCGAGATGGGCACGGTGATCGACGAGGCCGCGGCGCGGCTGTTCGAGTCGCGCGTCGACGAGGCCATCGCACAGGGCGCGCGCCTGCTGTGCGGCCACCGGCGCGAGGGCGCGCTGTTCGCGCCGACGGTGATCGACCGCGTCGACCCGCGCATGACGGTGGTGCGCGAGGAGACCTTCGGCCCGGTGTCGCCGATCATCACCTTCGGCTCGGTGGACGAAGCCATTGCCATCGCCAACGGCACGGCCTACGGGCTGTCGTCGTCGCTGTGCACGCAGCGCTTTGACGTGATCAGCCGCTTCGTGCGCGAGCTGCACGTGGGCACGGTGAACGTGCGCGAGGTGCCCGGATACCGGCTGGAACTCACGCCATTCGGTGGCATCAAGGATTCGGGTCTGGGGTACAAAGAGGGCGTCCAGGAAGCGATGAAGAGCTTCACGAACCTGAAGACGTATTCACTCCCGTGGTAGCGAGATCACTGTCGAAGGGCGGCGGCCGGCGCCGGGCCGCCCCAAGGCGGGCGCCGACCCCCGCGGGGGGTGGCCGCGTCAGCGGCCGGGGGCGGACATGATCCATCTGCTGAATCTCCTCGCCGCGATCTCGCTGCTCGTCTGGGGCACGCAGATCGTCCGCACCGGCATCCTGCGGGTGTTCGGCGAGAACCTGCGCCATGTGCTGTCGGTGAGCATGAGCGCGCGCTGGCGCGCGGTGCTGGCCGGCCTGGGCGTGACCAGCCTGATCCAGTCGAGCACCGCCACCTGCCTGATCATCTCGTCCTTCCTCGGCCGCAACCTGGTGCCGCTGTCGGCCGCGCTGGCGGTGATGCTGGGCGCCGACATGGGCACCAGCCTGATGGCGGTGGTGTTCTCGTTCGACCTGTCGTGGCTGTCGCCGTTCCTGATCTTCATCGGCGTGGTGATGTTCGTGACGCGCGAGAAGACCACCGCCGGCCGGCTCGGCCGTGTGGCCATCGGCCTGGGCCTCATCCTGCTGTCGCTGCAGATGATCGGCGAATCGACGCGGCCGCTGATGCAGTCGCCGCCCGTGCGCGCGCTGCTGGTGGCGCTGCCCAACGAGGTGCTGCTGGACATCTTCGTCGGCGCGCTGCTCACCGTGCTGTCGTATTCGAGCCTGGCGATCGTGCTGCTCACGGCCACCTTGGCGGCCTCGGGCATCGTGCCGGCCACCGTCGCGCTCGGGCTGGTGCTGGGGGCCAACTTCGGCAGCGGCCTGCTGGCGGTGTTCACCACCGCACGCGCGCCGGTGGCCGAGCGCCGGCTGCCGATGGGCAACCTGGTGTTCAAGGCGGTGGGCTGCCTGATCGCGATTCCCCTCTTGCCCGAGGCGCATGTGCTGCTGCAGCAGTGGGTGGACACGGTGCACCAGCAGGTGGTGGTGTTCCATCTCGCCTTCAACGTGATGCTCGCCATCCTGTTCATCGGCCTCACGCAGCCGGTGGCGCGGCTGATCGAATCGCTGCTCACCACGCCGCCGGTGGCTGACACGCAAAGGCCGCGGCACCTCGATCGTTCCGCGCTGGCCACGCCGTCGCTGGCCATCAGCTGCGCCGCGCGCGAGGCGCTGCACCAGGCCGACGTGGTCGAGACCATGCTGCGCGGCATCCTGCCGGTGATGCGCAACAACGACCTCGAGCTGGCCGAGAAGCTGCGCCGCATGGACGACGTGGTCGACGAGCTGTACTCGGCGATCAAGTTCTACCTGACGCAGATCTCGCGCGAAGCGCTGTCCGAGCGCGAGAGCCGGCGCTGGACCGACATCGTCTCGTTCACGATCAACATGGAGCAGATCGGCGACATCATCGAGCGCGTGCTGCAGGACGTCGAGGACAAGAAGATCCGCAAGAACCGCCGCTTCTCCGATGCCGGCATGGCCGAGATCTGCCACCTGCACGAACGCCTGCTGGCCAACCTGCGCCTGGGGATGAGCGTGTTCCTGGACGGCCATGTGCGCGACGCGAGCAAGCTGCTGGAAGAGAAGGCCCGCTTCCGCGACCTGGAACACGAGTACGCGGCCAGCCACATCGCGCGGCTGCAGGAGAACACCGCGCAGAGCATCGAGACCAGCTCGCTGCACCTGGACCTGATCAGCGACCTGAAGCGCATCAATTCGCACATCTGCTCGATCGCCTACCCGATCCTCGAATCCGCGGGAGCGCTCGCGCGCAACCGGCTGCGTCAAGCGCAGCTGGCGGACGGCGCCTGACACGCT
>CAZXLI010000434.1:0-4208 GCA_964641795.1 uncultured Bordetella sp. | reverse complement strand
CGGATGCGACATTTCTACTTGGCTGGGAATGCGACATTTCAATTCGGCTTGCACACGTTCTGTAGTGGCTAAGTAGTAATGTCCTGTTCTGGCTAAGTAGAAATGTCGCATCGTGCTCCGCAAGCTGATGGGGAACGAGCGATGGCTACGACGGCGGGAACCATCACCATGAGCATGCGCGAAGCGGATCGTCTGAAGACGATTCAAGCGGTTGTGGATCGCATGCTTGGTGTGGGCCAGGCAGCGCTGCGGTTGGGAATCAGCACGCGTCAGGTTGGGCGCTTGTTGGCCAGATATCGAGCCGAAGGTCCGATGGGCCTGGTCTCTCGCAGGCGTGGGCTGTCGAGCAACCACCAGTTGGAGCCTGGCTTGGCCGAACGGGCCGTGCGTTTGATCCGCGATCGATACGCCGACTTCGGGCCGACCTTGGCGCGCGAGAAGCTCGCCGAGTGCCACGCGCTGGAATTGGCCAAGGAGACGGTGCGGCACCTGATGATGGGGAGTCGTACTTTCCGTGCAGATTGGTGCGCGTTGCCCGCAAGCCCAGTATCGGCGCGGGTTCCCGGCCGACATCCCTACTTCAGGATGACCGCCAGGCGAAGGTGACGCCGGCCGCACCGTTACATTGGCGGCCCACCTGCCAGTGCCTGAAGCCATGCCCGCCTTCGCTCTGCGTTTCGTCGGCCAGGAGGCTCTGCCGCCTCGGCTCAGCGAGTTCGACCGTGAGCAGTTTTTTCGCTCAGGTCGGCGGACGTCGAAGCCATCCGGGCGCAGTTCCGCAGCGAGCACCGCCTACCTGCAGCACTGATGCTCCTGTTCATGCGCGTGGCCGGCCGTCCTCTGGATGGGTTCAACGTGCTGCCCAGAAACTTGCTGCGGTACACGGCCCAGAAGCTTGCCGTGGCTGCGCCGTCGATCGCCAGCCTGCGTTCGATCTACAGCCGGCGCCAGACCCTCTCCAAACACCAGCAATGGGCGAAGGCCTACCTGGGCCTGCGCGACCTCGGTGCAGACGACGAATCCGCTTTGAAGGCAACGCTGTTGGCGCAGGCAGCAGACGCTTCCCACTCCGAGGACCTGGTTCAATCGGCCAGCCGCTGGCTGTTCGCCCGGCGCATCCTCATTCCCGGCACCCGCCGCCTGCAGGACTGGGCGCGCGACGCGTTCGCAGCGGTCGGGGCACAGATCCTCAGCGAAATCAATGCGGCCGTGCCGCCCTCTGCGGCCCAGAAGGTCATCGACGCCGCCTACAGCGCCCGGTCAGGAGTGGCTCAAGACCTCGTCCAAGCGCCACGGCCCTCGCACGCTGGCCGAAACCGTCGACAAGATTCCTCAAGGGGCTCGGCGCTCACGACTGGAGACTCGGCACCGTGTCGCTGGCCAAGCAGCAAGCCTATGCCAGGCAAGTCCAGGCTCGCCGCCCCGTGAAGACAAAAGAGATCAAGCCGTCACGCCAGCTGATCGAGCTGGTCTGCTTCCTGCGGGTGACCCTGCTCGAACTCACCGACGTCGCGTTGCTGCAGTCGAGCCGCCGCAGCCAGCAACTCTTTCGCGAGGCCGCGGAAAAAGCGAAGTCGGGCCGCCTGCGGAGGACGACCAGCCTGATCCAGCAGGCGGCCAAGGCGCGCTCTGTCCTGCACGACGAGTCGAAGACCTGGCAGGCGCGTGTTCTCGAAGCCCGAGCGCTGCTCGCTGAGCTCGGCGAGGCCGCCGGCGGCAGCTTCGCTTCCCATGTGCGCAAAGCCTTGGCCGAAGACAGCCAGCGCGTGCACGCCTGCCTGTCGGCGCTGAAGGATCTCGCCTTCGAGGGTCGTACGGGCGATCTCGGCTACGAGCAGTGGAGGGCCTGGACTGATCTGCAGCGCCAGGGTGCGACCGAGCTCAAAGACGGCGTGCCGCTGCCGGACGTAGGAGCCGCCTGGCACGGGCTGGTCCGCGATCTCGACCCCCGCTCAGGGTTTCGGGCGTTAGAGGCATGCACGATGATGTCGCTGCGCAAGAGCCTGCGCCGCGGCAGCGTGTGGCTGGACCATTCGCTGAGTTTTCGGGAACGCGACCAGATGCTCATCCCGCTGGCGGATTGGGCGGTGCAGCGGGGCCAGCAGATCGAGTTGCTGGGCATGCCCACGTCTGCGGCCGAGTTTCTGGAACCGTTGCTGGCCACCCTGGTCGCCGGCATGGCGGCGGTGGGCGAAGCCCCAGCGGCGCGGCAAAGTGGAGATCGACGCCGAGGGCATGGTCCACCTGCCGGCGATCACCGCGGCCGCGGATCAAGTCGAACCGGTGCGAACGCGCGAGGTCATCTACAAGCTCATCGGCAAGGTCCAGTTCTCGGACATGCTACTGGAGGTTGATGCCGCCACCGGGTACAGCGAAGCGCTGCTGGGCCATCGGGCGCGGTCGCCGGACGAGCTCGTGGCCGAGTTCCAGAGTCGCATTCCGATCGCAGCGCTGCGGGGAGACGGCGACAAGGCGTCGGCCGACATGATGGCGCTCGACGCGTCCCGCCATCTTTGGAACGCCCGAGTCGACCCTCGCAGGCGCACCTGCGCGGCTGGGCTGTACACGCATGTGCGTGACCGATGGGGCATCGTCTACGACCAACCTATCGTGCTCAATGAGCGGCAGGCCGGTGTCGCGATCGAGGGCGTCGAGCAGCACAACAGTGCCGCGGAGCGGATTCGGATATCGCTGCTGACAGTCGACACCCACGGCTACACGAATCCGGCGATGGCCATCGCAAAACTGCTCGGCTTCGACCTGTGCCCGCGCCTGCGGGATCTTGCCGAACGCAAGCTCTACCTGCCACGCGGGCTCACGATCCCTGAGGGCCTCGAGGCCGCGGCGGCGCGGCGCGTGTCGTTGGCCGCCATCGAGCGTGGCTGGGACGAACTTCTGCGCCTTGTGGCGTCGATCCGTTGCGGCCGGGTTTCGGCAACGCTGGCGCTGCAGCGGTTCGGATCTGCCGCCCAGGGGGATCCACTGCATCGGGCCGCAGAGCACCTGGGGCGCTTGCTGCGAACCGTGTTCCTGTGCGACTACATCACCATTGAGGACTTCCGACGCGAGATCCACACCCTGCTGAACCGCGGCGAGTCGGTGCACCAGCTTCAACGCGCTGTGTATGCGGGCAAGTTGGAGCCCGAGCGCGGCCGGCGACGCGACGAGATGCGCGCGATCTCCGGCTCGCATGCCTTGCTGACCAACATCGTTCTGGCCTGGAACACCAGCCGGATGCACGAGGTGGTGGAGCGGATCAGGCGAGAGGGCACGCGAGTAGAGGACGACTGGCTGCGTCGTGTGGGACCCGCCCACTTCTCACACATCAACTTCCGCGGGACGATGCGCTTTAGCGTGGAGAAGTTCGCTGCAACGCTGATACAGCGCGCTTCAGCGTCCGCCGCAAGGGCCGCCTCGTGATCGGTCCGAGGCTCGGCGTAGATTCCGTTTACGTCGGTGCTATTGACTACTGGGGGACAGCGCCTGCGTTCGTGTCGGGCTTTGAGCCTCACGCGAACCTGACAGCGACAGGAATCGCGTGATCGATCGTCAAATGGTTTCTAGGGGTACCCCCTCGAATAGGTGGGTAGGCGGTACTTCTCCGGCGCAGGAGCTAACTGCAATACTGCACGTACAAGATCGTCAAGTACCTCCGTTGGAGGTCTGAGGCAAGGTGGTGCCAACGGCGCTAAGAGCCTCCAGCCGGCGTGATACGCCCGCCGCCGCGGAGCGGAATGGCGTCGAGTGACGCTGGGCTCCAGCGAACCCAAGAAGATGTCATCGAATCAGGGAGGATTCCTACGTGAATGTGTTCAACCCGCTTCGGGCTGCGTCGAGATGTTCGAGGGCTGGCCTGTTCGTAGTGTCGATTTCGCTCTTGCTTTGCACGCCGGGACGAGTGGACGCGGGCAGTGCCCCGGCCACGATTGGATGGAGGTACGCGTACAGTCCGCCCATTTATTCGAGTGCGCTTGCGGCATGTATCGGTGGAACTGGTGGTGTTTATTCAAATGTCTCGGTTGAGAATCAGAATTGCTACGGCTATCAGGATGGTGTCAAGCGCAATATCGGATGGGTTGCTGTAACTCCGATTTGCCCGTCTGGAACTATTGCCCAAAGTGCGGGCACCGGACTGCTCGCGTGGAACTGTGTCGACAACTGCCCTGCCGGTCAATCATGGTCGGTGGCATTGGCTCGTTGCGTCTACA
>CAZXLI010000433.1:0-4214 GCA_964641795.1 uncultured Bordetella sp. | reverse complement strand
ACCAGCCAGAACTCGTCGCACACCTCGCGCAGCAGCCCGCGGTCGTTGCTGACCAGCATCACCGTGTTCTCGACCTCGTTCAGCGCGATCGACAGCGCCTCGCGCGTGTTCAGGTCCAGGTGGTTGGTCGGCTCGTCCAGCAGCAGCAGGTTGGGGCGCTGCCAGACGATGGTGGCCATCACCAGCCGAGCGCGCTCGCCGCCCGAGAGCGTGCCGACCTTCTGGTGCACCATGTCGCCGACGAAGCGGAACTGGCCGAGGAAGTCGCGCAGCTCCTGTTCGCGCGCCTGCGGGCTCACCTCGCGCGCCAGCCGCACCATGCGCTGCAGCGGCGTGTCGTCCTCGCTGAGCAGGTCGAGTTCCTGCTGCGCGAAGTAGCCGATCGCCAGGCCCTTGCCTTCGGTCAGCGTGCCGCTGATCGGCTGCAGCGCATGGGCGATGGTCTTCACCAGCGTCGACTTGCCCTGGCCGTTGGCGCCGAGGATGCCGATGCGCTGGCCGGCGAGCACGGTGCGCTCGACATTGCGCACGATGATCGTGTCACCGTAACCGCAGGCCAGGTCTTTCATGGCCAGCATCGGGTTCGGCAGGCTCTGCGGCTCGCGGAACGAGAACTCGAAATCGCTGGCAGTGAGCACCGGTGCGAGCTTCTCCATGCGCGCCAGTGCCTTGACGCGGCTCTGTGCCTGCTTGGCCTTGGTGGCCTTGGCCTTGAAGCGGTCGATGAAGCGCTGCAGGTGGGCGATCTTCTCCTGCTGCCGCGAGAAGGCCGCCTGCTGCTGCGCCATGCGCTCGGCGCGCATCTCCTCGAACGCGGTGTAGTTGCCGCCGTAGCGTGTCAGGCCCGCGTCCTCGAGGTGCAGCGTGACGCCGGTCACCGCGTCGAGGAACTCGCGGTCGTGGCTGATGATCAGCAGCAGCCCGGCATAGCGCTTGAGCCAGCCTTCCAGCCACACGAGGGCGTCGAGGTCCAGGTGGTTGGTCGGCTCGTCCAGCAGCAGCAGGTCGGCCGGGCACATCAGCGCCCGCGCCAGTTGCAGGCGCATGCGCCAGCCGCCGGAGAAGCTGTTGACCGGCGCGTCGAGCTGCTCGGTCTTGAAGCCCAGGCCCAGCAGCAGCGATTGCGCGCGCGAGCGGGCATCGAAGGCACCGGCCTGCTCCAGGTGCATGTGGGCCTCGGCAATCGCATGGCCATCGCCGCTGGCCTCGGCCTCGGCCAGCGCGGCACGGGCTTCGGCCAGCGGCAGGTCGCCGTCGAGCACGAAGTCGGTGGCCGGCTCGTCCGTCTCGGGCATCGACTGCGCGACCTCGCCGATGCGCCAGCGCGGCGGCATCTCGACATCGCCGCCATCGGCATGCAGCCGGCCGGCGATCAGCGAGAACAACGAGGATTTGCCGGCGCCGTTGCGGCCGACCAGGCCGACCTTCTCGCCGGGGTTCAGCGTGACGCTGGCGTTCTGCAGCACGACCTTGACGCCGCGGCGCAGCGTCAGGTTCTTCAGGGAAATCATGGTCGGTTCACGGGTTGGTCGCGACGGCGGCCAGCGCCGCGCGGGTCAGCAGCAGCACCTGGTCGTCGCCGGCACTGGTGGGCAGCCACACCGGCTGCAGCATCGGGAAGGCGGATTCGAAGTGAGCGCGCTCGTGGCCGATCTCGAGCACCAGCACCGCGTCGTCGCTCATCGCCGCCGGGGCGTCGCGCAACAGTGCGCGGATGAAATCCATGCCATCGGCGCCACCGGCCAGCGCCAGCGCCGGCTCGGCGCGGTACTCCGCCGGCAGCGCAGCCATCGAGGCGCTGTTGACGTAGGGCGGGTTGCACAGGATCAGGTCGTAGCGGCGGCCGGCCACCGCGGACAGGCCATCGCCTTGATGGATTGCAATGCGAGCGGCCATGGCATGGCGTTCGATGTTCAGGCGCGCCACGGCCAGCGCGTCGGCACTCAGGTCGGCGGCATCCACCTGCACCTCGGGCCAGGCCATCGCGGCCAGCACGGCGAGGCTGCCGTTGCCGGTGCACAGGTCCAGCACCGCGCGCGTGCGCTCGGACAGCCAGGCATCGACCACGCCGTCGGCGATCACCTCGGCGATCAGCGAGCGCGGCACGATCACGCGCTCGTCGACGGTGAATGCCACGCCCTGCAGCCAGGCCTCGCCGGTGAGGTAGGCGGCCGGCCGGCGGCTGCGGATGCGCTCTTCCACCAGGGCCGCGGCCGCGCTGATCTCGTCGGCCGACAGCGCGCGGGCGGCCTCGTCGTCCAGCGCATCCAGCGGCAGCCCCAGGCGCCACAGCACCAGCCACGCGGCTTCGTCGAACGCGTTGGTGGTGCCATGCCCAAACGAAACGCCCGCCTCGGCGAGGCGGGCGCTGCTGCGCTCGACCAGTTCGATCAGTGTCACAGCAGCAGGGCCTCCAGCGTCTTGCGGTAGACGTTCTTCAAGGGCTCGATGTCGGCCACCCGAACGTTCTCGTCGACCTTGTGAATCGTCGCGTTGATCGGGCCGAACTCGACCACCTGCTCGCAGTGGCGGGCGATGAAGCGGCCGTCGCTGGTGCCGCCGGTGGTGGACAGCACCGGCGTGACGCCGCATTCGCTGCGGATCGCGTCACTCAGGGCTTCGCTCAGGCTGCCGGGGCGGGTGAGGAAGGGCGAGCCGCCGAGCGTCCAGGCCAGCGTGTACTGCAGGCCGTGGCGCTGCAGGATCGCATCGACGCGGGCCTTCAGCGACTCGGGCGTCGACTCGGTCGAGAAGCGAAAGTTGAAGTCGACCACCACCTCGCCGGGGATCACGTTCAACGCGCCCGTGCCGCCATGGATGTTGGAGACCTGCCAGGTGGTGGGCGGGAAGTGGTCGTTGCCGGCGTCCCACTCGGTGGCGGCGAGTTCAGCCAGGGCCGGCGCCAACTGGTGGATCGGGTTGCGTGCCAGTTGCGGGTAGGCGACGTGGCCCTGCACACCTTGCACCGCCAGCTTGCCCGACAGCGAGCCGCGGCGGCCGTTCTTGATCATGTCGCCCAGCACCTCCACCGAGGTCGGTTCGCCGACGATGCAGCAATCGAGCCGCTCGCCGCGCGCGGCCAGCGCTTCCACCACCTTCACGGTGCCGTCCAGCGACGGGCCTTCCTCGTCGCTGGTGAACAGCACGGCCACCGCGCCGCGATGGTCCGGGTGCGCGCCGACGAACTCCTCGGCTGCCACGGTCATGGCCGCGATGGAGGTCTTCATGTCGGCAGCGCCACGGCCGTAGAGCCTGCCGTCGCGATGGCTCGGCACGAAGGGGTCGCTGGTCCAGGCGGCCAGCGGTCCGGTGGGCACGACGTCGGTGTGGCCGGCCAGCACCACCGTCGGCCCGGGCCGCTGCCCGCGGTGCACCGCCCACAGGTTGCTGACGCGGAAATCGCTCGGCCCGAACGGCAGGTGCTCGCAGGCGAAGCCGTGCGCGCCCAGGCGTTCGGCGATCAGGGCCTGGCAGCCGCCATCGGCCGGCGTGACCGAGGGGCGCGCGATCAGCGACTCGAGCAGGCGCAGCGTCGTCGTCACGTGCGGCCTCCCCCGCCAGCACCAGCGCCCGCGCTGGCCGGGCCGAACACCACCTTGCGCACCGGCGCCGTGCCTTCGGGGTAGACGTCGACGGTGAACTCGGTGAAGGTGGCCGTGTCGGGTTCGTCCTTCTTGGGCGGTGTGCGCGCGGCCGGTGCGGTTTCGTTCTGCAGGCGCCACATCAGGTTGGTCGGCGAATCGGCGTAGGCCAGGCCTTCGTCACGCGTGACCAGGCCCTCGGTGATCATGCGGGCGATGTCGGCTTCGAAGGTCTGCGAGCCCTCTGCCAGCGATTTCTCCATCGCCTCCTTCACTGCCGGGAAGTCGCCCTTCTCGATCATCTCGGCCACCAGCTTGGTGTTGAGCAGCACCTCCACCGAGGGCAGGCGGCCGCCGGCCACCGCGCGCAGCAGGCGCTGCGAGACGATGGCGCGCAGGCCCGCGGCCAGGTCGGACAGCAGCACGGGCCGCGCCTCGGGCGTGTAGAAAGACAGGATCCGGCCGAGCGCGTGGTAGCTGTTGTTGGCGTGCAGCGTGGCCAGCACCAGGTGGCCCGACAGCGAATAGCTCAGCGCCGCGGTCATCGTCTCGCGGTCGCGGATCTCACCGATCATGATGACGTCGGGCGCCTGGCGCAGCGCGTTCTTCAGCGCCACCTGCAGCGAGTTGGTG
>CAZXLI010000432.1:0-4222 GCA_964641795.1 uncultured Bordetella sp. | reverse complement strand
CTTCGGCTTCACGCTGAACCTCATGACGTTGATGGCCGTGAGCCTGTCCAGCGGGCTGCTGGTGGATGACGCGCTCGTCGTGCGCGAGTACAAAGTGCGGCATGTGCACATGGGCAAGGACCACTACACCGCAGCGCGCGAGGGGACGGAGGAGATCGGCCTGGCGGTGATGGCCACCACCTTCGCGATCGTCGCGGTGTTCGCGCCGGTGGCCTTCATGGGCGGCATCATCGGCAAGTTCTTCTATCCCTTCGGCATCACCGTGGTGGTGGCGGTGCTGGTGTCGCTGTTCGTCAGCTTCACGCTGGACCCGATGTTGTCGAGCGTCTGGAAAGACCCGCCGTCGGCGCGGCTGAAGCGCCTGCCGGTGATCGGCCATGCGATCCGTTTCACGGACGGCGGTCTCGACCTGCTGCACCGGATCTACGAGAAAGCGATCCGCTGGATCTTTTCGAGCCGGCGCTGGCGCGTCTGGCTGCCGGCATATGGCCATGGCTTCGTCAACGGGGTGCGCGACAAGACCAGCAGGCGCCGCTTCCGCAGTGCGACGATCACGCCGCGTGGCATCGTCGCCGGCGCGGGGCTGCTGAGCTTCGTCATCGCCATCCTGCTGGCGCCCCTGGTGGGCAGCGAGTTCGTGCCACAGACCGACCAGGGTTTCACGCAGCTGCAGCTGCGGGTGCCGGTGGGCGCGAGTCTCGAGCGCACCGACGCCAAGGTGCGCCAGATCGAGGAAATCATCAGCGCAATGCCCGAGATCGATACCGTCTCCACCTATGTCGGCGGGGCAGGGCAGCGCAACCAGGCCTGGCTCAACATCGCGCTGAAGGACAAGAAGGATCGCAAGCGCAGCCAGAAGGAAGTGGAAGACGCGATCCGCGAGGCGATTGCCAAGATCCCCGGCACCGACTCATCGGTCGGCTTCGACAGGCCGATCTACGTGGCCATCCTGGGCAACGATGCCGAGGGTCTGGCCCGCGTCGCGACCGAGTTCTCCGAGAAGGTCAAGAAGATCCCCGGCATCGTCGACGTCGAGCTCTCGGTCAAGCCTGGCACGCCGGCCTATGCGGTGCGCCTCAAGCCCGGTGCGGTGCGCGAGCTGGGCATCACCGCGCCGCAGCTGGCCTCTTCGCTGCGTGCCTACGTGAACGGCGAGACGGCGACCTACTGGACCACGCCGGACGGCGACCAGGTCGACGTGGTGCTGCGCCTGAACGAGGCCCAGCGCGAGCGCGTGGACCAGCTGCGCGGCCTGCCGGTGGCCTTCGCGAAGGACGGCACGCCGGTGACGCTGGAGAGCGTGGCCGACATCGTGCCGGTGTTCAACCCCGAGATCATCCGCCGCCAGAACCTGCAGCGCCGCGAGGCGGTGTTCGCCGGTGTCCAGGGCCGCGCCGCGGGCGACGTCGGCGCCGACGTGCAGAAGCTGATCAAGGAAACCGCGCTGCCGCCCGGCTACAGCTTCGACGTGGGCGGCCAGATGCAGCAGCAACAGGAAGCCTTCGGCGGTCTGCTGAGCGCCATGCTGCTGGCGGTGATCTTCATCTACATCGTGCTGGCCAGCCAGTTCGGCAGCTTCCTGCAGCCGATCGCGATCATGGCCTCGCTGCCGCTGGCGCTGATCGGCGTGATGCTGGCGTTGCTGTTCTGGCGCTCCACGCTGAACGTGTTCTCGATGATCGGCCTGGTGATGCTGATGGGCCTGGTCACCAAGAACGCGATCCTGCTGGTGGACTTTGCCAACCATGCGCGCAGGGCTGGCGCGACGGTGGCCGAGGCCCTGCTGCAGGCCGGATTGATCCGCATGCGGCCGATCATCATGACCACTGCGGCGATGGTGTTCGGCATGCTGCCGCTGGCGCTGGCCCTGAACGACGGCGGCGAGATCCAGGCGCCGATGGGCCGCGCCATCATCGGCGGCGTGATCACCTCGACGATCCTCACGCTGGTGGTGGTGCCGGTGCTGTACAGCTACCTGGTGCGCGAGAAGAAGACGGCGGTGGATGCCGTTCGCGCACCGCAGGCGCCGCAAGCGCCGCTGGCCGGCGGGCTGCTGCCGCAGCACGCACCGGCCGACAAGGAGTGAACGGCGTGCTGGCTCAGGCCGCCTTGGCGAAGGCGACCTGGCCGGTCTGCCGGTAGACCCCGCAGCCGATCAGCAACTGTTCATCGAGCTGTACGACGAACGAGGCCTTGGGTTGCACCGCGCCGGTGCCGGGATTGACGATGTCGTAGTCGATCCAGCCGCCGGCGCCCGGGGCCGCGGCCCACGCATCGCGCACGAACTTGTCGCCATCGATGCCCGGCACCTCGTGCACACGCTTGCCTTCCATGGCCGGCTTGGCGCCGTGCACCCGGTAGATGCCCTGGCGGTCGACGACGAAGACGTAGAGGTCGCGATCGACGAAGCCGGTCGACGGGTCGTGCAGCGCGGCCTCGGCGGCCGCGAGGCCGCGCGCCTTGACGAGCTTGAATGCGCGCTCGACCAGCATCCTGGCTTCGTCGGCACTGCCCTGGCGCAGGCGAATCGAGGCCACGGCGTTCGATAGCGTCGACGCGCGTTCGACCAGGTCCTGCGAGGCCCCGGCAGATTGCTCGACCATCGCCGCGTTCTGGCGCGTGAGGTCATCGAGTTCGGCGACGCTGCGAGACACCTGGTGGAGTTCATCGCTCTGGTGCGCACTGGCCTGGGCGATCTCGCGCAAGGACTGCGACACATTGCGCACGCCGCCGACCAGCGAGTCGAGCACCTGGCCGACTTCGCGCGTCTGGCGCACCGAGCTGTCCACCTGCTCGCTCGATCGGGCAATCAGCTGGCGGATCTCGCTTGCCGCGCCGCTCGAGCGTTGGGCCAATTGCCGCACTTCGGATGCGACGACCGCGAATCCGCGGCCGGCCTCGCCGGCGCGGGCAGCCTCGACGGCCGCATTGAGCGCCAGGATGTTGGTCTGGAAGGCGATGCCGTCGATCACGCCGATGATCTCGGCCACGCGACGCGAGCTGTCCTCGAGCCCGGCCATGGCCTGGACCGATTGGCGCATCGCGTTGCCGCCGGTTTCGGCCTCGGTCTTCAGCCGGTCGGTCAGCTGATCCAGCCGGCTGGCGGCCGCGGCGTTCGAGGACACGGCCTCGGTCAGCTGCTGCACGGTGGCCACGGTCTGTCGCAGGCTGGCCGCCTGTTGTTCGGTGCGCTGGGCCAGCGACTCGCTGCTGGCCGCGACCTGCTGGCCGGACATGCCCACACGGGCGGCGCTGCTGCGGATCTCGGCCACCAGGGACGACAGCCGGACGTTCATGCCTTCGACCTTGGCCCCGATGTCGGCCAGTTCATCCCGGCCCGGCACCTCGATCTTGTGCGACAGGTCGCCACCGCTGACCGCGGTGACCCCTTCGCGCAAGCTGCGCAGGCTGCGGCCGACGCCCAGATAAAGGGCCAGTGCATTGCACGCGCCAACGGCAAACAGCACCAGCCCGGCGACGGCGACCGTGGCGCTCGCTTGCGAAGGGAAGAGGCCCAGTCAGGCGCCGGCCGACAGGCCTTGCGCCAGGACGATGGGGATGCCCGCCGTCGCCAGTTTGGCGGTCCAGCTGAGCCGCTGCATGGCGCGGACGCCGGCGGCAAACGGGTTGGGTGCGAATCCCGACATGAAGTACTTCTCCTCGTACGGACGGACCCGGCCCCGGGCACAGGGTCGGTGCCGGCGAATCATCCGGCGACCCTGCTGGCCTCAATCCGCCGAAATGCCCGCCAACCCGGCACCAATTCCGTGCGAGAGGGGCTGGGCCGTTCAGCCTCAGCCCAAGAAGTTGGTGAAAACCCGCGGTTCGGGCTGGCGCGTCGTCAGCACTCGACGATGTTCACGGCCAGGCCGCCGCGCGCGGTTTCCTTGTACTTGGTCATCATGTCGGCGCCGGTCTCACGCATCGTCTTGATCACCTTGTCCAGGCTGACGTAGTGCGTGCCATCACCCCGCAGCGCCATGCGCGCGGCATTTACCGCCTTCACCGACGCGATGGCATTGCGCTCGATGCAGGGAATCTGCACCAGCCCACCCACCGGATCGCAGGTGAGGCCGAGATTGTGCTCCATGCCGATCTCGGCGGCGTTCTCCACCTGCTCGGGCGTGCCGCCGAGCACCGCGCACAAGGCGCCGGCCGCCATCGAGCAGGCCACGCCCACTTCGCCCTGGCAGCCAACCTCGGCACCGGAGTTCGAGGCGTT
>CAZXLI010000431.1:0-4289 GCA_964641795.1 uncultured Bordetella sp. | reverse complement strand
GCTGCCAAGGTCTTGATCGGGCCGGCCGAGATGCCGTTGACCCGCACGCCCTTGGCGCCAATGCTCTGCGCCAGGAACCGGACGCTGGATTCGAGCGAGGCCTTGGCCAGGCCCATGGTGTTGTAGTTCGGCACGTAGCGTATGGCGCCGAGGTAGCTCAGGGTCAGCAGCGCGGCACCGGGGCGCAGGCGCGGCAGCGCGGCCTTGGCCATGGCCGGAAAGCTGTAGGCCGAGATGTCGTGGGCGATGCGGAAATTCTCCCGCGTCAGACCGTCGAGGAAATCGCCGGCAATGGCCTCGCGCGGCGCAAAGGCGATCGCGTGCACGAAACCGTCGAACTGGTCCCAGTGCTGGCCCAGGTCGGCGAACAGGCGCTCGATCTGCGCATCGTCGCCGACGTCGCAATCAAACACGAGGTTCGAGCCGAACTCTGCGGCGAACTCGGTGATGCGGTCCTTGAAGCGTTCGCCGACGTAGCTGAAGGCCAGCTCCGCCCCTTCGCGATGGCAGGCGCGGGCGATGCCGTAGGCAATGGAGCGGTTGTTCAGCACTCCGGTGATCAGCAGTCGTTTGCCGGCGAGAAAGCCCATGGGTCGCGATCCGATTTGACGAGGGGCAGGATTCTGGCACGTTGGCTTCCGCCCACCCCACAGGCTTGCCGGCATTGTTCTTGCGGGCTACAATTCGCGCTTTCGCTGTTGGGCAAAAGTGGGCGGATTCATCCAGCCCATTTTTTTTGCTCGACCGCGATTTGTGTTTTTTCCCTTTCCCTTTTCGCAGCAGGATTCGTCGCAACAGCAATGAGTGGGCAGGCCGCCATCGAGCGTACCGTCACCGGCATGGGTTATGAACTCGTCGACATCGAGCGGTCGGCGGGGGGCTTGCTGCGTGTCACGATCGACCGTTTGCCCGGTCAGTCCTACGAAACCGGTCCCGGCGACTCGATACTGGTCGAAGACTGCGAACTGGTCACCCGGCAACTGCAGTATGTGCTCGAGGTCGAGGCCATGGACTATGCGCGCCTCGAAGTGTCCTCGCCCGGCCTGGACCGGCCTCTGAAGAAGCCGGCCGACTACCAGCGGTTTGCCGGCAGCGAAGTCGAGCTGACCCTGCGCGAAGCCTTCCAGAACCGCAAGAAGTGGCGCGGCCTGCTGCAGGCGCGAGACGACGGCGGCTGGCGCCTGGTGCTGCCGGCGCCCGAGGCGCCAGGAAAGAACCGCAAGAAGGCCGCGGCCGACATGCCGGCGGCTCCCGAACAGGCTTTGGAATTTGCACTCGATGAAGTGCGCGAGGCACGGCTGGTGCCGGTGGTCGACTTCAAGGGTCGTCGCCGCGCAGCAGACCAGGCCCAGGAGAACGACGGAGGTCAGAACTGATGAACCGCGAAATGTTGATGCTGGTCGATGCCATCTCGCGCGAGAAGAGCGTGGATCGGGATGTCGTGTTCGGCGCCGTCGAAGCAGCGCTGGCGCAGGCCACCAAGAAGCTGCACGGCGGCGAAGTCGACATCCGCGTTTCGGTGGACCGCGAGACCGGCGAATACGAGACCTTCCGTCGCTGGCATGTGGTGCCGGACGAAGCCGGCCTGCAACTGCCCGACTCCGAGATCCTGCTGTCCGAGGCCAAGGAGCAGATCTCCGACATCGAGGTCGATGACCACATCGAGGAGCCGATCGAATCGGTGCCGATCGGTCGTATCGGCGCCATGGCGGCAAAGCAGGTGATCCTGCAGAAGATCCGCGACGCCGAGCGCGAGACGCTGCTGAACGATTTCCTCTCGCGCGGCGACAAGATCTTCGTCGGCACCGTCAAGCGGCTGGACAAGGGCGACATCATCGTCGAGTCCGGCCGCGTGGAAGGGCGCCTGAAGCGCAGCGAGATGATCCCGAAGGAGAACCTGCGCACGGGTGACCGCGTGCGGGCCTTCATCGCCGGCATCGACCCCACCGCACGCGGCCCGCAGATCATGCTGTCGCGCTCGGCGCCCGGTTTCATGATGGAGCTGTTCGCGCAGGAAGTGCCCGAGATGGAGCAGGGCCTGCTCGAGATCAAGAGCTGCGCCCGCGACGCCGGCTCGCGCGCCAAGATCGCCGTGGTGTCGCACGACAAGCGCGTCGACCCGATCGGTACCTGCGTCGGTGTTCGGGGCTCGCGTGTCAACGCCGTCACCAACGAACTCGCCGGCGAGCGGGTCGACATCGTCTTGTGGTCCGAGGATCCGGCCCAGTTCGTGATCGGTGCGCTGGCTCCGGCCAACGTGCAGTCGATCGTCGTCGACGAAGAGAAGCATGCGATGGACGTGGTGGTCGACGAGGAGAACCTCGCGATCGCGATCGGCCGTGGCGGCCAGAACGTGCGGCTGGCCTCCGAGCTGACCGGCTGGCGTATCAACATCATGACCGCCGAAGAGTCGCAGGCCAAGCAGGCGGTCGAGAGCGACTCGATCCGCAAGCTCTTCGTCGAGAAGCTCGATGTCGACGAGGAAGTCGCCAACATCCTGATCGAGGAAGGCTTCACCAGCCTCGAGGAAGTGGCCTACGTGCCGCTGAACGAGATGCTGGAGATCGAA
The DNA here is from genome assembly GCA_964641795.1 of uncultured Bordetella sp. Lineage (GTDB taxonomy): Bacteria > Pseudomonadota > Gammaproteobacteria > Burkholderiales > Burkholderiaceae_C > Pseudaquabacterium. The sequence continues at coordinate 1,720 of CAZXLI010000431.1, read as the reverse complement.
GCTTTCGACGAGGACACCATCACCGAGCTGCGCACCCGTGCCAAGGATGCGTTGCTGACGATGGAGATCGCGCACGAGGAATCGGTCGAAGAGGTGTCGCAGGACCTGCGCGACCTGGACGGCCTGTCGCCCGAGCTGATCGGCAAGCTGGCCGACGGCGGCGTGCACACGCGCGACGACCTCGCCGACCTGGCAGTGGACGAACTGGTCGACATGACACAGATCGACGAAGCCGCCGCCAAGGCATTGATCATGAAGGCTCGCGAGCACTGGTTCACGGCATGAATGCCGCCCTGAAACGCACCGCAGCCTCACCCTGAAGACCACGCAAGGAAACCGCCAATGGCCGTGACGACCGTCGCCCAGTTCGCAGCCGAGCTCAACCGTCCTGCCGGGACGCTGCTCGAGCAGCTGCAGTCTGCCGGTGTCGCGAAGAAGTCGCCCGACGACGCACTGACCGATTCCGACAAGGAACGTCTGCTCGACTACCTGCGTACCTCGCACGGCACTGCCGGCGGCGATCGCAAGAAGATCACGCTGACGCGCAAGTCCACCAGCGAGATCAAGCAGGCCGATGCCTCCGGCAAGGCCCGCACGATCCAGGTCGAGGTGCGCAAGAAGCGTGTGTTCGTCAAGCGCGACGACGTGCCGGGCTCGACCGAGGAGGCGCGCTCGCCCGCGGTCGACGAGGCGGAACTGCAGCGCCGCGAGGAAGAGGCCAAGGCCGAAGCCGAGGCGCTGCGCCGCCAGGCCGAGGAGCTTGCCGCTGCGCAGGCCCAGCGCCAGCGCGAGGAGGAAGAACGCAAGGCGCGTGAAGCCGCCGAAGCAGCCGCCAAGGCCGAGGCCGAAGCCAAGGCCCGCGAGGCTGCGGAAGCGGCCGCCAAGGCTGCCGCCGCGGCGGCGATCGAGAAGGCCGCCGCCGAGGCCGCGAAGCCGAGCACCACGGGTGCCGCCCCTGCCGCTGCGCCGGCGCCCGCGCCCAGTCCCGCACCGGCGCCGGCACCATCGGCCGCCGCGCCCGCCGCCCCGGCGCCTGCGCCGGCAGTGGAGCCGCCCAAGTCCGGTCTGCGGGTGGTCAAGGCCGGCACGGACGAGGCTGCCGAGAAGCAGCGTCTGGCCGACCTGGAAAAGCGCCGCAAGGCCGCCGAGTCCGAGGCCGCCGCGATCCGCGCGATGATGAACGCGCCGAAGAAGGTGCTGACCGCGAAGAAGCCCGAAGAGGCCAAGCCCGCGGCCGCCAAGGAAGGCATCACCGGCACCATCCACAAGCCCAAGGCGGGCACCGGGCCGGGCGCGGCTGCGCCGGGGGCCGGCGCCGCGAAGCCGGGCGACAAGAAGTCGGTCAAGTCCGAGAAGCTGTCGTCGAGCTGGGCCGACGATGCGGCCAAGAAGCGCGCCGCGTTGAAGGGTCGCAGCGACTCTGGCGCCGGTCGCGCCGGCTGGCGTGCGCCGCGTGGCGGCCGCCGCGGTGACCGTGGTGACGATTCGCCGTCGTTCAACGCACCGTCGGAACCGGTGGTGCAGGAAGTGCATGTGCCTGAAACCATCAGCGTGGCCGACCTGGCGCACAAGATGTCGGTCAAGGCCAGCGAGGTGATCAAGCAGCTGATGAAGCTGGGCCAGATGGTCACGATCAACCAGCAGCTCGACCAGGAGACCGCGATGATCGTGGTCGAGGAGATGGGCCACAAGGCGCTGGCTGCGAAGCTGGACGATCCGG
>CAZXLI010000430.1:0-4315 GCA_964641795.1 uncultured Bordetella sp. | reverse complement strand
GCGCGGCTTCCACCGCGGCGTTCAGCGCCAGGATGTTGGTCTGGAACGCGATGCCGTCGATCGTGCCGATGATGTCGGCAATGCGGCGCGAGCTGTCGCTGATGTCCTGCATCGTCGCCACCACCTGGCCCACCACTTCGCCGCCCTGGGTGGCCACGCTGGCGGCCTGCGCGGCCAGCTGCGCGGCCTGGCGCGCGGTGTCGGCGTTCTGGTTCACCGTGGCGGTCAGTTGCTCCATTGAAGCCGCGGTCTGCTGCAGGTTGCTGGCCTGCTCTTCGGTGCGCTGGCTCAGGTCGGCATTGCCCTGTGCGATCTGGCCGCTGGCGGTGGCCACGCTGTCGGCATTGCCGCGCACGCCGGCGACGATGCGGGCCAGGTTCTCGGTCATGCGTTGCAGCGCGGCCAGCAACTGGCCTGCTTCATCGCGCCGGGCCGTGGCCGGCTGCGTGCGCAGGTCGCCGGCGGCAACGGTCTCGGCCACCTGCACCGCCTGGCGGATCGGGTCGGTGACCGAGCGCGTGATGGTCCAGGCCAGCGTGGTACCGGCGGTCAGCGCCAGCACCAGCAGGCCGGCCATCAGCCAGCGCGTGCGCTCGTAGCTGCGCTGCGAGGCCAGGTAGGCCGCATCGCCGTTCACGGTCTGGAATTCGACATCGCGGCTCACCGCGGCCATCAACTCGGCATACGCCTTGCGGCTCTCGCCCTTGTAGAGCGCGATGCCGCCGTTGCGGTCGCCCTGCGTGGCCAGTTCGATGACGCGCGCCTGCTGCGCGACGTAGCGGCGCTCGGCCTCGCGGATCGCGTCGGCGATCTTGCGCTCTTCATCGGTGGTGACCGTCGCCTCGTAGCGTTGCCAGGCTTTGCCGGCCTCGAGTGCCGCATCCTTCATGCGCTTGACCTCGGCGCCGACCGCGTCGGCCGAGCTGTCCATCAGCGAGGCCGACTCGGCCCGCCGTTGGCCATTCAGCGCGCCGTTGTACTCCCCCAGCGCGCGGGTCGCGACGAGCCAGTTGGTGGCCAGGTCGGCGGCGGCGTCATTGGTCGCCGCGAGTCGGTTGATCGCGATGACGCCCAGCGTCAGTGTCAGTACCAGCACGGTGGCGAAGCCCAGGCCCAGGCGGGCACCGATCTTCAGGTTCGAGAACAGTGACATCGGAAGCTCCCTGCGAAGGTCAAGTGGGTGAAGACAGTCGAGTTCACAGTATTCGGCAGCCGGCGGGCGTCCAATCAAAAGAAATGAAACACACAATTCACTCAAATCTGATTGGCAGTCGGAGGACTTGTGCGGCGGTTGCGCTGTCGGCCGTGTCGGCTTTTCATGCTGGAATCCGGCGATGGCAAGTCCCGAGCTCACTGCGTTCGCCCGCCCAAGGGGGGACTTCGTGTCCTTCGGGCGGCAGGGCGGACACGAATGAAGCTGCCCGACACGGCCGCCCTCGACGATGGCCGCCCCTGGGTCGGCGTGCTGCCCGGCGCTGCGGCGCTGGCGCTGCCGCTGGTCTGCGACTCACCGCACAGCGGCACCCGCTATCCGTCGGACTACGGCTTCGCGGTGGCGCCCGAGCTGCTGCGCAAGGGCGAGGACACGCACATCGAGCGGCTGTGGTCGCGAGCGCCCGAGCTCGGTGCGACGCTGATCCACGCGCAGTTTCCGCGCACCTACATCGACCCGAACCGCGCGCTGAGCGACCTCGACCCGGCGCTGCTGGCCGAGCCCTGGCCCGAGCCGCTGCAGCCCACGCAGCGCACCCGCGACCTGGGCATGGGCCTGGTGTGGCAGCTGACGCCCACCGGCGAGCCGATCTACCGGCGGCGCCTGGGCGTGGCCGAGCTGCAGCGCCGCATCGACCTGTGCTGGCGGCCCTACCACCAGGCGCTGCAGCAGGCCTGCGATGCCGCGCTGCAGCGCTTCGGCCACTGCTGGCACCTGAACCTGCATTCGATGCCCAGCAATGCCTACGAGCGCCTGGGCCTGACGGGCCGCGGGCCGCTGGCCGACTTCGTGCTGGGCGACCTGAACGGCCGCACCTGCGCGCCCGGGTTCGTCGACGCGGTGCGCGGCGCGATGCAGGCGCGCGGCTACCGGGTGGCGGTGAACGACCCGTATGCCGGCCAGGAGCTGGTGCGGCTGCACGGCCAGCCGGCGCAGGCGCGGCACAGCCTGCAGATCGAGGTGAACCGCGCGCTGTACATGCACGAGCCGAGCCGCGAACCTAACGCCAATTTTGAGCGGCTGCAGGCCGACATCGGCGGCATCCTGGCCGACGTGGCGGCCTGGATACGCCAGCGCGGCGCGGGTTGATTCAGCGCAGCGCCGCGGCGCCGGCGCGCACGGTGTCGATGAACAGCCGCGGGTCGATCGGCTTGCTGACCACCTTCACCGCCAGCGGCCACTCGCCCAAAGCGGCCAGCCGCTCCGGCGGCAGGCCGCTGACCGCGACGATCAGCCGGGGCCGCACCGCGCTGTCGTTGGCCAGGTGGCACAGCATCTCGAAGCCGTTCATGTTCGGCATCATGATGTCGGTGATCACCACATCCGGCGCCGACTGGCCGATGGCCACCAGGGCCTCGAAGCCGTTCTCGGCATGGCCGATGCTGGCGCCGGGGATCGCGGCCTCGACCAGCGTGCCCATCAGGTCGCGGTCGTCGGCGTTGTCGTCCACCAGCAGCACCGAGAGCGGCCGCGCCTCGCCGCCGCTGCCTTCGGGCGCGGCGCCGCCGGCGCTGGTCTGGCGCGCGATGAAGCGGTCGGTGCTTTCGGCGTCGAGCCGGCGGTGGCCGCCCACGGTCTTCCAGGCTTTCAGGTGCCCCTGGTCGACCCAGCGCTGCACCGTGGGCACCGAAACGCCCAGCCGGCGCGCCACTTCGGCGGTGGAATAGGAACGCGGGGGCGTACTGCTGTTGTCGTCGTCGGTCACGTCGGCCATTTAATCACTTCGCCACGGCCTGCGGCACGCCGGCCGCCAGGTGCGCACGGATCGCGCTGAGCACAATGCCATGCTCGCGCGCCAGTGCGTCGAGCAGCGCCGGCACGCGATCGGCCTGTTGCTGCTCGATGGCCAGCTGCAGCGCACGCGCCATCGCCGACAAGGGCATGGCGCCGATGGTGCCGGCGGTGGACACCAGCGTGTGCGCGACCAGCACCGCCTGCGTGGTCTGGCCGGCGGCCAGCGCGGCGCGGATCTCCTCGGGCAGGCTGGCGCGGGTCTCGATGAAGCGGCGCAGGATGCGGTCGTGCAGTTCGGGCTTGCCGAGGCAGCGGTCCAGCCCCAGCGTGAACGAGATGCTGCCCTCGGCCGCCGCCGCGCTGGTCAGCCCGGCCAGCCGCGGCATCGCGCGCGGCGGCGCCGCGCCGAGCGTGCGCGCCAGCACCGTGAACAGGTCGTCCGGGTCGAAGGGCTTGGTCAGGTAGTCGTTCATGCCGGCGGCCAGGCAGCGCTCGCGGTCGGCCAGCGAGGCATTGGCCGTCATCGCGATCACCGGCAGCGCGGCCAGGCGCGCATCGCCGCGGATGCGGCGCGTCACCTCCAGCCCGTCCATGCCGGGCATCTGCAGGTCCATCAGCACCGCGTCGGGGCGCTGTTGCTGCAGCAGCTGCAGCGCCTGCGCGCCGCTGCCGGCCACCGTCACCTGCATGCCGGCATCGCCGCGCAGCAGCTCGGCGGCGACCAGCTGGTTCAGTTCGTTGTCCTCCACCAGCAGAACGTGCCGGCCCTGCAGGCTGCCGCTCGCGTCACGGGTTATCACCGGCTGCGGCGCCTTGGCCTCGTCACCCTCGGCCAGGTCCAGCTGCACGGTGAAGCTGAACTCGCTGCCCCGGCCGGCCGTGCTGCGCACGCCGATCTCGCCGCCCATCAGCGCCACCAGCTGGCGGCTGATGGCCAGGCCCAGGCCGGTGCCGCCGAACTGCCGGGTGGTCGAGGCATCGGCCTGCATGAAGGGCTGGAACAGGCGGCCGAGCTGTTCGGGCGTCATGCCGATGCCGCTGTCGCGCACCACGAAGTGCAGCGTGCAGCGGCCGGACTGTGCCGACTGCAGCGTGATGCGGGTGGCCACCTCGCCGTCGGCGGTGAACTTCACCGCGTTGTTGCACAGGTTCACCAGCACCTGCTGCAGCCGCTGCGCATCGCCGCGCAGCGCGCGCGGCACCTCGGGCGCAGCCTCCAGCGTGAAGCGCAGGCCCTTCTGGCGCGCCAGCTGGCCGGCGATGCTGTCCACCCGCTGCAGCAGGTCGTCCAGCAGGAACGGCCGTTGTTCGAGCTCGAGCTTGCCGGCCTCGATCTTGGAGAAGTCGAGGATGCGGTCGATCAGCGCC